>CAYZHX010000001.1:0-95393 GCA_964476905.1 uncultured Terriglobales bacterium
TCAACTGCGCCACTTCGAGTGGACGGAAGATGATGATGTCGTCCACGCGGTTCAGGAACTCGGGCCGGAAGTGTGACTGCACTACTTCCATTACCTGCTTGCTTGCACGGTCAAAGGCTTCGCGCGTCGCAAGGGCATCCGTGTTCAGATATGTCGCGCCCAAGTTCGATGTCATGATGATGACCGTGTTCTTGAAATCGACGGTGCGGCCTTTGCTGTCGGTCAGGCGACCATCGTCGAGAATTTGCAGCAGGACGTTGAATACGTCGTTGTGCGCCTTCTCGATTTCATCGAACAGGATGACCGAGTAGGGGCGACGGCGTACGGCTTCGGTGAGCTGCCCGCCTTCATCGTAACCGACGTAGCCCGGAGGCGCGCCGATCAGGCGTGCGACCGCGTGCTTCTCCATGTACTCGGACATGTCGATGCGGATCATGTTGTGCTCGTCGTCGAACAGAAATTCCGCGAGAGCGCGCGCCAGCTCAGTCTTTCCGACGCCGGTCGGGCCAAGGAAGATGAACGACCCAATTGGCCGACGCGGATCGCTCAATCCTGCGCGCGAGCGACGGATTGCGTTCGATACGCGTTCCAGCGCGGCGTCCTGTCCGATGACACGCTCGCGCAAACGCGCTTCCATGTTGACAAGCTTCTTGACCTCGCCTTCGAGCATTTTCGATACGGGAATGCCGGTCCACTTCGAAACAATGCGCGCCACGTCTTCTTCGTCGACCTCTTCTTTGAGCATGCGAGTCGCCGGGCCTTTGCCGTCGCTTTGTGCGCTGAGCTTTTTCAGTTCATCTTCTGCCTGGCGCAATAACCCATAGCGAATTTCTGCTACGCGCTGCAGGTTGCCGCGACGTTCCTCCTGCTGCTCCTCGATCTTCAGCTTCTCTATGCGCTCCTTCAGCTCCTGAATGCGGCCGATGGATTGCTTCTCCTCTTTCCAGCGTGCCTTAAGCGCATTCGCCTGCTCACGGATCTCTGCCAGTTCTTTTTCGACCGTCGCCAGGCGCTCTTTCGAGTTGGGATCGCTTTCACGCTTCAATGCCTGGCGTTCGATTTCAAGAGAAGTAGCACGACGCTCGAGCTGATCGATCTCGGTCGGCATCGAGTCGATCTGAATCCGGAGCGATGCTGCGGCTTCGTCGATCAGATCGATAGCTTTATCGGGCAGAAAACGATCGGAGATGTAGCGATGCGAAAGCGTTGCAGCTGCCACAATCGCCGAGTCCTTGATGCGAACGCCGTGGTGAACTTCATAACGCTCTTTGAGTCCGCGCAGAATCGAGATCGTGTCTTCTACATTCGGCTCGCCGACGAAGACGATCTGGAAACGGCGCTCGAGCGCGGCATCCTTCTCGATGTACTTGCGATACTCATTCAGCGTCGTTGCGCCGATGGCGCGCAGCTCGCCGCGAGCAAGCGGCGGCTTGAGCATGTTCGAGGCGTCGATCGCGCCTTCGGCAGCGCCGGCTCCAACCAGCGTATGGAGCTCGTCGATAAAGAGGATGATCTGCCCGGCTGAATCTTCGATTTCTTTGAGAACAGCCTTGAGACGATCTTCAAATTCGCCGCGATATTTTGCTCCGGCGAGCATTGAACCTAGATCAAGCGAGACAACTCGCTTGTTCTTCAAAATTTCCGGAACATCGCCGGAGATGATGCGGCGAGCCAATCCTTCGACGATGGCAGTCTTGCCAACACCTGGCTCGCCAATGAGCACGGGATTGTTCTTCGTACGGCGCGAGAGAACCTGCATTACTCGGCGAATCTCCTCATCGCGTCCAATCACCGGATCGAGCTTGCCTTTACGCGCCAGATCCGTCAGGTCGCGAGCGTAGCGCTCGAGCGCCTGGTACTTGGCTTCAGGATTTTGGTCGGTCACTTTTTGTGAGCCGCGTACTTGAGTGAGTGCCTGCAGAATCACGTCGTGCGTGGCTCCGGCGGCTTTGAGCAGACGCTGCGCTGCATCGTTCCCGGTTTGGGAGAGAGCAAGTAACAGGTGCTCGACCGAGACGTACTCATCCTTGAAGGTGTCGGCTTGCTTGAACGCTGAGTCCATCACCTTCTGAAATGCGGGCGACATGTGCGGCTCCGCAGACTCTCCCGAGACCTTCGGCAGTTTGCCTATCTCGGCATTGGCGTCACTCAACAGCTTCTCCGGCCCAACGCCGATTCGGCGTAGCACGGGCACGACAATGCCTTCTTTGTCTTCGAGCAGCGCTGCGAGCAGATGGATCGGCAGAAGCTCCGGGTTGCCATTCTCGGCAGCCACTTCGCTCGCCCTCTGGATCGCCTCCTGCGACTTAACAGTCAATTTTTCCCAACGAATCGCCATGTGTGTTTCCTACTTAACCTTGATGCGTTATGTTCGGGAGGGGCTATCGGTTATCGACGTTCACCGAGTCAACTTTTTCGACAAGGGATGCTGGCCGAAACTGACAGCCGATTGCCGACGCCCAAAACGAAAAAGGAGACGAACCGCATGGCCCGTCTCCGACAAAATTTACTCCTTCGCGAATTATGCTGCCTGACCTTTGCTCTCTGTCTTGGTGCCTTCGACGGTCTTACTCAGCGTCTTGCCTGAACCGATGTTGACTTTGATCTGCTTCGGCTTGGCTTCGGCGCGCTTCGCCAGTTCGATCTTCAGAACTCCGTTCTCATAATTGGCAGTGACGCTCTCCGGATCCAGCGTGTTCGGTAGAGTAAACGAACGGGCGAAGCTGCCATAGCTACGCTCGATCCGATGGAAGTTCTCTTCCTTCTCCTCTTTTTCGAACTTACGTTCGCCGCGAACGGTCAGCGTGTTGTTCTCCAGGCGAATATCTACGTCTTCCTGATTGATGCCCGGGATTTCGAGCTTCAGCGTGACCTTGTGCTCGTCTTCATAAACGTCAACTGCGGGAACGAAGCTGCCGGTTGCCGTCAGTTCGTCCTGACCGGTGCGACCGTAGTCCTGAAACAGGCTGTTGACGCGGTTCTGCAGCGAGGAGAGCTCGCGGAATGGGTCCCAACGTGTGATGACCATGATTTTTTTCCTCCAGAAGTCTTTGGTTCTTAAACTTTGCTTGGCATCCAGCCCAACACCGACTTAGATGCATAGATTAGCTAGATAGAAGCATAAAATATGAGTGTATTGTTGTCAAGCATCTAGTAAGCATCAAGAGCGATATGTCTGCCCATTTTGTTTTCAAGGAGGTAAACCGAGGAGCTGGTCATTTATGGGAGGGTCAAGGCCGATTCGATCGGACCGGGGTTACAAAAGCTCGATTCGTCCCAGTCCTGGCGTTCGCTTTTGAACATGCTGTCCCATCGCTGGGAAACAGAAGGCGACAGTCGATGGCACCTATTGCGCAACTTTTGCCATATTTTTCATGTACTTAATTGAGCGGAACCGCTCGGCAACTCAGTTGCGTATATCTCTGCAGAACGTTTCTTCAGAGGAGTTTGAGGGCACCTCATGAGGCGACACCCCGAAGCCATCATCTTTTCGACTCTGCTGAGCTGCTTGATCCTGTTTTGCGGCTTCATCGGCAGGGAGCCAGCCAGTTCCACACCGTCCACGGAAGATAGTATTAGCCGGCACATCGCCGAGCTTCGCGCCAAAGAAGCCCAGCGCCGAGCCGCGGCGGCCTATTGGCTGGGAAACCGTGGAACCGCAGCCGAGCGCGCGATCCCCGCGCTGGTTGACCTTCTTGGCGATGCCACTCAGGTGGAAGTGTCGAAGTATCGCAAGCCCGACTCACCCGAGACCACGACCGCCACTCTGGGCGAGGAAGCTGCCGCAGCCTTGGTGAACATCGGCAAATCTTCGACAGATGCCCTGATCAAGATTCTGATCACCTCTCCCGAGCCTCACGCTCGCGAGAATGCGGCTTGGGCACTTGGCGCGCTACACAAGCGGGAGATGATTTAGCAGCAAGAACAACGTCCCTGCTTTCTCACTCTTTCCCGGGAATCAGCTACCGGAGTTATGCAACCCGAAGGCCACCCGCTCTTCATCCCGCCATTTAGAATCGTTTACGGATGCCTGCCACATACGAAGCTGCGGTCGAGAGACTGCTGTCTCTTGCGCCCGAGCTCTGGACGCACAAGGGGCAAAAGCCATCGCGCAAGTTCGACCTGGAACACATGCGCGTGCTCACTGAGGCGCTCGGCCATCCCGAGCGACGATTCCCGAGCGTTATCGTCGCAGGCACAAACGGCAAAGGGTCAACCTCGGCAACCTTGGCAAGCATCCTGCGCGCGGCGGGATACCGCACCGGTCTCTACACCTCACCTCATTTGGTGCGAGTAAACGAGCGTATCGCAATCGACGGCGAGATGATTAGCGATGCGGAGTTTGCCGAGATCCATTCGCGAATCGATGACATCTCTGAATCTCTCGTGCGTGCGGGCAAACTGGATCAGCATCCCAGCTTTTTCGAGACGCTGACAGCAATGGCTTTCGAATACTTCGCCAGTGCGGGCATCCAGATTGCAATCCTCGAAGTCGGAATTGGCGGACGTCTCGACGCTACCAATGTCGCCGATCCTCTTCTCTCGGTAATCACCGACATCTCGCTCGATCACACCGAATGGTTGGGAAATACTCTTACCGAAATTGCACGAGAGAAAGCCGGCATCGTGCGCCGAAATGGCATTCTCGTCACTTTGCCTCAGCATCCTGAGGTCAACGACGCGCTTGGCGGGCAGGTGAAAACACTGGGGGCGCGCGTTGTGAATGCCACGCATTACGCGCCACCGGTTACACCAGCTTCGGATTCGTTTCAAGTCAACGAGAACGGTTTACCGCACAACCGTTATCAGCTTGAGGTGATGGGTGAGGAGATGACCGTCGATTCTCCACTCGCAGGCAGGCACCAGATCCGCAACGTTGCACTGGCCATCGCTGCCGCGGTGGAACTGAAGCAGAGCTTCGGACACCGAATCACTCCTTCCGCCATCTCGACCGGGGTCTCAGGAACGCACTGGCCCGGGCGCTTCCAGGTAATCCCCGGCTCACCCGAGATCGTGCTAGACGTCGCCCACAATCCCGCTGGAGCGTGGGCATTGCGGTCTGCGCTTTCGACTCGCTATGAAGATGCCCCGCTCACGATCATCTTTGGCTCCATGCGTGACAAAGATATAGCGGAAATAGGCGAGATTCTTTTCCCACTCGGTGAGGAAGTGATTGCAACACGCGTGAGCAGCCCGCGCGCTGCATCCCCCGAAGAAATCCGCGGGTTGACTTCCCATATTGCTATGCGTATGGCCGAAAGCGACGATTTACACCATGCAATTCGCATTGCACGTGAGCGCGGCAGAGTCATCGTGATCACTGGTTCTGTCTATCTCGTAGGCGCTGCGCTGGAATTCTTAAGTAAGTAGGGGGATGTTGGGAACTATCTCCGTTGCAGCAGAGCCCGCGCCGGAGCCGCCTCTCGTCCCGCTAGCTTGATTGGCAAAACAATGAGCGTGTAATCGCCTTCAGCGACCTTACGAAGGTCTAATCCCTCGACGATCAGCACATTATTCCCGAGCAGCGTCTTATGCGTGGGGGCTTCTTTGGCCTGAAACTGCTCGGCAGAAAGATAATCCACTCCGACCAAATCCATTCCTGCTTCGACGAACTTGCGCGCTGCGTCCGGGGCGATGCCGGTGTAGTCATTGTGAAACTCGCGGTCGTAGAGCCAGTTCTTTGCTGACGAACGTGTGCGGAAAAGAACGCGTTTAACCCCGACAAGATCATGCTTACGCAACTCTGCTGCGTCGATTACGTCGACTGAAGGATCGATCGAGATTACGCGCGCAGGCCCCATCAGTTTCGAGATGGGAACCTCGTCGATGCTGGTCCCGCGTTCGACGAAGTGAAGCGGGGCATCGACGTGGGTGAGGGTGTGCAGGCCCATGTCAACGGCCGAGAGATTGTCCTTATCGCCCTTCGCGATCTGCTTTGCCCAGCGGAAGTGAACCGGAGGATCATCGGCGAAAATTGGTGCGGTTTCAGGGCACACCGCTGCGGAAATGTCGATCCAATCCAGGCTGCCGGCGAGCAGAGACACCAACCTTCTCCGAAGAACTTAGGTAGGAGTTGTGAAAACCGAAGAAGGTTATCTAATGGCAAACGTGGCACAGCAATGCTCGAAACTACTTCTGTCCTTCAATTGCGCCTTTTGAGTCCAGCAGAACCAGCGTCACGCCATTTGTCCAGCCAAAACCCACGACGTTCGTCTTGTATCCGGCGGCAACGGCTGCTTGGGTCGAGCGCGTGATGACGTTGTACTTTTCGCGAATTGTTTGGTCGCGTTTGAAATTGTCGTAAACGTTCGAGACAAATTTCTGCGAGATGCGATCGGCATCGGCATTGAACCCGTAGCGGCGTAAACCCTCGATAGGAAGAAGCTGGAGAGGCGCCCAGCCATAGGGAAGATCCCATTGCATTCCGGTGATTCGATCGCTCATAGCAATACCGCCCGCGTGTTCGAAGAAGGTCAGATTCTGCTGAAGAGCCTGCGCCTGTTCTTGAGTCGCCAAACCTGCCCAAAGTGGATAGAAGGCGGTCGCGTAGTAGTAGCTCGACTGGCGATCATGGAGGAAGTCATAGTCGAAGAACATACCGGCTTGACCGTTCCAGAAATACTTGTTCATGTCCGCTTTGCGATTGTCCGCGGCCTGTTTCCATCTCGCCGATTCGTCGGAGCGTCCCAGGAGATTCGCCATTTGTGCCAGGTCCTGTTCCGCTTTGTAGAGAAGGCTGTTGAGACAGACGGGCGCAAAATGGTGCGTCGATCCGCTATATGGGCCAAATCGGAACGAGGGGTCGAATCCCGACTCGCGCATGGCGCGATCGCCTTTGTAGTAGTCCTGTGACAGGCTAACGTGCTGCGCTTCGGAACAATGAGAACTAGCCGTCCCCGCGCCTTGCGTTGCGCACACCTGCACCTGAAACAGCGGTCCGACTTGCGCGGATTGCATCGCAGGTGTACTTCCCAAATAGCTCTGAGCCGTGGTCCCCATCGTGAGTAAATTGCTAGTCACGTCGGAGTAGTACGTTGGATCGTCTCCCATCTCGGGAACTGGCCCTTCGCCCAGGTCGAAGTAACGCGACAATCCGGTGCTGCCGGCGAGCTTAGGCTCATGCATCCAGAGCTGGTAGTCGCGTTGTGCGTAGCTGTAGGCGCGAGCGAGCCATTCTCGGTCCTGTTTCCCTGCGGCCTCCTGGGTGTCGTAGTAGGCCATGATCATCGACGTCAGAAATGGCGGTTGCGACCGCGTGAAGTAGTACGTGCGGTTTGCGTTCAAAATAGCGCCATAATGCTCGATCTCGAAGAAGAAGTTCTCGATCATGTTGCGCGCCATCGCGAGTTCGCCGTCGCGCACCAGGCCGCGGATGATGAAGTAGCTGTCCCAACCGTACATTTCGTTGAAGCGTCCACCGGGAACGATGTAGGGATTCGGTAGATACAGCAGACCAGGTTGGACCTCTGAAACCTTCACGTCGCCCATGGCTCGAATCACTCGCGGCAACTTTGCCACCCGGTTTCCGCATCTGGATTCGATCTGCTGGAACGCTGGTGGAATCTGCATGTCGGCAGGAAAGTAAAGCGCCGGCTTCGTGGTGAGCTTGGTGTCGATCAGAGAAGCGCAATCACTCTGCGATCGCGTAAGCGTCTGCCAGGCTGAGTGGATGTACTGCTTAAGCTCCGTTGCTTGCGCGGTAGTAAGCGGATGAGATTTGCTGGTTGATTCAGGAGCCTGCTGAGACAGTGCCGACCCGATAAGAACAACCAGAAATGCGGCCGACGTCCAGAAGCGAAACGTAATGGCCCTAGTCAATGTAGAACAGGGAGTAGCCTTACCAGAGTTCAGAACAGAAGCATTACAGTTTTGGGACATCATCAAGATTCACGCTCGCAAAAAAGTATTACAGTTCAGAAACGAATCGAGAGTTCTCGCTCAACGTAGTTTTCGGCTCCACTCGTCGAGGGTGGTATGGCGATACCGATTATCTGGCGACCGTTGGCCTCTTGCCGGAGATCTCCACCGCTGACCGATTGTATTCGTGCGCCATAGGCACGCAGCTCGTAGCGTTGCCCAGATCGTCCTGAAACCTGCACATGTAACTGGCGCCGGTCCTGGGTCCATTGTTGATGAAAGATCTTTAGATTTGCGCTTGAGCCACCGAGTTCCGGCAAGTCAGAATCCGTCGTCAGCGCAAAATCGTCGGCGATCTGGAAGCGAATCTCTCCGCTCGAATTCAGCCTCGCAGTAACGTGCTGGTCGTTGTCATTCTGGTCGACTTTGTAGGCCTCCTTCCGACCATCGAACGTCGCGCCGAGTATTCGAGCGTGCTTGCTGATTGCGGGGGAGATGGTGACAGTACAGCCAGAACCAGTGCCATTCACCTTGAAGCTGATCGCGCGGTCATCACGGTGGAAAGAGATGTCGTAATTGCCGCCGCAAGCGCTAAGACCACGAAGAGCGAAGTCGTTCCAATCGGCAGGAACGTGCGGTGCGAGCAGGACCGTTTTGTTGGCTGTATCGACCGAAATTCCGAGAAGCCCGCGAACCATAGGGCTGAGCACCATCGCCGACGACCAGATCTGGTGCGGCGATGCTGTTCCAAGCTCTTCGTAATAAGCGCCGGACAGAACCTCAGTCACATGCCCGAGCGATCCATCCAGCGCGAGCAGAGAGTTTGCGCGCAGGTTTGCGTATGCCTCTAAGGGCCGATGGTTGCGATATTCGCCAACCGCCGCCCAGCCGGTGAACAGCGGCCACACTGAACCGAAATGATATCCAGTGGGTCCGTACAGCGGATTCTGCTCGGAGATTATGCGCATGCCCCAATCGGCAGCGTGATCCCAATTGGCGAGATGATCGATAGTGGCATTCGCTTTCTGCGGATCAAAGACATCGAACCACATCGGAGCAGTGGTCAGCACCGTCGGCGTGCGTACCTGCTTGTCCTCTCGATCTAAGGCGAAAACTAGCGTGCGATCCGAAGAATCCCAAAATGAATCGTTAATCTTTTTTCGCTGCGCCTCGAATTCCTGCTGCAGTGTCGCGGCTTCGTTCTGCTTGCCTGTGATGCGCGCAAGTGATGCGAGCGCTTCGAGCGATGCGGTCGCGAGGCCACTCTGATACGACTCGGTTTCGACTGGCAGTAGCGGACCACCTTCAACCCAACCATGACCGATGCCGAAATTACGAGGCAAGCCGTTCGCGTCATAGGTGGATTTCAGGAACTGATAGGCACGCCAAGCGTTGTCCCAGTGTGAACTGGCGAATGCAGCGTCGCCCGAGGATTTTACGTAGTCGTTCATTGCAATCAGGAATAGCGGTGTTGCGTCGGCAGAGGCGAAGGCGTAGGGAAATCCCGTCCACCAATTCACGAGACTGGCTGTCTGCGAGATCTCGTGTTCAATTTTGCCGTCCTGCCGCTGATACTTCGCAATGAAATCGAGCGCGGTTCGCGTGGTTTCGAAATCACCAATTGAATTCAACGCCAAATCGGTCCAGAGCGAATCGCGTCCAAAGAACCACGCGAACCCCGGGCGCGCCGTGTCTCCCGACGTGCGATAGCCGGCAACCAACCCTGTTCCGAGGAAGGGATTTGTGACGAGTCCTTGAATCGTGCTGATGCGCGCCCAATCATAAGCCGCCTGAAGCTGAGGATCCGGCAATTCGAGCGAAAGCGTTCGCGAGAGATAGTCCTCGTAGTATTTCCTCGCCGCGGCAAAGAGCCGTTCGGGACTGGCCGCGATCTGTTGATAGGTTTTGCGAGCTTCTTCGGCGCCGTTTGTTGAACCGGCGATGAAGAGGTAGCTGACGGAGTGCCCTTTCGTGACCGGAGCCAGACGAAAGACACTCCGAGTGCTGGCATAACTGTTGGAGAAGAACTCGGGATCGGCAGAGACTGCGGTGGGCGATCCGACAGCAGCAGCAAATTTGCGGCCTTCTTCCCCTAGCTCATAGGCATGCATGCCGGCATTCCAACTCATGTAGGTGCCGCCCAGTCCGGCCGGCCACATGAGCTGAAAATCGCGCGTGAATGCGGCTTCAATTTGCAGCGGCTCCCAGGTATCGATCTCGAAGCGCACCACGGCGCCATTCTCATCCGGTGGCGCGAGCCAGCTTTCCTTCACGGTGAAGGAATCGGAAGCAAACGTAAGCGTTGGGCCTTCGGGATGCATCACCAGAGTTCGTACTAGAGACGATGCCGGAATACGCCGATCACCAAGGATGAAGGTGACGTCGAAATCCCGGAAGATCTTGATCGGATACACCCACGCTTCGAAGCGTCCCCTTTCATTTCCCAGTAGTGCGGAGTGTTTTCCCACTGCATCGAGGAACTCCCACGGTCGTGCCGGGCGAGAAAGTTCATGAGAGCCGATCTGAAGGCCAGGCGCAGCAGCGCATAAACGCACGAAGACACAACAGAAAAACACGAGACGGATCACACGGATACCGCGGATTCGGGAGGTACACCCAGTGCCTGACAGCAGTGACTTGAGCATTTAGCGCTTTATCCGTGTTATCTGTAAGATCCGTGCCATTCGTGTTTTGATTTGCGACGTTTCTTTCCAGGCGGCGCGGTGTGCTTAAATGTTTTTGAAAAGCGGCAGAATCCTAACACGTCCAAAGGCTTCCATTGCAGTTTGACCGTCGTAACTTTCTGAAGTCACTCAGCCGCACTGCACTTGTCCTGAGTCTCGACCAGATCTTCGGATTCGCCGCGGTTGGATCGAGAAGCTGGGCTTCGGCATCCCAAGCGCCGAACACCGGTTCGAAAGATGCATCCACATCGCTCGGCGTCAGCTTCGTCGATGTTGCACGCTCTGCCGGACTGAACGCAAAGACAATTTACGGCGGAGAGAAGAAGAACAAGTATCTGCTCGAAACAACTGGCTGCGGTGTCGCTTTTTACGACTACGACAACGATGGCTGGGTCGACATCTTCCTTGTGAACGGATGGCGACTCGACGGATTCCCGAAAGGGGAAGAGCCAACCTGTCATCTCTTCAAGAACAACCGTGACGGCACCTTCACCGATGTGACCGTCAAAGCTGGGCTCGCGCGGTCCGGGTGGGGGCAGGGCGTCTGTATCGGCGACTACGACAACGATGGCTACGAAGACCTCTTCATCAGCTATTACGGACAGAACGCGCTCTATCACAACAACGGGAACGGTACGTTGACCGATGTGACAGCCAAAGCTGGATTAACGCAAAAGACGACGCGCTGGAACACCGGCTGTGCTTTCGTAGATTACGATCGCGATGGTCATCTCGATCTCTTTGTAGCCAACTACATCGATCTCGATCTTAAGACCGCGCCTGTTCCCGAATCGGGACCGTGTTTGTATAAAGGCATCATGGTTGCCTGCGGCCCTCCGGGGCTGAACGGAGGGAAGGACCTTCTCTACCACAACAACGGCGACGGTACCTTTACCGATGTCTCAGAACAATCGGGAGTCACCAAAACCGCCAGCACCTACGGCCTCGGAGTACTCACCGCCGACTTCGACGACGACGGCTGGACGGATATTTATGTCGCGGACGACTCGACTGCAAGTGCGCTATTCCACAATCTCAAAAACGGCCGCTTTGAGGACATCGCCATCGCGGCAGGCGCAGCGCTCAGTCCCGACGGCAAGCCGCAGGCAGGCATGGGCGTCTCCGCAGGCGACTATGACCACGATGGACGTCTGGACATAGTAAAAACCAATTTCGCCGGTGATACGCACTCGCTCTATCGCAATCTTGGGAACAACAATTTCGACGACATGACGTTCCAGTCTGGACTGGGCCTGAATACGCGCTACCTCGGCTGGGGGTGCGGCTTCTTGGACATGGATAACGACGGCTGGCTCGACATTTTTATTTGCAATGGGCATGTCTATCCCGAAGTGGAACAGTTGCGAACTGAGG
Source organism: uncultured Terriglobales bacterium (assembly GCA_964476905.1). Taxonomy (GTDB): domain Bacteria; phylum Acidobacteriota; class Terriglobia; order Terriglobales; family Acidobacteriaceae; genus Gp1-AA112. Next base: position 11,916 of record CAYZHX010000001.1, read on the forward strand.
CTGCGTACGCCCAGAAAAAGTTCCTCTATCGCAACCTGCGCAACGGACGCTTCGAAGACGTCTCGTCTCAAGGAGGTCCAGGCATTAATACGCCGGTGCCTGGACGCGGCTGTGCCTTTGGCGATTTCGATAACGACGGCGACATAGACGTAGTCGTGAACTGCGTGAACGATATTCCGCAGCTGCTTCGCTGCGATTCGAGCACAGGGAATCACTGGATCAAAGTGCGGACGATAGGAACCAAATCGAACCGCAGCGGCATCGGGGCGCGAATCAAGTGCGTTGCTCGCATTCCTGGCGTCGAAAAACCTCTTGAGCAGGTTGATGAGGTCCGCAGTGGAGGGAGCTACTTCTCCCAAAACGATCTGCGCGTTCACTTCGGACTAGAGAAGGCCACAAAGGTTGATCTCCTTCAAATCCGATGGCCCAGCGGGCATGTGGATCAGCTAAAGGATCTTGAAGTCGATCGTGTGATCTACGCAAAAGAAGGCCAAGGCATAGTCAAGATCGATGTGTTCGGAAAGAACCCTATACGAATCGTATCGTGACACGGCTCGAGAGAGAAAATCTGTGGGGAGATTGTTGGAGACGGCACGACTCTCGGTCGATCATTGACAGTGTATGTTTGTTCCACTGTCCAGGGATCTGTCATCCTGAAGCGCTTCTTTTGCGCGAAGGATCCCCGGAATGCGTCCGGCTCACATGCCCTGGCGAGGCTCTTCGGCCCATGTTGCTGGGTTTTCTCCTGGAGGAGCCATACCGGCAGCAATTAAGTCCGACACATCGCCGGAGATCCTTCGCGCAAAAGAAGCGCTTCAGGATGACAAGATAGGAATCGGTAAGAGAATTAGCGTTCAATGTACCTGCTCTGTTCCATTCTTTACGCAATCGCATTAGTGATCAGCTCGCCGTACTGGCTGGTGCGAATGCTGCAGGAGGGGAAATATCGAGCAGGTTTAAAGGAGCGACTGGGATCGGTTCCTGCCGGACTGAAACGTCCGGCTACGCCCCAGCAATCGATCTGGATCCACGCTGTCTCCGTCGGCGAAGTACTCGCGATCAGCGGGCTCGTGAATGCTCTGCGAAAGCAATTCCCGGAACGCGAGGTTTATGTTTCCACGACGACGCTGACCGGTCAAACCCTCGCACGAGAAAAGTTCGGACCAGAACGGGTCTTTTACCTTCCGCTGGACCTCCCGTTTGCAATCAGGCCGTTCCTCGACGCCGTCGAGCCAGGAATGCTCATCCTTGCCGAGACCGAGTTTTGGCCCAACCTGCTGCATCTCGCGAGAATCGCGGGATGCCGAATTGCGGTGGTAAATGCTCGCATTTCTGACCGCTCGCTTCCGGGATACAGGCGCTTTCGTTTTTTGCTCAAAAAGGTCCTCGAAAACCTCGATCTATTTCTTGCGCAAACTGAAATCGATTCCGAGCGCCTCGTCACTGTCGGTGCTCTTCCGGAACGCGTGCGCGTCGGAGGCAATTTGAAATTCGACGTGAAGGCTCCAGCCGAGTCAGTGCTTTCACGCGAGCTCAGGCGGATTCTCCAACCAGGTCAGCGAATTCTGGTGTTCGGCAGCACGGTCGAAGGGGAAGAGGAGCTGCTGATTCCATGTTTCAAATCGGTAATCAAACAATTGCCGAAGGCATTGATCATCCTCGCCCCACGCCATCCAGAGCGATTCGATGGTGTTGCCGAGCTGTTACGCGCCGGTGGGCTCAACTTCTGGCGCCGGTCGACGTGGAGCGGAGCCTCACTAGGCGGCGGTGTCTTGCTGCTCGACACCATCGGGGAACTTGCGTCTGTGTATTCGCTCGCTAATGTTGCTTTTGTGGGCGGATCGCTGGTTCCGCGAGGCGGTCACAATATTCTCGAACCCGCCCAGTTTGCCAAGCCGATTCTCGTCGGTCCGCACTACGAAAACTTCCGCGAGATTGTGCGAACCTTCCTTGTGGCAAAGGCTGTGCTCGTCGTTACAGAGACGCAGGTCACTGATACTGTGCTTCGACTACTGCAAGAACCGCATGAGGCCACGCAGCTAGGATCGCGAGCTTTTCATGTCGTGGAGGGGGGACGCGGCAGCACTCAGCGCACCTTGAGCGCTCTTCGCGAGTTAATGGACCAACATGCTAATGCGCCTTCAAAACTTGGTGCGCCACAAGCATGATTGGCGATTCGCTGTATCGCTCCGTCGTAGCGCTCCGGAACTACTGCTTCGACCACGAGATTCTCCGTGCTCGTCGACTCTCATGGCCGGTAATCAGTATCGGGAATATTTCAGTGGGAGGTGCGGGTAAGACTCCGTTCGTCATCATGCTCGGCGAATTGCTTGCCCACCATGGAGTTGAAGTCGACGTACTCTCGCGGGGCTATCGTCGAGCGACGACGGGCGTGCTGCACGTAGATCCCGCAGGTGCTCCCGAACAATTCGGCGATGAGCCTTTGCTCATCGCGCGTAAGCTTGGGTGCCCTGTGTTCGTCGGCGAGGACCGCTTCGATGCTGGATTGGAAGCGGAAGAAACCATCAAAGACCCACAAGCCAATCGAGTTCACCTGCTCGACGATGGCTTCCAGCATCGGCAACTCCATCGTGACTTCGACATCGTTCTGCTGAATCATGAAGATCTCTCAGACAAGCTACTGCCCGCGGGACGCCTGCGCGAACCGCGTTCGGCCCTGCGGCGGGCAGATGTCATTGTCGTGAATCAAGATTTCCCCGAAGACCAATTGCCTGGGAACGAGTTGCAAGTCTGGCGAGTCGAGCGAAGTGTCGTCGTTCCCGAATTGAAACAAACGGTGATCGCCTTCTGCGGAATCGCGCGCCCGCAGAGATTTTTCTCAGCTCTGCGAGAGCATGGACTGGATGTTCGCGATGAGATCCTTTTCCGTGATCACCACCGCTACAGCGCAGATGATGTGGCGCGCCTGACCGCTGCGCAGGCACAGCATCCCGGTTCACAGCTCATTACTACGGAGAAGGATGCTGTGAATCTTGGCCCGCATGCCGCAGAGTTGAACTTCCTCGTCGTGCCTCTTAGAACCAGGTTGATCGATGGAGAAGAATGTCTGGATCTCATGCTCAGAAAAATCTCCGAGCGGCGAAGAACGCCGTAACACGCTTCTGGTTGTGCTTCGAGCGTGAATTGCATTCTAAGGGCGTGGCGCTCGGCGAAGGAGGACCGCAACCACCCGACTGCCAGGGCCGTAGGCCCGGCGATTCTGGTATCCCCCGGAGCGATCGTTTGCCGGCGAGGCTTCCACCAATGCCGGGATCTGGTCTTAGAAATTTTCGTTTGTGTCATTTCGTCTTAGAACGACGGATCGAAATACCGTCGGTCAAGGTTCTGTAAGTCGCTGAAAATTCGTCGGGCTTTCCACCGTTTTTTGTTTTGACTCCGGCGCTCAATTCTGGTTCCATTATGGAACAGGGGAAGAAGAGAAAAGAGATCGTAATCTGGCTCAATCCTTACGGTTAAACGCACATCATCGCGTGCCTCCTGTGCTCCACCGGCATCGCGGCTTTGCTGTAGGAAGCGCAACTTCGGAGTACTCGGACAGAGGTCGTCCAGCCAGGTGATACGCAACATGTTGCGTATTAGCGATGGTCGATCCGGCACATCTTGCGGATCGAAAAGAGGAATCCGCCGGATCAATGGATCTAAGTTCTTTAGATCACGGATTTTGCCGAAAAAGGGGGGAGGGGTACTACCCGCACTGAGAAGCAAGTCCCCATGAGGTGTCAAATCCCCACCTTCTTCACTTGTAAGTAACGAGCTGTTTCGGTTGCCGCAATAGAGTCTTCCAACGTGCACGAAGGCTTGCATACTTTAACGGATTCAAGAATTAGCAGCCCGAACCATCACGCATGACAAGTCCGAGCCTCGCGATCGATCGCCAACTGTTTGCAAAACGTGGGGCAATCCACGCGCTCGCAACGGCCTTTCTGGCGCTGTTTTGCATCGTGGGACTGTCATTGTGGGGACTTCCGTTCTTTTACGACTTCATGGTCCGCCAGTTTGGATGGACGCGGGCGCAAGTCACTTCGGGAAACGCGATCAGCAAGCTGGTGATCGGACCGGCATTCGGATTCTTTGCCGGCTGGTTGGTCGATCGCTTTGGACCGCGAGTGCTGATGATCTCCGGCATTCTGATGGCGGGAGCGGCGCTGATCGGACTCGGCAGCATTTCCAGTTTGGGAATGTTCTACCTGTTTTATCTCTTTAACGCTCTGGGCTACGTTTGCGGCGGACCGCTTCCCAATCAGGTGCTCCTCACGCGATGGTTCGACAAAGCTCGCGGGAAAGCCATGGGTCTCGCTTACTTCGGCATCGGATTGGGGGGCGCCGTGTCACCGTGGATCTCTCATTGGCTGGAGCAGCATTTTGGCTGGCAGAATGCGCTGAGGGCTCTCGGATTACTCGTGATCGTAATCGCGCTGCCACTTGCGTATTTTGTGCGCGATAAGCCGGCTGACGAACTGGATGCGCCGCGCGCCGTATCGCCATCGATTGGGCATGCATTTAAATCGCTGCCGCTTTACCTTCTGCTGATCGCCAGCATGTGCTCGATCGCCGCGGTCAGCGGGACTCAGCAGAATCTAAAATTGTTCCTGAGCCTCGATCAGCATTACTCGCAGGCGCAGTCCACGCGCATTCTTTCTCTGGTCCTCACCTTCAGCATGGGCGGCAGACTTCTGATGGGCTGGCTTGCCGACCGCTTCCCGGTAAAGCACGTAATGCTCGCGATCTATCTACTCGTAGCAGTAGCGATTCCGTTTCTGTTTCTCGCGCCGGCTATTGCTCCGATTTATCTGTTCGCCATGATTTTCGGCATTGGGCTGGGCGGGGATTACATGATCATTCCACTTATGACCGCCGAGATCTTCGGCGTGCAGATTCTCGGAAGGTTGCTGGGCGTCATCCTTACGGCGGACGGAATTGCCGAGGCGGTGTCGCCGTGGATCGTCGGCCACCTTCGCGATGTGAGAGGAACGTACTCCCCCGGATTCGCAGTTCTCATTGCAATCGCCTTGCTAGGAGCTTTTGTTGCGACTCTGCTTCCGCGGAGGCAGCCGGCATGAGCAATGCAATCGCTCGTATCGCCGCGATGAAAGACGCTGAGCATTTCCGCGCTCACTTGCTGTCACTGGGCGTCAGCATTCCTTGCGACGACCGCGTGACAGCTGGTACTGGGTCTCCGATCAGTCGCGAGTTAGTGCTAGGAGACATTAAGATCGGCAACCGCATTGCCGTTCAACCGATGGAAGGGTGGGATGGCACAGGAGACGGCAATCCGAGTGAAAGCACGGTTCGGCGCTGGCGACGCTTTGGGCAGAGTGGCGCCAAGCTCATCTGGGGCGGCGAAGCCGTTGCTGTTTGCCATGCGGGACGCGCCAATCCGAATCAACTGCTGATCGCACCGCACACTCAAAATGAATTGGCTCAGCTTCGCAGTGTGCTGATCGAAGAACATCGACAGACCACCGGATCCGATGATGGACTGCTGATAGGCCTCCAGCTTACGCACTCAGGCCGCTTCTGCCGTCCAAATAGAAAAGATCGCGCTGAGCCTCGGATTCTTTATCGTCATCCCATTTTGGATCGGCGCATGAGATTGCCTACTGAGTATCCTTTGCTGACCGATTCTGAGATTCAAGCCATCATCGAAGACTTTTTACGGGCAGCGAAGATTGTCCGCGAGCTTGGTTTCGATTTTGTCGATATCAAGCACTGCCATGGATATCTCGGACACGAGTTTCTTAGCGCACGCGAGCGCGAAGGACAATATGGAGGCAGCTTCGAGAATCGCACACGCTTCCTTAAGGAGATTGTGCAAGGCATTCGCTCCGATGCTCCCGGATTGGGAATCGGTGTGCGGCTCTCCGCCTTCGACTTAATTCCGTTTCGACCTGATCCCACGCAGTCGATGAAGGGAAAGCCCGGACCCGGAATTCCCGAAGATGCTGCTCTTCCTTATCGGTCCGGCTTCGGAGTGAACGAGAACAGGCCCACGGAACCGGACCTCAGCGAGCCGGAAGGGTTCATTGCTCTCCTGCAGGATCTCGGAATCCGACTGGTGAACGTCACCGGAGGCAGTCCTTACTACAACCCGCACGTGCAGCGCCCAGCGTTGTATCCGCCGTCCGATGGATATCTCCCCCCGGAAGATCCTCTGGTGGGCGTTGCTCGGCAAATGGGCGTCACCCGCGAGCTGAAGCGTAAGTTTCCCAAAATGGTATTCATCGGATCGGCCTACAGTTATCTGCAGGATTTCCTGCCACACGTCGCGCAGGCTGCCATTCGTGAAGGTTGGGTCGATGCCGTCGGAATCGGGCGCATGGTGCTGAGCTATCCGGAGATCCTATGGGATGCGATGAACGGCGCTGCCACACAGCGCAAGCGCGTCTGCCGAACGTTCAGCGATTGCACGACAGCTCCCCGCAATGGATTGCCATCGGGCTGCTATCCGCTGGACCCTTTTTACAAAGAGTCGGAAGATGGAGCACGGCTTAGGACGATTAAGGCGCAAGCCGAGCGCAACCAGGCTGCACTCACGAATGCCGCGGCGGTTAAGGAAAGCGCAAATGGGAATTAAAAAGCTTCTATCGACGAAAAAACCGGGACGCAAGGTGCGCGGCATCGCTGCTGCGCTTCTGCCCTACACAGCGAGCGGCAAGATCGCGGTTGAGGCATTCCAGCGACATCTGATTGCCACTCATCACGCTGGCCTCACGAATGCAGTCAACATGGACACCGGCTACGTGAACTACCTCTCTGACTCCGAAATGGAACAGGTTCTTGGCTGGACGCGCGAGGCTCTCGGCCAAGGCGTCGGTTTCGTTGCCGGAGCTTACATCGAAGGCCGATCAGGCGATCTCGTCACTCTTTACCGCCGCACAATGGATCGAATTGTCAGCTTCGGCGGCATTCCCATCTTGTTTCAGACGGCGCGCCTGCACGGGAAATCTGCTGTCGAAAAGATTTCGGCGTATCGGGATATCTGCAATGGATATGACCAGGTACTCGGCTTTGAGCTGGGCGCGATGTTCGCTCCTAATGGCGAGATATATAACGACGAAGTAATCAAAGGCTTGCTTGATATTCCCGAAATGAAAGGCCTGAAACACTCTTCCCTTGATCGCCTGACGGAAATCAGGCGCCTTGCCCTACGCGATGAACGCCGCCCTGATTTTGCGATCTACACCGGCAACGATGTCGGCATCGACATGATCGAGTACGGGTCTGACTATCTGCTGGGCCTCGCCACCTTCGTGCCAGAGAAATTTGCTGAGCGCGACCGCCTATGGCAGTCCGGAGATCCGGCATACTACGAGCTGTCGGACGCATTGCAATATCTCGGCAACATTGCTTTTCGTGCTCCGGTGCCGGCGTATAAACATTCGGCAGCTGTTTTTCTGCATTTAACTGGGCGAGTCCCAAGCGATCTGCCTCATCCACGAAGTCCGAGGCGCCCGAGTTGGGAGGCTGAGATCCTGAGGGACTGCGCCGCGCGACTTGGCGTTCTGGAGAGCGCGGCAAAGGAATACGCTGTGCGCGGTTCGTAAGAGCTGAATCGTTGCGCTACCCTAGTCATCAATAGCTCGGGGAAAAGTCATGTCAACCGTACCCGCATTAAGCGCCCTCGACGCCAACACGCAAACATTCCCGGTTTTGACTTCTGCCCAAATCGAACGAGCTCGCTCGGCCGGCACCATTCGTCACGTAAAGAACGGAGAAGTGCTCTTCCGTCCCGGTGATGTCGGAATTCCAATGTTCGTTTTGCTCTCGGGCGGTATGGAGATCTTGCAGCCTTCGTACTTAGGCGAACGGCTGATCACGACTCACTCTGCCCGTCACTTTACTGGCGAACTCAGCATGATCTCCGGGCAGCGCTGCCTGGTGCTGGGCCGGGTCACCGACGCCGGAGAATTTCTCGAAATTCCGGTGAACAATTTACGTGCGCTGATCGCACGAGACGCCGAGCTGAGCGAGCTGTTCATGCGCGCTTTCATTCTGCGTCGGCTCGCGCTGATCACGCACAAGCTGGGAAACGTCATTCTGCTGGGCTCACGCCACTCGGCTGAAACGCTGCACCTGCGCGAGTTCCTGGATCGCAACGGACATCCGCACACCTATGTCGATCTGGATCGGGATAAGGAATCGCAGCAGCTTCTCGACCACTTTGCGGTGAAGTTGGAAGACATTCCTCTGGTCATCTGTAATGGCCAGAATGTGCTTCGGAATCCTTCCACGCGTGAGTTGGCCGACTGTCTGGGACTAAACGCTAATCTCGACGACGCGGAGGTCCGCGATGTGGTGATCGTCGGCGCAGGTCCTGCCGGACTGGGCGCCGCAGTATATGCCGCTTCGGAAGGACTGAATTCACTTCTGATCGAAACCGAGGCTCCCGGCGGGCAGGCCGGCTCAAGCTCCAAAATAGAAAACTATCTCGGGTTTCCAACCGGGATTTCGGGGCAGGAACTCGCCGCCCGGGCTCTGAATCAGGCGCAGAAATTCGGCGCGAGAATGTTGATCGCGCGCTCCGCAATCAAGCTCGATTGCGCGAAGCATCCGTACAAGCTCGTACTCGACGATGGAGCTGTCATCGCGACCCGCGCGATCATCATCGCGACCGGCGCACACTACAACAAGCCCGAGATCGAGAACCTTGAGAAGTTCGAGGGGCGCGGTGTCTATTACGGCGCCACTCACATCGAGGCTCAGCTCTGCGCGGGTGACGATGCGGTTGTAGTCGGCGGCGGAAACTCAGCCGGTCAAGCTGCAATCTTCGTTTCGCAGATTGCCCGAAAGGTTTACATGCTGGTGCGCGCCAACGGACTCGCTGAGACCATGTCGCGGTATTTGATTCAACGCATTGCAGAGAATCCCAATATAGAACTGCTCTGCAATACAGAGATTACGCATCTTGCAGGCGCGACTGAGCTCGAACGAGTCACTTGGACCAACAATGTCACCGGCCAATCATCCACGCATCCAATTCGGCATGTATTCGTGATGACCGGAGCGTCTCCGCGAACTGATTGGCTTCGCGGCTGTGTATCCCTCGACGATAAAGGTTTCATTCTCACCGGGCGTGATCTCGAACCAGCGGGACACGGCTTTCCTTCCGCGTCGTGGCCGCTCGCGCGCGCTCCGCAGATGTTGGAAACGAGTTTGCCGGGAGTCTTCGCCGTCGGAGATGTCCGGTCGGGAAACGTGAAACGCGTTGCCTCTGCGGTTGGCGAAGGAGCCATTTCGGTTCACTTAGTCCATCGCACTTTGGCAGAACTTTAGTCAACGAAACCAAGAATTCAGAAAGGCAAATTATGCAGTGCAAACATACGAATGAAATCCACATGACGCAAACCGACAAGCACGTTTGTGAGGATTGCGTGAAGACGGGCGACACCTGGGTTCATCTGCGGCTTTGTCTCGAATGCGGCCATGTAGGCTGCTGCGACTCGTCGAAGAACAAGCACGCGACTAAACATTTCCATCACACCAATCATCCGCTTATTCGCTCGATTGAGCCGGGCGAAGCATGGGTGTGGTGCTACGTCGATGAGATGGCGCCGGGAGAGATTCGCCACGGGTCGTTTGCTGCGGCATAAGAGCGTTAGCCGGGAACCGTAGGCACAGACATCGCGCGCTCATCTTGTACAATTTCGCGCGTGTCTATTCCAGCACGGTTTCTTTCTGCTCTTCTTCTCTCTTCATTTCTGATTTCGGCCGCTCACGGGCAACAACTCGATCAAAAGCTGTATCAGGGCTTGCGTTGGCGACTGGTAGGCCCATTTCGCGGCGGTCGAACGGTTTCTGTTGCCGGCATTCCCGGCAATCCAAACGTCTATTACTTCGGCGGTGTAGGCGGAGGCGTTTGGAAGACGACCAATGGCGGCATCACCTGGAATCCCATTTTCGATTCACAGAATGTCGGCTCGATCGGAGCGCTCGCGCTCGCGCCATCTGATCCGAACGTCATTTATGTCGGCACCGGCGAGCCTGACCTGCGCTCCGACCTTTCCACCGGCAACGGCATGTACAAGAGCACTGACGGCGGCGCGACCTGGGAGCATATTGGTTTAGAAGACTCGCGGCAGATCGCGCGTGTTGTTGTCGATCCGCATGACCCTAATGTCGTTCTGGTAGCAGCGGTCGGCCATGCTTACGGTCCCAATCCAGAACGCGGCGTCTTCAAGTCGACTGATGGTGGACGCACATGGACGAAAACGCTATTTCTGGATGAGAAGACAGGCGCCATCGATCTCACAGCCGATCCTGATAATCCGCATGTTCTCTATGCGGCGATGTGGCACGTCCAGCGTCAACCGTGGAGCCAGTATCCGCCGGACAACGGCAACGGGGCGATCTATCGCTCCAGCGACGAAGGCGAGACTTGGGCAAAGCTGATCGGTGTTGGCCTTCCGGAAGGGGATTGGGGGCGCGTCGGAGTTCGTGTCGCGAATGGCACCGGAGGTCGGCGTCTGTATGCACTGATCGACACTAAGGACCCAAAGCAGGCAGGCTTTTATCGATCCGATGATGGCGGCTTGAAGTGGTCCCGAATTGGCACTGACCCGCGCATACTCGGGCGGCTTTGGTACTTCGGTGAGATCGCCGTTGATCCAAAGAATCCCGATGTCGTGTATCTGCCTAATGTTTCTATCTATCGCACCACTAATGGTGGCAAGGATTGGGAGGCGATCAAAGGCGCGCCCGGCGGCGACGACTATCATGCTCTGTGGATCGATCCAACGAATCCCGAAGGCATGATCACCGGCAGCGATCAGGGCGCTACCATCAGCGTGGATGCAGGCCAAAGCTGGAGTTCCTGGTACAACCAGCCGACGGCGCAGTTCTACCACGTAATCACCGACAACTCGTTTCCCTATCGCATCTACGGCTCGCAGCAGGACAGCGGCACCGCCGCGATTCAGAACCGCAGCGACTACGGCTCGATCACATTCCGGAATTGGTACTCAGTTGGCTCTGGCGAGAGCGGATACATCGCCCCCGATCCAGCCGACGCAAACACGGTTTACGGTGGTGATCCGTACGGTCCAGTGTTACGCTTCGACCTCATCACGGGCCAGACGCAGGACGTCTCGCCTATACCTGTACAGGCGTTCGGCACCGAGATCTCGCAACGTAAGCTGCGCGCCACCTGGACCTCTCCCATTGTCATTTCGCCTCGGACGCACGCGCTCTACTTTGGCTCGCAACATCTTCTTCGCTCTACGAATCGCGGCATGAGCTGGCAGCCGATTAGCCCTGACCTTACTGGCTACGAGCCGAAGAATCCACAATCGGGGCCGACAACGGTCAGCAATGCAAAAGTTCGTGGCTATGGCGTGATCTACTCAGTCGCTCCATCTCCGCTCGATGAAAACGTGATTTGGACGGGCAGTGACACAGGTGTGGTCTCGCTAACACGCGATGGTGGCAAAACATGGAACAACGTGACGCCTCCGGGGCTGAGCGACTGGAGCAAAATCAGCATGATCGATGCTGGTCATTTCGAAGCGGGAACCGCATACCTCGCGGTCGATCGCCATCGGCTGGACGATATGTCCCCGCGGATGTATCGCACGCACGATTACGGAAAGACTTGGAAGAAGATTGTGAGTGGCATCTCGGCAGATGCCTTCGTACGTGCTGTACGTGAAGATCCGCTACAGGAGCATCGCAATCTCACATTGCCGGGCACTGCTCGTCTATTGTTTGCTGCAACAGAAGGCGGCGTTTACTTTTCGATTGATGATGGTGAGAACTGGAGCACTCTACGGCTGAATATGCCCGCTGTCCCAATTCACGATTTGGTCATTAAGAATAACGATCTCGTCGTCGCGACTCATGGTCGCTCATTTTGGGTACTGGACGACATTTCTCCCCTTAGGCAGCTATATGGGTATATGGTCAGCAGCTCGCTTCACCATCGTGTTTTCGTTCCCAGCAGAACGATCCGCGTGCGACGAAGCGTAAACAACGACACTCCGTTACCACGTGAAGAGCCTCAGGGAGAGAATCCGCCGGCAGGAGCATTCATTTATTACTTCTTAGAACCGCAACTGCCTTTGACGGCTGGTGAGCAAGTCACATTAGACATTTTGGATTCCTCCGGCCATGTCGTTCGTCGCTACTCCAGCAACGACCGGCCCGTCGCTCCACGCGTGCCGCCGCCGTTTCCCAACTACTGGCTCCCAAAACCGGAAATACTCTCGGCAGAACCAGGCATGCACCGGTTCGTTTGGGACTTGCGGTATGCGCCGCCTCGCGGAGGCGGAGGCTATGCAATGGCAGTTGCAAACCTCAAGACGGAACCTCTGCCGCAAGGACCGTTAGTCGTTCCCGGTTCCTATCGTGTGCGGCTCACGGTATCAGGCAAGAGCTACGAACAGCCAGTGCAGGTCGTGCCTGATCCGAGAGTGAAGATCACGCAGCAGGTGTTCGTTCAGCAATTCAATCTTGCCAAGCGCATCTACGACGCCATGGAGCACGCCGGTTTAGCTCTGCGGCAGATTGATCAACGCCGCGCTGAGCTGAAGCAGCAGCCCGATCCAGATCTCGATCGCAAGCTCGTTGAGCTTGCTGGCGCAGGACGTGGAGAGGAAGAGGAAGGCGCTCCCACACCGAGTGGAGTCACGCTACGCCAAGTCAGTATGTCACTTTCGCATTTGCTTGGAGTCGTCGAAAGCGCCGATGCTGCGCCAACGAAGCAGGCGGCGGAAGCTGCCCAAGATGCACTTAATCAGCTCGACACTCTCTTAGCTCAGGCGAGGACGCTCGGGGTTAAGCCCTGACCGCGAGCACGGCTGAGCCAGTATCTCTCTGCCGGTTTCGATCATCTAGCACGGTAATAGCCAGCCTTTTGGATGGTTCGGCTTACAAAACGGGTAGGCGAAACTGTCGAGATCGCCGACGGTCACTCGCACAACGAGCTGCCAAGCGGCACCCCACCGGTGTGGATGTCCTTACGCTAGTGGTTAGAATTTCGAAGTGGATCTAGACGACACGATTGTGGCGGTCTCTACGCCTCCTGGGCGCGGCGGCATTGGGATAGTGCGCCTCAGCGGAGCAGACGCCCGACGCATAGTCGAGCCTCTGCTGCGCCTGAAACGGCCTCTCGAGGCAGGACGAGCAGTCTTTGGAGAATTGATCGACGCGGCCTCGGGTGAGCGTGTTGATGAAGTTGTGGTTACTTTCTTCGAAAAACCGCATTCCTACACCACCGAAGACGTGATCGAAATCTCTGCCCACGGAGCGCCAGTAGTCCTCGAGCACATCATAGAGCAGGCGGTGACCCGCGGCGCGCGCCTTGCTGAGCCGGGCGAGTTCACCATGCGCGGCTTTTTGCATGGCCGGATCGATCTTACACAGGCAGAGGCCGTCCGCGATCTTATTGAATCGCAAACGCTCTTTCAGGCGAAGGCGGCAGCGCAGCAACTGAAGGGTGCGCTTTCGCGACGAATTGCACCAATAAAGAAGAAGCTAGTCGAGTTGATCGCGCTGCTCGAAGCCGGTATCGATTTTGCCGAAGATGATGTGGGCGTTCCTCCCGACGAGCGGATACACGCTTTCATTAATGACATCCGACTGCCGCTCACCTCGCTCGCCGAGTCATTCGCATACGGGCGCATCGTGCATGACGGACTCACCCTCGCCATTGTCGGCCGCCCCAACGTCGGAAAATCGAGCCTCTTCAACCGGCTGGTCGAGCGTGAACGCGCTATTGTCACTGCCGTCCCCGGCACTACGCGCGACTTGGTAACGGAAACCGTTTCCCTTTCCGGGATCCCGATCAGGCTGGTCGATACTGCAGGAATCCGCGCTGCCACAGACGAAGCGGAGGAAATCGGCATCCGCAAGTCTTATGAGGCTGTAGCGGACGCGGACATCGTTCTTGTCGTCAGCGACCATACTTCCGCTCAGCATCCGCAAGAAGAACAACGCCTACTCGCTGCCACTGAAGGGCGAAAGAGAATCCTGGTGCGGAATAAAAGTGACCTCAGCTCTGAAACGGAACCCGTCGCTGGCGGCGATTACTCGCCACAGATTCGGACTTCAGCAATCTCGGGAGCAGGGATCGGGGAGCTGCGTGAGCGCATCGTCGCCGAAGCGGGCGGCGGTTCGCACGGACAACACGAGAGCGGCTTTGTTACAAATCTCCGGCAGGGAAAACTCATAGAAGATTCTCTGGCGGCCCTGTCCACGGCACAGCGCGCTGTTGCCAATCGCATTCCACACGAAATGCTCCTCATGGATCTGCATTCCGCTCTCGAATCGCTCGATGCTCTCACTGGTCAAACTACCACACAGGACATCCTGAACTTGATCTTCAGCACGTTCTGTATTGGGAAATAATCAATGATGCTCTGCAAGGCACAAGAATTCCAAACACTTCTCATCCTTGAGGCTGGCCTTGCCAAGGATCTCCCAACAGAATGAGGATTTTGTTGGCGGACCGTTGGGCGTAACACACAGTTCCCTTTCGCGGTGGGCTAACCCGATTTCGAGCTACCGTCGTACATTCGTGCAAGTGGGCTAATATAGGCTTTCCTAAGCTTCAGGCGAGCAGGTTTCTCTTTGGTTTTACCCTCCGAACTCCGCACCTTTCCTGCGTCCGGCGCAGAAGCTGGTCCCGGTTTAGGGGCAGAAAAACCGAAAGCTCCGGCCAACAATCACGAGCGACGTTCCTATCTACGAACCTCATCGCCGCTCGACCGCTCGCATTTTCGGCGCGCTCTGGTCGTGGCGATCTTATTGCCCTTTCTCATGGTGTCGCTTTTTAGTGCGGCACTGCTGTGGGCGGTTCGGCAGGTTGTGGAGGCGGATCATGCCGTCCAGCACGCGGGTCAGATCGTCACACAGAGTTATCAAAGCCTGGCTTTGATTCTTGATATGGAAACCGGCGTGCGCGGTTATCTCTCAACCGGAGACCGGGATTTTCTAGAGCCCTACGAGCAGTCCGGACCGAAGGTCGGCTCAGCACTACAAGGCCTCGACGATTTGATCGAAGAACAAGACATCCAGGAAGAACAGCACGTTTCCCATATCAAAACAGCGTTCAAAGATTGGCAGAAATTCGCCGAGGATTCGATCCGCCAGCGTGGAGCTGGAGCTACAGCTGCAGCTGAGATCGACAATGCACGCGGCAAGTTCCTGATGGACAACATTCGTGACAACTTTGCCTCGCTGGTTGCGAGCGAAGAAGAGCGCCGGAATAATGCCCAAGTTTCGGCCCACAATGCAGCACGCCTGACGTCACGGCTAGGCATTTTGCTTGCAATCGCGGTGGCCGCGATCATTGTCATTTTCATCGGCTATGAGTTGTTCGCCCTCTCACATACCTACGAGACTTCACTCACCCGTTCAGATGCGCTAGCAAGGGAACTCGGCAGGCGCGAAGCCCACTTCCGTGTTCTGGCCGAAGCCATCCCGCAGATCGTATGGGCTACCACTCGGGATGGTAGTCCCCAATACTTCAACCAGCGCTGGTTTGAGTACACCGGCGCGACCGAGAAGTCGGAGGAACCCTGGCCGGAGCGGGTCCACCCTGAGCACCTCGATCAGACATGGACGGCATGGAAGCAATCGCTGTCATCGGGCGCTCCCTTGGTGATAGAAACCAAGCTGCGAGACTCCGCCGGCAACTATCGCTGGCACCTCGGACGCGCTCTTCCCTTGCGCAATGACAGAGGCGAAATTGCCCGCTGGATAGGAACCTTCACCGATATCGACGATCAGAAACGCGCAGAGGAAGCGATGAGCCGTTTGGCCGCAATCGTCGAAAGCTCTGAAGATGCAATCTACAGCAAGGATCTTGTAGGTCAGATCAAGAGCTGGAATCGAGGCGCGGAGAGGATGTATGGCTACTCGGCTGGAGAGATGATTGGGCAAAACGTCTCGCGGCTTACTCCGCCTGATCGGCTTCACGAGAATGTGGACATTCTCGAACTGCTCCGGCGGGGCGAGTCGATCGATCATATCGAGACGACTCGCCTGCGCAAAGATGGAACAGCCGTGGAAGTCTCCATGGCCGTCTCGCCGGTGCGGAATGGGATTGGCGAGATCGTGGGAGCTTCGACAATTGCGCGCGACGTTACCGAGCGTAATCGAGCCACGGAGGCCCTGCGGAAAACAGAAAAACTCGCAGCCACCGGACGCCTCGCGGGTACGATGGCGCACGAGATCAACAACCCACTGGAAGCGGTCACGCACCTCCTGTATTTAATCGACAAAAGTGCTTCGCTGGACCAGGCTGCGCGCAATTACACGCAGATCGCAATGGCGGAGGTCGATCGCATCGGACACATAGCCAAGCAGGCGCTCGGCTTCTATCGCGAAGCTTCTTCGCCCGTCGACGTGAAAATTTCTGAACTCGTCAGCAACGTCGTTGAGTTGTACAACGCAGGCGCGCAGAACAAAGGCGTCCATCTCGAAGCTCAGCTCGAGAATTACGCTTCGATCAAAGCTTTCCCTGGCGAGATGCGTCAGGTGTTTTCAAATCTCATCGTGAATGCGGTCGATGCCGTGGCCCGCGGCGGCATTGTTAAAGTTCGCGTAAAGCACGGACGCGATTGGGCTTCTCGAAAAATGGGAATTCGCGTGCTCGTCTCCGACAATGGTCCCGGAATTCCTGTCGACGTTCGCCCCCACATCTTCGAGCCATTTTTCACCACGAAGGGTGAACGAGGAACGGGCGTCGGGCTGTGGGTTTCAGAGGGAGTGTTGGAAAAACAAGGCGGAAGGATGCGGCTAAAAAGCTCGACTGGACGCATGCACGGAACTACATTTTCTGTCTTCTTACCTTACAACTGACGGCTTCACAGTTGCCCGTGGCTGCCCGAGTCGCGTTTGAACCCCTTGCTTTCGGCGCGAACCAGATGAGGTCGAGTGTGAGTCGGGCTGAACACACGCCTATGAAATTACGCAGCCACGCGATGTGCGAGAAACGCATTCACAGCATGCCGGAGCACATCCTGCACGTGATCATTGAATGCGCGCAGGTCGGGAACGAGATTGCTGACGTCGGCGGCTAAAAGATTTTCCTGCACTACTTCGTAGACGGCCCTTTCCAAAGCGCGGAATTCTTCAAAGAGATCGTCGATTGAGCGACCCTGGTCGTGGCGAAGAGTGCCATGAGCAGCTCCCTGTGCGAAGCTCTCACGTTCTCTGCCGGGTTCAAGACCAACCACCAGCGCTGATACCAATTCGGGAAGGCCGCGGTTTACGTCGGTCTTGCGCGACTTTCGCGGTGAGGACACATAGGAAACCGTCAGCTCGATGATTTCATCCTGGCATTCTTCCATGATCTTCCGCACACGTTTGACCTGCAGTGGTTTATGCGGCGTGCGCTCCGAAATCCTGCGCTCGATGGTCTCTACCAAGCGTTCGATCTGCGTCGGCTTGACTAGATAATCATCAACTTGGCTGCGAATCGCCTGAAGCGCCGATTCGAAACCGGGATATCCGGTGAGGATGAGCGTTACGCACTCCGGCTGGGTACGGCGCATCGCGCTGACCACCGTGAATCCATCGCCGGCATTGCCGATGTTTAGATCAGAGATGAGGACATCGAA
Source organism: uncultured Terriglobales bacterium (assembly GCA_964476905.1). Lineage (GTDB taxonomy): Bacteria > Acidobacteriota > Terriglobia > Terriglobales > Acidobacteriaceae > Gp1-AA112. The sequence goes on from CAYZHX010000001.1 coordinate 29,495, forward strand.
TTTGCGCGATTGGATCGCCGCCAGAGCCTCTGAAACGCTAGCGGCCACCTCTACCGTATGGCCATGCATCCGCAAAATCGCTGGAAGGGTGAGCCGGATGCTAGGCTCGTCATCCACGAACAGCATGCGAAGCGGTGACATGAAAACCTCGGATCGAGCATCCGAACAGAGTTCAGTCTCACTGGCGTTTCGCTGAACTTCCTTCTACATAGATGCCAATTATGGCTATTTCGTATAGACGGTGAGATCGAGCATGCCGTTAATCTCGTCGGGGCTGTGTTGATCGCGAGAGAAGACGACGGCGCGCTTGCCTTCTTCTCGAAGTGGGTCAAAGAGTTGCAACTCTGTGATGACAAACATTTTGTTTCCAGAATCCGCTATGTATTCGTCGTACGTCAGTCCGGTAAGCAGATAGGGGCGGTTGCGCCATAACAGCATTAATGGTCGACTTTGACGTATTGATGCGATTAGCAAGTCGGGCTGCGCGGGCGCTCCTGGAATGAAGCGGGCCTTCAAAACAAACTTCTGGCCATCCGCCATCACGTAGTCACGGCTGATTTGCTTAGCCAGATCTTCAGAATCTCCAGCCATGTCGAGACAACGGGAGCCGCCGTACAGCCTGTCGACGAGATACTGCTGGCCGATGTGAATCCCACGCGCAGCTACCATGTCGCTGACGACTGCTACCCATCCCCAATTCACGCAGGGACGCTCTGCGGGTTCTAAGTCCAGCTTCTCTGCCTCCACTTTGTGTTTGTGCAGCACCCAGAAGGGGGATGCGCTCTGCTTGCCTCCAGCATTCAGCGGCGCGAAAGTGCAAACAACACAGGCCCAAATACTCAAAGCCATATATATCGACGACGGCTTTCCCATTTCGATACTTTACGCCTGATCTCCCGCTCTGCTTATTGACGTCGTAGATGCTATCCAAGAGTCAGCGAACTCTCGAATCGAAAAAAGTCAGGCGCGCAAGTGTTAGGTTAGCGCTATAAGAGTTGCCGGACGGCAAATAGGGATGAACCGTGGAAGCGTAACGCTATCGGCAGCCCCTCAACCTTTCTTTTGAGCATGCAGGCGCAGTATGGACGAAACCGCCAATACCGCCGCAAACACGATCGCCACGCTCATAAAAAGCCCCCAAGGACTGTAGTCAGCCTATTGGATGCAGCTTCGCGTAACAAGATTACCGGCGCGTTTGTCGTGGCCATTACTGATGTATTCTTCGGCGCTATACCTAAGCCGCAACTTTTGGAACCCTGAGCGGTTGAGGGTATCTGCTGATAAAACCGCCAGTAAAGACCCGTTCGCGGATGACGGAATTTGTCAGTCGCATTAAACTATGCGTGTGAGCCGCCGCCTGAAATTCATATTGTTGATGGTAGTAGTTGCGGCGATGCTTTACGTGCTTATCTCCCCGCTGCCGGAACTGGCGGCAACGAGTACTCTTAATTTTCCCGTTCTTCCGCTGGCGATCATTCTCCTGGTCCAGAATCTCGCGGTTTGCGTGCGTGGGTCAGCCCCGCAAGGTACGGATGTATCGCTGGATGATGATTTGCCCTCGCGGAACTGCGCCCTGCTTTGTTAATCTCTACTCCCCCTCGTTGTCGGCAAGTTTTTGACCAGTTTTTCAGATTTTGCTTGATTGATGCCGGTAATAGTGGCATCTAAAGGGCATCGCGGAGGATGTAATGGGGCACTGGAAAGAGATCATGCTGCGGGGAGCGGTAATACCGTTCCAGCAAGTGGCGATGTTGCGTGAGCAAGTAGCCACGTTGCGCGGCTCATCCAGTAATGAAGAGCGAATGCGGCATGAGCTCGTTCGTTTCGGGGCCATGCTGCACGAGAATGGGTTCGTTGCCGCGACTGACGGCAATCTGTCGGTGCGACTCGAAGACGGCCGCCTGATGATCACACCCAGCGGCTTTAGCAAAGGGATGATGGAGCCGCGGGACATTGTGATCGTAGATCCTTCCGGCAAAAAGCTTACCGGCAGCCACAACGCGTCCAGCGAGATCCAGATGCACCTTGCCATTTATCAGGACCGGCGCGATGTAAACGCCGTGGTGCACGCGCATCCCTGCACCGCCACCGCCTTTGCTTGTAGCGGAATAGCACTGGAAGAGCCAATCTGCGCTGAAGTGGTTATGACCTTGGGCAAGGTCCCACTTGCGCCGTATGGGACGACTGGAACGCCGGAGCTGACAACGAACATCCGCCCTTTCATCGCGGAGCATTCCGCCATCCTGCTGGCCAATCATGGCGTAGTGACTTACGCCGAGGACCTTCTTACCGCATATTTGAAGATGGAGGCGGTGGAGCATTTTGCCAAAGTTACGTTAGCAGCCCGGCAGATCGGTGCTCCACAGGTTCTGAATGCAGTCCAGCTCGATGCTCTGGAAGTCGCGAAACAACGCTATCTCAACCGCCGACCCGCGAAGGCTTCCCAGCCTGAGTTGACGTTTGCCTTCGCCCTCTCCCAGCTCGCGCGTAGGAACTAACCGGACCACCGCCGAAGGGCGGTGCGGCAGATAATGTTTTACCGTGTCTTAAGCGAGGGCTGCTACAGATGAGGCGCCCCGGAACTTGCATTCCCCTTTCGTCCCACAGCTGGCCCACCCGGTTCCGTGAAACAATTCCGCAGGAAATCCCGTAAACTTAACTGAGCCACTAAGGCCATCTCCATGAACATTAGTGAAGCCATGCGCATCGCCCTGCAATCTCTGTGGGCGAACAAGCTCCGCTCTGTGCTTACTTTGCTCGGAGTGGTGATCGGCGTGTCTTCTGTGATCGCCGTGGTCACGTTCGTGAATGGCATCAACGGCTATGTTGCGGAGAAGGTTTTCAATCTCGGCGCCGACGTCTTCATCGTCAGCAAGCAGAAGAACGTCATCACCAATTTTGAAGACTACATGACCGGCCAAAAGCGCAAGAACTTCCAACTCGATGACTATGAAGCCATCCGCGACGAGTGTACGGAATGCAAGGTAGTCGGCGCGTCTCTTTACAAGTTCAACGGTGTGGTGAAGTTTTCGCAAGCATCGAGTTCAGACACGCAGGTCCGCGGCTGGACTCCTTCGATGGGCCGCATCTACGACCTTGATGTTGTGAACGGCCGGAACATCAGCGACGCTGACGAGCACTCGAATCGTCAGGTGGTCGTGATCGGTAACGACATTCTCGAAAACCTCGTCGGTGCTACCGACCCAATCGGCAAAGAACTGCGTATTGATGGTGATGCCTACACGATCATCGGTGTAGGAAAAAAAGAAGGCAAGACCCTGGGCCAGAGCCGCGATAACTGGGTCATGTTGCCGCTCACGACGTTCATATCGAAATACGGCTCACACGACAATAGCAACAGTATCAAGATCTGGGGCAAAGGTTATGACGTTGGCGTGCCCATGACGAATGCCATGGACCAAGTACGAGTGATCCTGCGCACGCGTCGCCACGATGCTCCCGGCGCCGCCGACAGCTTCGAGATAGATACCAACCAGACTTTCATCAGCCTGTGGGCAAGCATCAGCCAAAACTTCTTTCTCGTGACCGTTGCGATTGCGTCGATCTCGCTGCTTGTTGGCGGAATCGTGATCATGAACATCATGCTGGTTTCCGTCACAGAACGGACCCGTGAGATTGGCATCCGGAAAGCGCTCGGAGCTAAGCGTCGCGACGTGCTCAGCCAGTTCCTGATCGAGTCAGGAACTATGGCTCTGGTTGGGGGAATTATTGGAACGATCGGCGGGATCTTCATCGCGAAAGTGGTTACGCTTCTGATCGGCATGCCATCGGCAATCGCATTATGGGCAGTGATCGCGGCATTGCTGGTGTCAGCCAGCGTAGGAATTTTCTTTGGTGTCTATCCCGCGCGGAAGGCTGCGAAACTCGATCCCATCGTGGCGCTCAGGGCGGAATTGTAGATCATGCAAGGTAAGGACCATCTCGAAACCGTCCACATGGCGATGGACACCATCTCGAAGAACAAGCTGCGCTCTGGCTTAACTGTTCTTGGCATTGTCATTGGCGTGATGACAGTGATCGCCATCTCATCCGTAGTTCGCGGGCTCAATTCACGCATTCAGGAGCAGGTTGCCGAGATGGGCTCGAACGTAATCTGGGTCTACCGCTTCGATGTGTTCCAGTTTGGAAGGCCCAAACCGGAACTGCTTCAGCGCAAAGAGCTGTCGCTTGACGACGCAATGGCATTGCGCGACCTACCCTATGTGAGCTCAGTTTGTGCCGGCGTGCGATATGTAAACCCGATCTTCCAGGCCGGCATTTACTCCGTGAAGTACAAAGGTCGGAAGGCGACCAATACGATCCTGGAAGGCGACACTGCCTCGGTGAAGGACGTATACGACATTGCTCTGAAGGACGGACGCTTCTTTACTCAAGAAGAAGACGAGCGGCGCGCGAATGTGATCGCGATTGGTTACGACACCGCAGAGGAGCTGTTCGGCGACGAGCCTGCAATCGGCAAAGAAATCACCATCGAAGGCGAACTCTTTACCGTGATTGCCGTGGCCGATAAACGAAAGTCTGGAATCGGAGGCGGAAAGAATCCAGAAGACAACATCGTTTATTTCCCTCTGCACACTTTCAAAAAGCTCCATCCTGAGCTGAAGGATCATTGGGTCAGCGTAAAGGCGGAATCGCATGCCTCATTGGATGCAGTGAAAGACGAAGTCCGCGAAGTGCTGCGCCGGCGTCGTCACGTGAGATTCAATCAGCCGGATAACTTCGCAATCTTCACTCCAGACGCTCTTTCCGATTTCTGGAACCAACTCACGGGCGGAATCTTCGTATTCATGTTTGCTGTTTCCAGCGTCGGCCTCATGGTTGGCGGAGTCGGCGTGATGAATATCATGCTGGTCTCCGTCACCGAGCGAACGCGCGAGATCGGGGTGCGCAAAGCTATCGGTGCGACGAAGCGCAATATTCTTTTTCAGTTCACGCTGGAGGCAATCACCCTGTGCGCTCTTGGCGGCGTGATCGGGATCATCATTGGTGGGATCATCACATGGTCGATTCGCGCGGCATTTCAAGCGCTGCCGGCTACTATGTCGGTTTATTGGACCGTAGCGGCGTTCTCTGTCTCGTGCTCGATCGGCCTCCTGTTCGGGATTTACCCAGCGTGGAAGGCCGCGAATCTCGATCCTATCGAGGCACTCAGATACGAGTAAGGACGTAGCACAAACCTATTAAGCGTCGGACTCGTATGTCACAGTACAAACGATAACAAGACTTAAGGTGGTCGTCGTAGGACAATTCCACTTCATTCGACGTCTACTTATATTGTGAACGTTAGAAGTTTCGCTAAGTCTCTTCTCACACTGGCTGCCATCGCGCTAACCAGTTATTTCGTCGAAATGCACCTTCATGGTAAGGGCGTGCCCGGTCGAGATCTAATTCTGCTTTCAAACGTAATGGTTGGCCTCGTGGGAGCTGCGCTGGTCTACGTCTTATCTGTTCGCGAGCGCCAGCGCCAGCAGTACGTCGAATGCCGACTCCGCGTGATCGCGGAGATGAACCATCACATCCGCAATGCCTTGCAGGTGATCGCCTTTTACAGCCGCAAAGGCCAGACACAAGAAGTAGGAATCGTGGAAGCGGTTGATCGCATTCAATGGGCACTGCGCGAAGTACTGCCGCAACTGCCGGAACGGCCGCCGCGCAAGCACGATAGTCCACGCGTGCTTGAAATTCAGAAGTTCCGAGCGACCCATTCAGGTTCGCTTAATTAATCAATAAGCCGGGAGGGCGGGAAATCTCAATTCTCCGCGATCTTTCACTCCGAAAAGACACAGAGTTTCTGAAGCAATCGCGCAGCAGTCGCAATCTCGATGACTGTCGATGCGTTGGTCCGCAACAAAAAAGAGCAGCCCTTTAGGCTGCTCTTTAGCTTTCGGTTTATGGATCCCTTACGCGGGCGACGGATGCCCCGGCGCCAATCCCGGCTGCCGTGATGGCTCGGGCTTAAGGACCTGCTGCACCCCACCGTCGCTGCCACCCGATGGCATCTTGATCGGCGGAAGATCTTTGCCTTCGATGATCATCTTGATCTCGTTGGCATCGAGGACTTCGCGCTCCAGCAAGGCTGCCGACATGCGATGCATGATTTCCTTGTTGTTCGATAGGATCTGCACCGCCGACTTATAGCCCGCATCCACCAACTGACGCACTTCTTTGTCGATGTGCTGCGCTGTTTCTTCACTGAAATCGCGATGCTGATTGATCTCGCGTCCAAGGAAGATCTGCTCCTCCTTCTTGCCGAACGTGATCGGACCGAGCGAGCTCATGCCGAACTCGCATACCATGCGGCGAGCGAGGTCGGAAGCCTGCTCGATGTCGTTGCCCGCGCCGGTGGTCATCTGTCCGAGGAAGATCTCTTCCGCCACGCGGCCACCCATCATGATGGCTAGACGTGTCTCCAGATATTCCTTCGTATAAGTGTGTTTATCGTCGATCGGCAGCTGCATGGTTACACCCAGCGCCATTCCGCGCGGGATGATCGTGACCTTGTGCAGCGGGTCGGCGTGCTCCCGCATGGCGGCGACGAGTGCGTGACCTGCCTCGTGATAAGCCGTGACTTTTTTCTCATGGTCTGAGAGCAGCATTGATTTCCGCTCTGCACCCATAAGCACTTTGTCCTTCGCTAGCTCAAAATCGTACATGTAGACTGCTTTGCGATTCTGGCGAGCCGCGTTCAGAGCCGCTTCGTTGACCATATTGGCCAAGTCGGCGCCGGAGAAGCCCGGAGTGCCGCGAGCGAGGATCGAAAGATCGACATCGTCTCCGATAGGAATCTTGCGAGTGTGTACGCGGAGAATCTCTTCGCGTCCACGAACGTCTGGTCGCGCTACAACGACGCGACGATCGAAGCGCCCAGGGCGCAGCAGCGCAGGATCAAGAACGTCAGGACGGTTAGTCGCGGCGATCAGAATCACGCCTTCGTTCGATTCGAAGCCGTCCATCTCGACAAGTAGTTGGTTCAGAGTCTGCTCGCGCTCGTCGTGTCCTCCACCGAGACCAGCTCCGCGATGACGTCCAACGGCGTCGATTTCGTCGATGAAGATGATGCACGGAGCGTTCTTTTTGCCCTGCTCAAACAGATCGCGTACGCGACTTGCACCTACGCCGACGAACATCTCAACGAAATCGGAACCAGAGATCGAGAAGAACGGAACGTTCGCTTCACCCGCTACTGCCCGGGCAAGCAGAGTTTTTCCTGTTCCCGGAGGTCCGACGAGCAGGACCCCTTTGGGGATGCGTCCGCCGAGCTTCTGAAACTTCTGCGCCTCGCGCAAAAATTCGATAATCTCGCGCAGCTCTTCTTTGGCTTCATCGACGCCGGCCACGTCTTTAAACGTGACTTTCTTCTGCTGCATCGAGAGCAAGCGCGCGCGGCTCTTGCCAAAGGAGAGAGCTTTGTTGCCGCCGGTCTGCATTTGGCGAATCATCACGAACCAGAGCGCGGCAAAAAGGATTAGTGGAGAAAGATTCAGCAGGTAAGTCGGCCAACCATTCCCGGAATTGTCCTTCACGTTGATGTTGACACCTTTGTCGCGAAGGTCCTTGATCATGTCCGGATAATTGGCCGGAACCGTGGTTTGGAACTGGCCTTTGCCGCTCTTGTACTTACCATGCACCTCGGTGCCGATCATCGTGATCTCGCTGACGTCGCCATGGTCCACGTCCTGCATGAACTGCGAGAACGAGACTGGGCTTTCTTTGGCACCGGCGCCACCGGCCTGGACTACTTTCCAGAGCAGCACTCCGGAGAGCAGTATGACTAGCCAGAACGCCACGGTCTTAACGGTTGAATTCACTCTCAATGCTCCTAAACCTACCCTCTAGGACTCCGATGCGCGGCCATATGCCGCCCTAAAAAGCCCCAAATCCGAATCTAGAAAAACTACCATTCGAGCCTTCCAAAGGCCCAAACTGCTGGTTTCTTGCGCAGAACCCGCTATGCCACACATCAAAATGGGGGTTTTGGACGCCAATGGCCCTACCCCTCCATTGTGCTTAGATGCTGAAGAAGGGATTTCGACCCCTTCATCGTAACCTAAATTGTATATGGTTTCCGGGCCGTAAACCCCATCCAAAGTAATGCCAATTACCAGAGCTTCCAATCCATTAGACACCGTGGTTAGGGCTAAGGTGGTGAAGATCGGCTGTCGGAATTCGGCCAGTACGCTCTTTGGCTCTGCTGCCATTAAGCTTTAGACGGTCTCACCGCGTGTTTGATGAGGAGTTTTCGGGCTAATTTGGGCGCCGACCCACCATACTGTCCCCTGGCCGAGAACCCGAAAGCCGATGAAGACGCCGGTTTTCTACTTCCCCTCGCTCTGAATATGCGGCAGATTACGGCCGAACTGGGGATTTCCGAGGCCATACCCAACGATGTAAGTCTCCTCGACGATGAATCCCATGTAATCGGGCTGGAGGGGCACTCTGCGAGCGGTTTGTTTGTCGATGAGGGCGGCTAGTTTGACGGAACTGGCGCCCCATCCCTGGATCGTTCGCATCAGAAACTCGGTCGTCTGCCCGGACTGAATCACGCCTTCCACGAAAAGAACGTCCTTGCCCTTGACGTCAATCTCAGGACCATAGTGAATCTGAATTTGCGATGCCACGCCGTTCATAGCTTTTCTTTGCGGCTGAACAAAATGAAGGAGGGATGCCACGCTGATAGATCGAATGAGATCGGCGCAGAATACGAACCCATTAGGAAGGACGCAGATCAGGGCGAGGTTCTTTCCCGAATAATCGCGGGAAATCTGCTGACCCATTTCTCTTACGCGTCGCTGAATCTGCTCGGCAGTGAGCAGGATTTTCTCTGGCATTCGCGTGGGGTACTGCTTTGAAGTCTGACCCCGAAGGGCGGCTTTCAATCCGTGCTTTCTTCAATCACGATCTGTTGACCACTCGAGGCTAGCAATGCAGGCGCCTCGATGCCACGTACCCAGACAATGCGTTCGCCGGCAACGACAACCGGCCAAACCCGCTTTTCTTCCGCGCTGAGGTGCAGCGGGTACAGCAACTCCTTCACCCGCTTCTCCGACGTGTGCCGCCCAGATCGAAAGCGATCTCCGGCTCGCCAGTTTCGCACGCGCAGAGTCGAATGCGGCGGCAGTTGGAAAGCGTGTGCCCGATTATAAGCCGGGCAGATAACAGAACCGTTATCTTCGCAGATGCGCGCGCGAATTGTTGCGCCAAGCTCCGGGATACACGTGTCACCCGGCAGTGGTAAGCGATATTCGTAGCCGGCAGTGGACGCTTTGGAGGTTGTACGCTCGATCCGGAGTTCGCGGAAGAGAAGCCGAGCGTTCCACCCTTCTTCGACCTCGACTGTCCTGCTTTGTGCACCACGCGTCTGCCGCTGAGAAATCAGATCGAGGATTGCCTGAACGTGCTCGAAATCGAGACTGCAGCCAATCTGTTCTGCGGCTGCACGGAGAACCCGGCGTTGCACAGCCAGCGGCTGCTGCTGCAGAGCCTGAATGTCGATCGCAGTCGCACGTGCTGACGTTTGCCTGCGTCCGCCACCGCGGGCCGGTTCTCCGGGTTTACAGACAAGAGGCAGAAGCCGCTTTGTCTGCTCAGCCCAGTACTCTTCTTCAGCTCGCGAGATTTCTGCCAGGTGTGCCAACGAAATATCCACTGCAGGATTCAGCTCATCGCGCAGCACAGGAAGAACCCGTGCGCGGACACGATTGCGAGTGATGGTCAGATCGGAGTTACTGACATCTTCACGCCATCGCTGCTGTAGAACGTGCAGATAAGCGCGAACCTCCTCGCGTCGAATTCCCAAAAGAGGGCGCACCACGGCACCAGCGCCAAACCCGTGTTCCGTAAAGATGCCGGCCATACCTCGCGTCCCCGCCCCGCGTATTACCTTCATCAGCACAGTCTCAGCTTGATCGTCGAGTGTGTGCGCAGTAGCGATACGTTTAACTTTACCCCGCAGCAGCGACTCGAAAAATCCATGCCGCAGCTGCCGGGCGGCAGTTTCGAGACTGATCTTTTTCTGAGCCGCATACGCACGCGCTTCACCTTGTCCAAAGTGAAACTCCAACTCGCAGGAACTCGCTAATTCTCTGACGAACTCTTCGTCAGCATCCGCATCCGCTCCACGAATCCCATGATGAAAATGAGCCACGCTAAGCACGATGCCTAATTCCGCGCGCAGCTCCAGCAGAATCCGCAGGAGCCCAACGGAGTCTGCGCCGCCGGAGACGGCTAGAGCAACACGATCGCCCGCGCGCATCAGTTCGCGCTCGCGAATATAGCGCGCGACGCGTTGGACCAGTGAGAGCACGAGAACATGATGGGGCAGGCGGTCGGCATTCGGCAATCGGCATTCGGCCAAATTATTTCCGGGGCTACAAACACCTCCAGTACCGGAGTGTGATTAGCTGAATTTCTATGGCGGGACAGACGGTTCTTAGCCGAGGGCCGATTGCCGAGGGCCGACCGCCGCCGTTATACTTCGCTTCCCATGAAAGTGGTGGCCATCATTCCGGCGGCGGGACTCGGAACGCGCATGGCTGCGCATTCAGGCGCTCGTACCGGCCAACCGGCTAAACAATTCGCCGAAATCGCGGGTAAGCCGATTCTGTTGCACACGCTCGAACGGTTTTCAGCAGTACCTGAGGTGACCGACATCTACATCGCCGTTCGCGAGAGTGAGACTGGGAGGCTACGCGAGTTTCTGTCTGCGCAGAAGTTGCGGCCGAAAATGCACGTGGTTGTTGGCGGTGATCACCGTCAGCAATCAGTCGCAAACGCTCTGCGTGAAATTCGTGCGGAGGACGATGACGTGGTCCTAGTCCACGACGCCGTGCGTCCTCTTGTTGATGGCGAGATTATTCGAAATGTGATCGAGAGCGCCGCGGCGCAAGGCGCCGCCATAGCCGGTCTGCCTGCAGTCGATACCATCAAACAAGTCGAGCGCACCCCGAGCGGCGCAATCATTACGTCCACAGTGCCGCGCGAACGAGTTGTCATGGCGCAGACTCCGCAGGGATTCCGCTACTCGGTAATCAAGCGCGCCTTCGATGAAGCAGCTCAGGACGGCTTTGTCGGAACCGACGAGGCTTCCCTGGTAGAACGATCGGGAAATCAGGTCGCGGTAGTTATGGGCTCGGCGCGAAATATCAAAATCACCACGCCATCGGACATGGAACTCGCAGAATTCTTGTTTCACCGCGACGGCACGAAGAAAGCTGTCGGGTGATCCGCGCGTGGTGTTCCATTCTCTACTTCCCCGGTGACCCGATGACCCACGGCACGATTGCTACACTTTCCTAAGCTCTTAAAGGAGACGGATGAGGATTGGCTACGGTTGGGATTCACACGAGTTCAAAAAAGGCGTCCCTCTAAAGATCGGTGGTGTGACTCTGGAGCACACGCATGGACTTGCTGGGCACTCCGACGGCGACGTCTTGCTGCACGCGCTCACTGACGCCCTCCTCGGCGCCGTAGCTGCCGGAGATATCGGCGGCTACTTCCCTCCGTCAGACCCGAAATGGAAAAATGCGGACTCTTCCCTATTCGTAGCCGTTGCGCTCGCGAAGGTGAAAGAAGCCGGTTATCAGGTTTGTAACGTGGATTCCACACTCGTTCTTTCAGAACCGCGTGTAGGGCCGGTGGCAAACCGCATCCGCCAACGCGTGGCGGAACTCTTAGAGATTTCGCCTTTAGAAGTGGGAATCAAAGCCAAGACTCCTGAAGGCATGGGAACGGAGAAAGCGGCCATTGCTCACGTCGTCGTACTGCTCGAGAGGCACGATGATCACAAAAAGCTGGAGGTAGCGGCGGCAATGCTTGAGGCGAACAAGCACGTTGATGAGGTTGTGAAAGGCCTTATCGGTGATGTGAAGATTGAGAAGAAGCCGCGTCGTGAAAAAGTACGAGCCTAGAGATTAGTAAAGGCGGAAGCTTACTTCGATCTGGATGGCCACGTTGACTTTCCGGCCGTCTTTCACTGCGGGTTCAAACAACCACTGGTTTAACGCTTCCAGAGCCTTCTCGTCCAAACCAAGACCCAAGGCGCGGATCACACGAGGATTATGAATCCTGCCATCCGCCCCAACAATTGCCTCCACCAAAACCGTGCCTTGATGCTTCGCTTTGCGAGCTTCTTCAGAGAACTCCGGCTCGGTCTGGACCTTGATACGCGGAGGAGAAACTCCGCCCCCTACTTGAAAGACTCCTCCACCAATTCCAGCCGTGTCTCCGGGACCAACACCTCGCCCATTGCCTTCGCCTACACCGCCACAGCATCCTGCGCCAATGCCGGAGCCATAACCGGTTCCGTTCGACGGCACGCTCAAAACGCTGGTGAGGGAGCCAACAGGCCCTTGCTGCGTAATCTTTACCTGCGGCGGCACCATAACGGTTTGCTCAACTACAAGCTTGGGAGCGTCGTTACGAATAACCACGGTTGGCGGTGTGATCTGCTGCATGCTGAACTTCGGAGGCGCACCACGACTGACTTCAAGTTTGTCGCGATCGCCACCACCTCCGCCGCCACCAACGTGCTTCGCAGCGCTCGGCAGAGGAATGTAAGCTCCGATGTCCACGACCGGTCCCAGCACCCTTGCAATGTCAGTGCGGTGCTGGATCACCTGGTGCGTGACAAAAAGAACAAGAGCAAGCACCACCATGTGCAGAATGACTGACGTATAAAAATTGCGCGATTGAACCGCGTATGTGCCGTATCCGTCACCAAACAATGTAGGCAGGATGTCGTGTGGCTGTCGCCGAGTTGGGAGATTTCCCGACGGTAGCGGAGAGGCCGGTTGCGTGGCCGAGGTAGCCATGTGTCTGCTCCACAGTATAGACCGCCAGCACAGAAAAATGTTCCCGATTTCTCGGGTATTGCGCCGGCGTGGCGACCTTGAACTCGAGTACGCCAATCTGGAAGCTGTGCCAGCAGCTACTCTAAAACGTTATAGCGCAGAGGCTTGCACAAGCTGCGAGGAAAACGACAATAGCACGTCACCTACATTCCCGCTACTCAAAATGGGATGAAAATCGGCAATTATAGAGGACGCACTCCCCAAGTGCGTATGTGCAGGCGTTGTCCCCTTACGGGGTCTACGAGTCAAAGCCCTCCGAACAAACGCGCGCGCCACTCGCGCGAACTTTTGTTTATGTCACCTACAGCTGGATACGTCCATTTCGGATCAGCAACCGAACATCCTGCCAGAGCGGACCGCAGGTCCCTTGCCGTCTTTACTCTCGTATATTCCTGAAACGAACCCGTCAATTGCTGCCAACCCTCTTTCGAATCAATGGAATCTCAAAGCTCAGGAGAATTTAGAAGGAGGCAAAGTTCAACTCATGGCAACAAGACACCGTTCCACTTCGCGTAGAAGCAGTTCGGCGCGCAGCAAAAGTCGTCGCAGCAGCGGAAGTTCACGAGGCAAATCGGCGCGCAGCGGCCGCAGCGCTTCGGCGCGTAGTTCGCATCGCAGTACTTCGCGCTCACGCCGCAGTTCATCCTCGAAGGGACGCAAGTCGAGTTCCCGCCGCAAGTACAGTCCAAGTGCCGGGAAGAACGTCGAACGAGAAATGCACGAGTTCAAGCGCGGCCGTCTCAAAATGGGACGCAGTGGTAAGAAAGTGAAGAGCCGCAAACAGGCGATTGCGATTGGGCTTTCCGAAGCCCGCCGCGAGGGAAAGAAAGTTCCTTCGAAGAAGGGCAGCTCATCTTCTTCATCGCATCGCAAGGCAGCCTGATGTACTTCCGGGCCGTTGCCCATTTCGGCTGCGGCCCTTTCCAATTCCAAACCGTCGGCTCACATTCCATCGCAGTCGGAATTCTTTCCCATCCAATGCATCGATCTCCTTCTGCCGGTGCTAGACTGTCTCTGCGTTAAGGGCGCATCCGGTCCGCGGGAAGGACAGAAGTCCACCTGAGTCAACAACTAGTTCTACGAACTTACTTTCTGCCCGTCAGATGCGGACCCTCGGGCGAGTGAAAGGAAGTTCGTCATGCCGACCAGAGTTCTCCCGCCAAATCCCAACCTGGATCATCTGAAGCACCAAGCAAAAGACCTGCTGAAAGCGCAAGCCGCACGCGATCGCGCTGTGGCACAGCGCATTCGCGAATTTCATCCTCGTTTTCGCGAAGCAGCAGATGGTGAAATCTTCGAAACGCGGTTAAGTCTGAGCGACGCGCAACTCGCCATCGCTCGTGAATACGGATTCCCAAGTTGGACTAGATTGAAGCGCCGTGTTGAGCAGCCAACCGATTCTGACAACGTAAGTCGCCCCCATCACGAGCGTATTGAAGATCCAATCTTTCGACGTGCCGTAGAGCTCGCCGATGCGGGCGATGTCGAGGCACTGCGAAGTCACCTAACGCAGTATCCGCAGTTAGTGAATCAGCAAGTGACCTTTGAAGGAGGCAATTACTTTCGCAATCCAACTCTGCTGGAATTCACCGCAGAAAATCCGGTTCGGCGTCGCAAGCTGCCCAACAACATCGTCGATGTAATGAAAGTAATTCTCGAAGCAGGCGCAAACATCACCTCGCGAGAGCGAACGCTCGGACTTGTTTGTTCAGGCTGCGTGCCGCGCGAATGCGGAGTTCAGATCCCGCAGATCGATTTGCTTTGCGATTTTGGAACGGATCCGAGTTCTGCGATTGAAGCTTCCCTGGCCCACGGTGAATTCGAGGCTGTGAAGACACTGCTGCGACGAGGCGCTCGGATCACACTGCCGGTCGCAGCTGCCTTGGGGCGCGTCGAGGACGCGCAGCGCTTGCTTGAGTTTTCAGATAGCCATGGACGCCATAAAGCGCTCGCTTTGGCTTCGCAATTTGGACACGTTGACGTTGTTCGTCTCCTTCTGGATGCTGGCGAAGATCCCAATCGGTACAGCCCGGTTGGTCTACATTCGCATTCAACGCCGTTGCATCAGGCCTCAGCCGGGGGACATGACACAGTCGTTCGCCTGCTCGTTGAGCGAGGCGCGACGCCGAGGATGAAGGACACGCTCTTTGGTGCCACACCTGCGGATTGGGCGAAACATGAGGGAAGGAAGGAGATCGAACAGTATCTAAGGGAGCAGATGATTCTGCAAAGGTGACTGATTGTAGGCGCAAAATCAAGATCACTTGCCGATGCTCAGTGCGACGAGTCAGGGCGCGCGTCGCTAACGGTAGCTCTCAAGTACTGCGGCGGCCCGGTTGAGTGCTTCTGTGAGCACGGCAATCTGCTCATGTAGGCGAGTCATATCACCCGCATCGATCGCTTCATTAACTCCAGGTATCACCACCGCTGCGTAGCCGGTGTAAACGCCTGGAGCGTAGATCGCGTGCCGAAACCAAGGACGATTCGGCAGGCCTTGCGGAATCAGCAATGCGCGTTCAGCGTCACTCAACGCGCGATTCAAGCGAACAAGATCTGCCGCCGCAGAATTCTGCGCTTGTCGAATTTGTGTGCCGGCACGCTCGAACCGCTGCGCGGCAGCGATCGCATCGGCAAACGCTGGAGTCGGAGCGCCGAACGTTTGTTGCGCCTTGCTTTGTGCCTGCTGAATGTAGCTGACGATCTCGCGCCCGTAGAGTTCGTAGTCTTCCGGATAGTAGTCGGCGGCGGCCATGTGCAGCATCTCGATGCCGAAGACGCGCGCCATCTCCTGCTCGTATTTGAAATCGGGATCGCCGAATTTCATGAACCAGGCGAAGTTGTCGAACGCAGAATGGTAGACGCCGTATGGGCCTCCGGAACCGATGTCGGTCGAAGGCACTCCGAGTCGCTGCAGGAAGACGGAGTAGTCCGAGCCACTCCCCAGATCGCCAACTTCAACGTCCGTCTCGACCTTCGCGGCCGGTGGCCGATTCTGCGACCCTCCCAAATCGGGAGAGATGTTCTTCACACGATCTCGCGCGTTCTTCCAAACGTCATACACCGAGCCACCGCGGGGACTGGGAACTTGCTTCGTAACGTCGCGAACGAACTGTTTCAAAGCGGGAACGGCGCTGGCGCCGAAGTTCGGTCCAGCGACGCCGACGTCCATATTGAAATAAGCGGCGGCTTGCTCCAGTTCACGCGCATGCTGTTCACCCCATTCAGTCGATCCGATCATGCCTTCTTCTTCGCCATCCCAACTGCAGAAGACCAACGTTCGGCGCGGTTTCCAGCCGCTCTTCAGCAGATCCCCAACTCCGTGGACCGCTTCCAGCATCGCAGCTGTCCCGCTGTTCGGATCCACTGCGCCGTACACCCAGGCGTCGCGATGGTTGCCCCCGAGTACCCACTCGTCCGGAAATTCCGTTCCGCGGACTGTGCCGATTACGTCCCAAATCGTCTTGAAGGGCGCGTCCATTTTGAGGTGCATCTTCACACGCACCGGACCAGGTCCGATGTGATAGGTAAACGGCAGCGCGCCCTGCCACTCACGAGGCGACTCCGGTCCGGCAAGGTTCTGCATGATAGGGCTTGCATCTCCAAACGAAAGTGGCATTGTCGGGATCTTCGGCAGGTCGGTCGCGGACGCCGGTGGCGTGCGCTGGGAATCCGGCAAGTTCGGAAGCGACGCAGTGCCCGGCGTCGTGGGATCGCCCGCGTAGTAGAACGTGTAGTCAACGGAGCCGCGCTGAACTCCTGTTGGCGGCCGGAATGGACCTTTGGGGTACATGTCACCGCGGTAGTACCCATCATCAATCGGATCGGAGTAGATGATCACTCCCCGAGCGCCGTGCTCCTGCGCAACCAGGCTCTTCACTCCACGATAATTTCCGCCATAGCGGACGATCACTAGCTTGCCGCGCACATCGACTTTCATCGCCTCAAGCTGCTTGTAGTCCTGTGGACTGCCGTAATTGGCATAAACCACGTCGGCCTCGACATCGCCGGAGGGCGAGTACGCGTTGAAGGCCGGCAGAATACGCGGATCGTTCTGATAGGGATCGTCCGCCACCTGCTCGCGGCTAGGACCGTGCATTTTCACGTTCGGCGGCGCGGTAACGTCGATGCTGACTTCTTCCGGGAAAGACAGCAAAACTTTGTACTCGACGATCTGAGTATCCAGCCCCGCCTCGCGAAGCTTCTGGGCAACATACTCGGCCGTTTTGCGATCCTCGGGAGATCCAGCGACGTGCGGCGCCTGTGTCAAGGTGCGCAGATGCTGCTCGGCAAGCTTCGGGTCAGGAGAGGCATTGAATCTGCGATCGATCTCCCCCTGGCCGGCGAAGTTGCGAAACCCGAATACCTGCTCAGCCGTGTTTGTAGTCTGTGGGCTTGATCGGAATCCCGTAAGAACAAAGAAGGCACTAACGGCGATGGCGGAAATCCGCCTGCGAGAGGAAGACAAGAGTGGAAGCTCCGAGGAAGTTTGGAAACTAAAAAGAAGAGGGTAACATGCAGATTTCACGGCTGGGATGTCGAACACAGCAGCCCAAGCACACAAGCCTAAACACCTGTCATCTTGAAGCGCTTTGCGCGAAGGATGTCCCGAAATCCTTCAGCCTTGAATGCTGTTACCAGGCTCCTTTCACACACCTTCTAAGTTCCCGCTGGAGGAGCCCGGAAGATGCAATTAAGACCGGGGGCATTCCGGGAGATCCTTCGCACAATAGAAGCGCTTCAAGATGACAGAACCTTAACAATTGAAGGATTTCGAGCAAGAAAAGCATTCTGCCCAAAATGGAACGCCCTCAGATCGAATCGTGTTCCCCGTGCTTCTGCACGTACACCAGGGCGATGTTGCTGCCTCCACTTTCAGGCTTCACCGCGACGATGTGCTGCTTATCATCGATTCCAGTCTTTAGCTCGATCGTATTGTTGTCATCCCAACGATAATTGGAACCCTTGCCGCGCTCACTTCCGCAGGTGAGCTGATTGCTGTCATTCTGGTCGCGATCGTGCAAACCGACCTCACCACCCTTGCACTCCAGAAATTTCCCGTATTTATGCTTGAGGTCCTGGCGGTACCACGCCAGCACTTTGTCCGGCGAATCCTCGCTGTGGAAGTTAAGTGCAATCACCTTCAGTTGTCCCCACGGGCTGCTGATATTCACGTTTGCCTGGTCGTGGTCGTGTCCCTCTTTGGGAACGAGCTTCGCCCCAGGATAGACATTCAGTCCAGTCTCTTCAGGCTTCACTTGGTCGGTGCGGACGCTGACGGAACCGAATGGTGTTTTCACATCAACGTTGTCGCCGTTGCCGCTTTTGCTGACATTCACGCATGCTGTGAGCGATAGGGCAGCAGCAATGATGGAGAGATAAACGAACTGGCTGCGCGATTTCATTGGATTTGTGCGGCTCCTGAAGTTGCTTTCGGCAGCTCCGAGGCGACTCGCATCTCTTCCGGCTTGAGCTGTAAGCCGAATCCGCGATCGGCGATGCCGGGGAGGCTCACCGGGAGCTTGCCTTTCACCTGTATCTCGCCGAAGAGCAGTTTTACTGCAGTGCGCTCCGACGTAGGCGCGTTCGAATACGTACAGATATACGTTGCCACATTGGGAAAGTTCATTGCCAGATATGGATTGCCCATGGCAATCACTGCCATCTTCGATCCAGCTGCGTCGAGCAACTGCTGCATGAGATTTCCCGTTGCGTCGTTCAGGCCAACCGTGTTTGTGAGCTGGCCGTTGACGATGGTTTGTTTCGCGGCAGTCGGCACAACGTAAGCTGCGACCACAACCTTCTGCGCCTGCTTTGCAGCTTGCACGATCTCAGGCGATATGCCCGCAGCGATAGCCGAATCCACATAATAGACCTTAGTGCCGCGAGCTCTGCGCCGCAGTTCAAGCTCAAATACGCGGCCGTACTCGCTGCGCACATCGTCCGTGATCACCACGCCAACTACTTGCGAGGTTGTCCCTGGATTTCGATACGATCCCGACTGTGCGTTCGTTCCCACGGATCTTGCTGCTGCAGGCAATGGAAGAACTTGCCCACCGTCCCGCACCAGAGTCACCGCGGCATCGGCGACCTGTTGCGCAAAATCAATGCTCTCCGGACGGCTCACGATGTATGGGATCTTGTCCATATCCACCAGCCGCGCTTTATAGAGCCCGAGCGACGCCTTGGCACGCAATACTTTCAGAACTGAAGCATCGATCTGCTGCTGCGAAATTTCCTTGTTGCGGACTGCCTGCAGCAGTCCAGTGAAGGCCCCGTCGAGATCAGACGGCAGCAGCACCATGTCGTTGCCTGCCTTCACGGCGTCCACAGCCGCTCGGCCGGAGGGATTCGGTCCGTTTTCGGGATAGAGCCGTGTAAGGCCGTGCATTTCGAGAGCGTCGGTCACGATCAGACCTTGGAAATGGAGCTTGTCTTTGAGTAGATCGGTGACTATCTTGCGCGATGTCGTAGCAACCTTGTCGGTATCCGGTTCCAAAGCAGGAATGGTGACGTGAGCCACCATAATCGAATCCACTCCTGCTTCGACAGCCTTCTCAAATGGCGGCAGCTCGACCGAGTCAAGACGAGCGACATCGCCGGAAACCGTCGCCACACCCAAATGGGAGTCGGTCGCTGTATCGCCGTGTCCGGGAAAATGTTTCGCCGTACTCAGCAGTCCGTATTTCCGCGATCCCTCGACATATGCCGCCACCATCGCAGCAACCTGTTGCGGATCTTCTCCGAAGGATCGTGTGTTGATGATGGGATTCTTGGGATTGATGTTTACGTCTGCTACAGGAAAATAGTTCCAGTGCACGCCAATTGCGCGCGATTCCTGCGCCGTGATCTCTGCAAACTTTTCTTCGAAGTCAGGATTGTAGGTCGCGCCGAAGGCCATTGCGTGCGGGAACGCCGGAGTTTCGTTCAGACGCATCGAGAGGCCGCGTTCAAAGTCGGCGGCAACCAGCAAAGGCAGCTTCGATTCCTTCTGCAGCATGTTAGTGACTGCAGCGGCTTCGTAAGGCAGATCGCGCACGAGCAGTCCGTCGGAAACGCGAACAGTAAGGATGATGGAGCCGAGGTGATATTTCTTGATGGCATCGCGAACCTGGCGGTATTCGTCGCTCTCGACATTGAGAAAATCGGCATAGGCGCGAATCTGGATCATCTGCCCGATTTTCTCTTCAAGCGACATCTTCTTGAGCGTCTTCTCCGCCCATTTGTTTCCGTCGGAAGTGAGCTGTACCGGGCCGGCTTTTACATACTTTTCTTCTTTCGCAGCGGCAGGCAAGACCAGCAGCAGAATTAAGAAGACAGCACGCACATGCAATTTAAACATGCAGGCAAGATATCAGGTCGAAATCATTTCTTGGTAGGACCAGGCGAGTAGCCCTTCCAGACGTACTCAAGCGCTTCGGCGAGCGTCTGCTGCTTGACCGCTCGATCCACATGGCCGGCATTGCGGGCGAATACGAACTGGTAGTGATATCCCTTGGCCGCGAGCGCCTGTGCCATGCGCTCGTTCGCGAGCACCCAATCATGCATGTTGTCGCGCATGGCATTTGGATTGAGAAAGTCGCGATCACCAACTTCCATCCAAATTCTTATCGGTTTGCGCGGACTATTCGGAATCAGGTGCTCGTGGAACCCCCAAGCTCCGTGTGGCGTCTGCGCATCATACGGCCACTGCTGGTTTACGAATGTTCCAGAATAGGAAAGGACTCGATGGTATAGCTCCGGGTGATACCACGCCATGATCAACGCGCACGAGGCGCCCGAGCTGCCGCCGGTCGTAGCCCGTCCTTCGGCATCCTTCGTGAGCTTCACGTGAGCTTGCATTTCAACTTGAGGCAGGACTTCGCTCTCAACAAACTCGGCGTACTTTCCCGACATCGTGTCGTACTCCAGGCCGCGTTCACTGCCCTGTGCGTCACCGCCTCCATTGCCGATGGAAATCGCAACCATCGGCGGAAGCTTATGCTGAGCAATGAGAGAGTCGACAGTGAGGAAGAGTAGCCGGTCCGGGCCATCGGCTCCCACGATGAACGGAGCAACGCTGCCAGGAACGTACTGCTTTGGCACATACACCGCGACTTTGCGCGCATAGGGAGCGGGATGGCTCGTGCTAACGATTAGTTTGGCCGGATCGGCAGGATCGGGCGTTCCGAACGTATTCGGCTCTCTCGCTATTCCTGGATAAATCTTGCTGTCCACCGAGTTCATCGTGAACTCGACGACCGTCCCATTCGCCAGAGTATCGTCGGCTGCCTGAACAACCGTAGAGATCTCAGGAGCTGGATTGTGCGTCGGCCCAAGGATGAAGTTCCCGTCTGAATCCGGCGAAGGTACCGAGCCGTCAGGCAATTCCGTAGCAGCGACGAAACCGGGTGTGTGCGGATCGCGCGTCGGCATGGGTGGACGAGGAGGATGTTGAGCCGGCGCGGGGGCTTGTGCCAGAAGGGGAGAAAGGACAAGCAGAAGAATGAGAGCCCGGAGAACGCTTGCGGATACCATACGCGTACACGATTGGAAGAAAGGCATGCGCAGAATTATCGCAGCGAATGGCTTGGGCGTTGCGATTGCCCGCGCGCACGAGCTTTTCGCGAAGCTGCCAACATGAAGAGACCCTGGCCAAGGGCGCCCTATTGGAGTGAACTATCATGAGTATTGCGCTTTCCCGATACGATCTTCGCGTGGAATGCCGCACGGCTGCGAGTGCCCATTGCGCCGTTTGGCGCGAGTCTCTGCCTACTCTCCGTGCTATAGTAAGCGCACTTATTGCGCCATAACCCCGAATGGCCGGACGGATACGTTCGATCTGCAAGCAGTGCCGCGCCAGGGCATAAGAATGTCCACGACTCCCACCACTAAGGCTGCGGCTAGCTCCAACACACGTGTGCTGCCTCTGCTGGTGACGTTTGATCAAGAGCCCCGGATTCGGCAGATCATTAGTGACCTCTCGCGATATCGGCGCGCTTCTTTTGAAGGATTACTGGAACTGCCGGCCGACCTTGAACGGGTGCTGATCAGTGGCGACGAATCACTGCTTCTCACGCATTACGACGAACTTCGCCGTCCCAATCTGCGGCTGATTGCGCTCACCGATCATCGCTTTCACGATCCGCGCCTCGACGCGCTTGTCTACGCGTATTTGCCGTCGAACACGCCGTTGCCGCTGCTGGAGCGGACCGTAGACAACGCTCTGGATCACGTACACCTGATTCACGTACGCGAGCAAGTGAACCAGAGGCTGCGCGGAGTGACCCGCGAAATTCAGGAGCTCAACAAGATTGGCGCCGCTTTGTCTGCCGAACATCGTTTGGACCGGCTGCTCGAGCTAATTCTGACGAAGTGTCGCGAAATTACGAATGCCGATGCAGGATCACTGTACTTGGTCGAAGGAACACCGGAGGAGAAGCGTGTAGCACCGACTTCCAACCCTGCGATTGGGGGCACGGCCCCATCGAGTGGCCTGCCTGCGGCTCAACTCTTGAAGACGCCTGACGAAGAGCCTAGGCGAAAGTTCCTGCGTTTCAAGCTCGCGCAAAACGATTCGATCGAAGTTCCATTCAGGGAATCTACCATCGAGATTAGTCACAATTCCATCGCCGGGTATGTTGCTGATACTGGCAGTGTGGTTAATATCGACGACGCGTACCATCTGCCTCCCGACGTCCCATACAGCATCAACCGCAAATTCGATGAAGACTCGGGATACCGTACGCGCTCGATTCTTGCCGTTCCCCTACACGATCAGAAAGAGCACATCGTCGGGGTGCTGCAGCTTATCAACGCGAAGCGCGACGGCAAAGCTAAGTTGAGCTCGGTGCAAGTGATGAACCAGCAGGTGATTCCATTTGGACATCGCCAGCAAGACGTCGTCACGTCGCTCGCGAGCCAGGCGGCGGTAGCCATCGAGAACAGCCGCTTATACGAGAACATCCACCGCTTGTTTGAAGGTTTTGTGCGCGCCTCAGTCATCGCTATCGAAGCGCGAGACCCGACTACCTCAGGTCATTCATTTCGTGTGGCCAATCTCACTGTAGCGCTAGCCGAGGCAGTTCAGCGCATTGAAACTGGACCATACGCAAACCTGCGATTCACGCGTGAAGAAATGCGCGAAATTCGCTACGCGTCGCTACTGCACGATTTCGGCAAAGTCGGAGTGCGCGAGGAGGTACTGGTCAAAGCCAAGAAGCTTTATCCGGCGCAGTTGGAACTGGTAAAGCAGCGCTTTGATTTCGTGAAGAGATCAATCCAAGCTGAAAAGCTGCAGCAGCGCCTCGAGTACGTATTGGCTAAAGGCCGCGAAGAATACATGCAGAAAATCGGCCGTTTTGACGATGATTTGCGGCGGCAACTAGAGGAAGTCGATCACTATTTCGAGACTGTTCTAAGTGCGGACGAGCCCACTGTGTTGCCCGAGGGAAGTTTCGAGAGGCTATCCGAAATTGCCGCTCGGTATTACCAGGATTTCGATGGCAGTGAGAAACCTCTGCTCACTCCTGATGAGGTTCGCATGCTCTCGATCCGCAAAGGGTCACTCGATGAGAACGAGCGTCTTCAAATCGAATCCCACGTCGTGCATACAGTGAATTTCCTTCAGCAGATCCCGTGGACGTCGGAGATCCGCAACATTCCCGAGATTGCACGCGGTCATCACGAAAAGCTGAATGGGCAGGGATACCCGTATAAGCTCTCCGCGCCGGAAATTCCGGTCCAGACACGAATGATGACAATCTCGGACATCTTCGACGCGCTCTCCGCCGCAGACCGGCCATACAAAGACTCGGTCAACCTCGAGCGCGCGCTAGACATTCTCAAGCTCGCCGTTGATGACGGCGAGTTGGATCCCTCGCTGTTCAAGATCTTTCTTGATGCAAAGGTGTACGAAAAATGGAAGGTCGAGCCTCATCCTTACTGACGCATTGAGAGACCGCTGGCGGGTTCGCTGCGGGTCCTCGAAACCCATACATTTATACTGAACTCACGATGTCGAAGGTCTTCAATCGTGTTCTTTTGAAACTCTCGGGAGAGGCTCTGGCAGCGGGTCAGGGCTTTGGAGTGGATGTGACCCGCGTACATGAGATTGCGGGCGAGATCGCGGAGGTGCACGAACTCGGAGTGCAGGTCGCCATCGTTGTTGGCGGCGGAAATTTCTTTCGCGGTGTGGCCGAGCAGGCCCGCGACATGGATCGTGTCTCCGCAGATCATATGGGTATGCTCGCCACCATGATCAACTCCCTCGCCCTGCAGGACGCGCTGGAGAAGCGCAACGTGCATACACGCGTGATGTCGGCGATTGAGATGAATCAAGTAGCAGAGCCGTTCATTCGCCGCCGCGCTATTCGGCATTTGGAAAAAGATCGCGTCGTGATCTTCGGCGCAGGCACCGGAAATCCGTACTTTTCGACCGACACTGCTGCATCGCTTCGCGCGATGGAGGTGAAGGCAGACGTGATCTTAAAAGCAACTAAAGTCGATGGTATCTACGACGCCGATCCCTTTCTCGTCAAAGACGCTACGATGTTCCAGCAGATTACGTACATGGAAATCATCAAGCTTGGTCTGAAGGTAATGGACACCACCGCGATCAGCCTGTGCAAAGACAACAATCTGCCCATGATCATTTTCAACCTGAATAAGCGTGGGAATATCCGGCGAGTGATTACTGGGGAAAAAATCGGATCCCTCGTTTGCGCGTAGCATAGCTCTGGTCATTCAGGCGCCAAAGAAAAGACGATTTGTTCGCAGTCTGCATACCATTGTGCGCAAGTCCCTGCCTCACTGAACCGTTAGTAAATCGCTAACTCCTGGATCAGAGCATCACCGAATTCACCTCTGCTAAGGCCGCGTCCGCGAATGTAGATGCGATCTCTCGAGCTCAACCATCAACCGCTGCGTCGATTCACGAGTGATACACTGAGAAGTTTTGTCTGCGCCCCCAATTCGTATATCCCTTTTCCGGAGAAGTTTTTGATGCCCGAAACCATGCAGGCCATCGTCAAGCCGCAGGCGGCGCCTGGTTCAGAGGTGCGTCAAGTCCCACTGCCCGAGATCGGCCCTAATGACGTTCTCGTGAAAGTAAAAGTTGCTTCGATTTGCGGCACGGACCTCCACATTTACGAGTGGGACGCATGGGCGCAGAAGCGCATTCGTCCGCCACTGGTTCCCGGCCATGAGTTTTGCGGCACTGTAGCGGCTGTAGGACGCGAGGTCACCAGCGTGAAGGAGGGTGACTTCGTCTCGGCGGAGATGCATGTGAACTGCGGCAAATGCCTGCAGTGCCGCACCGGCGAAGCGCACATTTGCCAGCGCGTAAAAATCATCGGAGTCGATGCCGACGGTGCCTTCGCCGATTACGTCAAGATTCCCGAATCGAACATCTGGAAACTCGACCCGTCAATACCTGCTGACTACGCATCGATTCTGGATCCACTTGGTAATGCCGTACACACCGTGCTTGCGGGCGAAATCGCGGCCAAGACCGTGGCAGTGATTGGCTGTGGTCCTATCGGACTATTTTCCATCGCGGTTGCGCGCGCAGTAGGAGCATCCCAAGTTTTCGCACTTGAAGTAAACGAGCATCGGCGCAAGCTGGCGAAAGCAATGAAGGCAGATCACGTATGCGACCCGAGCAAAGACAATGTGAAGAAGTTCGTGCTCGAGCGCACCGACGGAACCGGAATTGACGTAGTGCTGGAAATGTCCGGCCATCCGGATGGCATCAAGACCGGATTCGACATTCTGCGCCTTGGCGGTCGTGTGTCTCTACTCGGAATTCCCTCTGTACCCATCAAAATGAATTTCGCTGAAGATCTCATCTTTAAAGGCGCAATCGTGCAGGGAATTAATGGTCGGCTCATGTATAAGACCTGGTACCAGATGCAAGCTTTGTTGAAGACGGGCAAACTTGACTTGTCCCCGGTGATCACCGACCGGATGCCGCTAAAAGAGTTCAGCAAAGGCATGGAGCGGCTTAAGTCGGGCGAGGCCAGCAAGATTCTTCTCTATCCGAATGGCACGGGGAAGTAAGGGCGCCTTTGTTCAGCAGAGGATACGTAACGCCAAAGAGAATGGACAGTCAGGTCCTCTGTTTTATGTTCTGCGTCTGTGTTCTCCGTGTTCTCTGTGGTTAAATCTCCATTCACCATGCCACAGTTATTCAAAAAGATTCTGATCGCCAACCGCGGCGAAATCGCTGTGCGCGTCATTCGCGCCTGTCGCGAGCTTGGCATCCCGGCAGTGGCAGTCTTCTCCGATGTCGATCGCGCAGCTCTGCACGTGATGAAAGCCGACGAGGCTTATCACATCGGACCGGCGGCTGCCCGCGACTCATACCTCAACATTGAACGCATCATTGACGTCGCGCGCCGCAGCGGGGCAGACGCGATCCATCCGGGCTACGGTTTTCTATCTGAGAACGCGCAATTCGCCCAAGCGTGCGCAGACGCGGAAGTGAAGTTCATCGGACCTCCACCTTCTGCCATGGAAGCAATGGGCTCAAAAACACGAGCCCGCGAGGCGGCCGACCGCGCTGGTCTACCGCGCGTTCCCGGATCGGTTCGTGCGCTGGATTCGCTCGCGGATGCTGAGCAGGTTGCGGAGCAAGTTGGATACCCGGTGATGCTGAAGGCAGCAGCCGGCGGCGGAGGCAAGGGCATGCGGCGCGTGAATGCTCGCGACGAACTCGCCTCCGCCTTCGCGTCAGCAAAGAGCGAGGCCTTACGCGCTTTTGGTAATGACGACGTTTACATCGAGAAGCTGATCGTCGATCCACGCCACATTGAAATTCAAGTGCTTGGGGACGAGCACGGCAACATGGTTTATCTCGGCGAGCGCGAGTGTTCGGTACAGCGGCGCCATCAAAAAGTGATCGAAGAGGCGCCTTCTGCGGTGGTGGATGCAGCCATGCGGCAGGCCATGGGCGAAACCGCGGTCGCTCTCGCGCGCACCGCGGGTTATTTCAATGCGGGAACAGTGGAGTTCCTTGTCGACCGCAACAAGAGCTTCTACTTCTTGGAGATGAACACCCGCCTTCAGGTCGAACACCCCGTTACGGAACTAGTCACTGGCCTGGATCTCGTTCACCTGCAGATTCTCATTGCCGCCGGAGCAGAGCTACCGTTCTCTCAGAGCGAGCTGCAACTGCGGGGAAACGCTATCGAGGTGCGAGTTTACGCGGAAGATCCAGACAACAACTTCTTTCCCAGTCCAGGAAAAATTACGCGCCTGTTGACACCTTCTGGCCCTGGCATTCGCGAAGACAGTGGCATCTACGAGGGCTGGACGGTTCCTCTAGACTACGACCCTATGCTCTCGAAACTGATCGCCTACGCTCCGACTCGCGAGCAGGCGATTCGACGTTTGCGTCGCGCGCTCGATGAGTATTTTGTTGGCGGAATTGCTACGAATCTTGGCCTTTTTCGTGACATCCTCGACGATCCTGATTTCTGTGCTGCGCGCATACACACTGGGTATCTGGATCGCCGGCTGTCGTCTCGCACCCCCGCCTTTTGCAACAATGGTGCGGGAGAGAAGATTGCCGCTATCGCCGCTGCTCTCCTCCAATCGGCTAAGAACGGCAATGGGGACCGCGTAAACCGTCATGGAAACGGAGGGACTGTGACGGTACCCAAGTGGAAGAACGTCGCGCGTCAGGAGGCGTTGCGCGACCGATGATTTTCGACGTTACGGTAAACGGCCGCGATCACCGCGTCGAGCTCGAACCGCAGGAGAATGGGAATTGGCTCTGTAAGGTGGACGGCGAGCCCATCACAGTAAATGCCCTGGCCACGGCGAGCGGAGTCATCTCGATGCTCATCGCGGGACAATCGTATGAAGTGGTACTCAATTCTGCACAGCAGCAGATCGTAGTCGGACGAGACCGCTATGCGGTAGAAATACGCGATCCGCGCTCCTGGCGTTCGCGTAGAGCTCGCGCCGGGGCTGGTGAAGGTCCAAGGAAAATCGTTGCGCCGATGCCGGGAAAAGTCGTACGCGTGATTGCAGCGGAAGGCTCCGAAGTCGAGCAGGGCACCAGCGTTGTTGTCATCGAGGCCATGAAGATGCAGAACGAACTCAAGTCGCCCAAAAAGGGTAGGGTGGCGAAGCTGATTGCAGTAGAAGGCGCAGCAGTGAACGCCGGCGATGTACTTGCTGTAATCGAGTAAAGCCTGGGTCAGGCTTCGACCTGCAAACCTCCGATCAACTCCTTAATGTCCTTGATGCGATGCTCCAAGCACCAACGATAGACTTGATCCACGATATTCTCAGTCGCGCAAGGATCGAAGTAGCTCGCGGTTCCCACCTGCACCGCAGCAGCGCCCGCAAGTAAAAATTCGATCACGTCGCTACCGCTGCTGATTCCTCCCATTCCTATTACGGGAATGTTCACGGTCCGCGCTGCCTCGTACACCATCCTGAGCGCGATCGGCTTAATCGCTGGTCCGGAAAGGCCGGCAGTGAGATTGGAAATCCTTGGCTTACGGGTTTCTGCATCAATCGCTAAAGCAATAAACGTGTTGACTAAAGAAAGCGCGTCGGCTCCGGATTCCTCTGCGACTCGCGCCATCATGGGAATGCTCGTCACGTTCGGTGAAAGCTTCACGATTATCGGGCGTCGCGCATGTTGTTTACATGTCGAAACGACTTCTTCGAGCATATGCGGATCACTACCAAAGCTGATTCCGCCCTGCTTCGTGTTCGGACACGACACGTTCAACTCATAGGCTGCGATGCCCTCGCCTTCATTCAAAGTACGAATCACCGATTCGTAGTCCTCGCGCGAGTGGCCGAATACATTGGCGATCACGACCACATTCTTTTTCCGCGCAAGGATCGGCAGCTTGTCACGAAGGAAGGCCTCTGCTCCGATGTTCTGCAGGCCAATGGCATTCAACATTCCCGCAGCAGTCTCAAACATACGCGGTGGAGGATTGCCGGCCATCGGCTCGGGCGAAAGCCCTTTCACGACAAATCCGCCGAGCTTCTCGAGTGTAACGATGTCTTCGAATTCGACGCCGTACCCGAATGTTCCGCTGGCAGCAATGATGGGATTCTTAAAGTGAATGCCGCAGAAATTGATGCTCAGGTCCGGCCCTGTGCCTTGGTTGGGGGAGTTCATCTACTGCGATTTAATCATGGAGCGCCGAACGCTGCGAACACAAACATAAAAGCGCACGTGTTCCCTTAGGTGCTGCCCTTCAGTGCGTAGTAAGTTCCATGGCAATCAGCTGGTAGTATTTCCGCCATGCTATCGCGTCGAAAGTTTCTGGCTGCCGGTATCGGGGGACTCGCTTCAGTCATTGCTGCGCGTAGAGGCTTTGCCGCGAGGGGCCGCACACTCGGCGTTCAGCTGTATACAGTCCGTAAGCAGGCCGAGTCCGATTTGCCTGGAGTCCTGAAGCAAATTCGAGCGATCGGCTACGACGAGGTTGAGACTTATTGGAATGTCTATACACACCGAGCAAAAGAGCTGAGAACGATGATCACAGACGCTGGACTGAAAGTTCCCAGCGGCCACTTCGATTATGCCGGGCTTCCCGACAAGCTCGATTACGCGCGCGAACTCGGAGTCGGTTATGTGGTGTGTCCAATGCTTCCCGAGAACATGCGGGATTCAGTGGAGGACTTCGCCCGCGCTGCCGAGAACTTCAATAAATGGGGAGAGCGCGCGAAGAGTATGGGCATGCGCTTCGGTTTCCATAATCACAATTACGAATTTCGCAAATTGGGCCAGACCACCGGCTTTGACGCGCTGGTTGCTGAGACGGATCCCAAATTGGTCTGCTTCGAAATGGACTGCTACTGGATCACCCAGGCAGGCCAGGATCCAATCGCGATGTTGCAACGATTAGCGCGGCGCATTCGACTGCTTCATCTCAAGGACCGCAAGCCAGGATTTCCACCTTCACAGCAGCTCAATACAGCAGCTGAGCACTTTACCGAGGTGGGAAACGGGAGCATCGATTGGAAAAAAGTTCTGGATGCGGCGCAGAAGAATGGCGTCGAGCATTACTTCGTCGAGCAGGACGAGAGCGAGCGTCCGCCGATCGAAAGTTTGAAGATCAGCTACAACAACATTGAAGCACTGCCGTCGTGAGCTCTATGGCAAGAATTGTGCGCATTAATTGCCCTGGGCTGCCGCGTCAAGAAGATCGAAAGTTGCACTGCGATTATCGCCCTCGATCTTTCTAGCGGCAGCTTCGTAGGCTGAGTTGTTATAGGCCCGGCTGGCTTCGAGAAGCGGCTGAACCAAATCGCGAGCGCCAAGGCCCCCCAATTGCTTGTATGGCCATGGTTTCTCGCCCAGCGCATACGGAACCAAATAGTCGAGAGCCGCACGGATACTCCGACCGTCCTTGGTCTTGAAATTCCAGAGATCCACTCCAACATGCTCTCCTAGAATCGCCAACTCAGTTAATGCGCGTAGATTGAAGCAGCTATAACCAAATGAGCGTGTGCGAGCCAGTTCGAGCGGCTGCTTGCCATCGGGCTCGATCTGAGTGGCGATGCGCTTCAGCTCAGCCGTAGTCAGAATCTGCTTCGCCAGTTCATCGCGCCCAAGGAAAAGCGCATATTCAGCGGTCTGGACGTCGTAGAAGGAACCGTGATTGTTCTTCGCGTTGGATTCATCCCTGCCATTCTTGCTCGTGCGCAGCCAGTCGAAAAAAGCCGCGAACCACAGCTCCATTCCTTTCTGGTCGGCTTCGCTCCAATTTTTCGATCCACTCAGCAACCCCATAGCATCGATGACTTCAGTGAGGCTGTGGCTGTCGATAATCCCGATGCCTCGTCCGGTCGTAATACCCCGAATACCCTGAGCATATTCTAGGTTTGGGTTCATTTTGGTACTCGGGTCGAGAAACCAGGTCCGTAGCAGAAGCTCAGCTCGCGCGGCGTAGTCTTCATTTCCAGTGAAGTAGTAGCCGAGAGCGAGAGCGTGCACCGAGGTAGCCATCTTGCCCATCTCATCGTGATCGGAGATGCCCTTGATCTCTGGATTGCGCTCGCCGTCGCGGCGCACATATGGCAGATGATTGGGCGTATCTGGATTCGGCCAGAAGTACGGAGCGAGGCTCATATAGTCGTGCTTATCGCCGCTGGGAGGCGTGGCGTTCTTATGCATCACGGAAAACGGGCCGGCACTCATTGCTTTGTCCGCTTCCGCGCGAACGTCGGTTAGAGCTGCGCGGAAATTTGTCTGGGTGTCTTTGATCTCTCGCTGGTGTTGAAGAACGTTTGCATCGAGGAGAAAGACACGGGGCGAATCGTGTGCCGGCGCTGCGTGCGAGCCGAGCAGGAGAAAGAAGAACAATGAAAGGATATGCATTCCCACGTGTTCTCAACTTCCAGAAGTTTGCAAGAGTAGAAGACTAGAGTCGCTGGTCATCGACCTGCTGGGGAGGTTCCTCAGCAGTCATGTGTGGAGCTCGCAGCTGCCTCCAACCCTATAACGATTGCGCGCAAGCACCGGATACAGTTTGCGCAAAATCCAAGGCATGGGAGGAACGGACATGATAACGCCAACTAAGAACATCAAGGGCATTCGAAGAAAGACTTCACGAAACCCATCGCTGCCCGTGTAGGTTCTACCGTCGGGGAATACCAGGTGCATTGCCTTCTCACATTCCTCCATTTTCAAATGGGGAAACCGGACGAGAAGGTCTTCAGTCTGGTACGGGATAGCATCGAACTTCTTAAGCGTGTCCAGCCGATACAGCCACTTCAGATTCCCTGCGCAGATTCCGCAGGTTCCGTCGTAGATAACCGTCGGTTTTCTGGAGGTCCCTGTCATACCGCTTTGATTTTATTCGAAAGGCTCACTTTCGATCGGCATTACGCATCGCCCGACTCCTGTACCTGCTGTTCTGGGATGTAGATCAGGCAACAAAGTACTTGGCCCCCGGATGATGCACGATCACCGCCGACGTCGACTGCTCAGGTTCAATTTGGAACGTGTCGGTCAATGTAACCCCGATGTCCTCCGGATGCAGAATCGCGAACAGCTTTGTCTGGTCTTCCAAATTGGGACAAGCTGGATATCCGAACGAGTAGCGCGAGCCACGATACTTCTGATGAAAGAGATCGGTGATGCGTGGCGAATCATCACCGCCAATGCCCAACTCGCGGCGAATCTCGCGGTGCACGTACTCGGCGAGCGCCTCGGCGGTCTCTACGCTGAGTCCGTGCAGGTACAAATAGCGAGTGTAATCTCCGCTCTCGAAGAGTCGTTTCGTTTCTTCGCTGGCTCGGCTTCCAACGGTGACGACTGAGAAGCCAATGACATCGACTTTTCCGGAGCCTACCGGTTCAAAGAAATCTGAGATACACAGCTTGCGGCCTTCTCGTTGACGAGGAAAAGTGAAGCGCTGGATCTCGCGCAGAGTCTCGAACGTGTCATACACAATGACATCGTTGCCCTGGCTGTTGCAGGGATAGAAGCCGTAAACAGTCTTAGGCTCAAGCAAACCGGCCGCGATGACTTCTTGCTGCAGCTTCTCATTGATAGGCCGATATTTTTCTTCGACCAATCTGGCGTAGTCAGTTGCCGACGCCGTCTTGAGCTGCCATTGGTTTTTGAACAGAGCAGTCTCGTTCACGTACTCGAAAACCTCGCTCAGATCGAAGTCCGTGCGAACGCGGCGTCCTACAAACGGAGGCTTTGGGATATTCGGCGCGCTCGTGACTACTGCAGAACGTTCGGTCGAAACCTCACCACCATCCGCGCTGGCCACTGCCGCACGTGCAAATTGCTTGACCACACGTCCTTCCTGGAGGCGAGCTTCGCGCGCACCGTTCTCCGACGTGAGATCGTCCATAATGTGAAGCCCTGCAAACGCATCGTCCGCGTAAAATACAGAGCTCGAATACTCGCGCCGCAGATCATCTTCGACGTACTTGCGGGTGAGCGCTGCGCCACCGCAGATCACGGGATAGCCCAGGTTCATGCGCTGCAGGTCCTGAATCACATACTTCATCTCCAACGTGGACTTTACTAAGAGCCCGCTGAGTCCGATCGCGTGAGCATTGTGTTTCTGCGCGGCATCGATGATCGAGTCTGCTGGCTGTTTAATCCCGAGATTAACCACCTCATACCCGTTGTTGCTGAGGATTATGTCCACCAAGTTCTTCCCGATATCATGGACATCCCCCTTGACCGTTGCGAGCACAATCGTCCCTTTTCGTGAGCCCTCGACTTTTTCCATTTTGGGCTCCAGATAGCCGACGGCCTGCTTCATTACCGCCGCCGAATCGAGCACAGATGGTAGCTGCATCTTGCGCGCGCCGAAGAGTTCACCGACGGTCTTCATGCCGTCGAGCAGCACGGTATTGATGAGATCGAGTGGCTTGTAGCGCTGAAGAGCGTCCTCGAGAATCGCTTCAAGCGGCTGCTTTTTGCCTCCACTGCCGATGGCCTTCTCGCCGTTGATGATGCAGTGCTTGAGCTTGTCCTCGACGGAAAGAGCGCTGAAGTCTTCCGTTTCTGCATCGGTCTTCTTGCTCACGCCGGAAAAAAACGCCATGTACGCCTGGAGCGGATCGCCTTGGCTCACGTCTCGAAAGATCAGCCGACGCGCGACGTCAACTTCGGGCTCGGGAATTTTGTACAGTGGATATATCTTCGAGTAGTTGACGATCGCGCAATCGAGTCCGCGATCGACTGCTTCGCGCAGGAAGACGCTGTTGAGCACCCGGCGGGAATACGTCGCGAGCCCGAAGGAGATGTTGCTTACTCCCAAAATGGTCCGGCACTCGGGGAGCTCCTGCTTGATGCGGCGCACCGCTTCGAGAGTTTCGATCCCCGCAGTCCTGTACTCTTCCTGTCCGGTCGATATGGGCAGGGTCAACGGATCGAAGATCAGATCGACCGGCTTGATGCCGTACTTCTCTGTTGCGAGCTGGTGGATGCGCTTGGCAACGGCGACTTTTTTGTCGGCGGTGAGGGCCATGCCATCTTCGTCGATGGTGAGCGCGATCACAGCAGCGCCATAACGCTTCGCCATCGGCAAAACCTTGGCCGTGCGCTTCTCGCCATCTTCGAGGTTGATCGAATTGATAATTGCCTTCCCGGGAATTCGCTTCAACGCAACCTCGATGACGTCGGCTTCAGTGGAATCGACGAGGATCGGCGCAGGCACGCGCGTCGCAATCTTCTCGAGAATCGAGCTCATATAGCCCTTCTCGTCTTCGCCGACAATGGCGCAGCACAGATCGAGCATGTGAGAGCCTTCGGCAACGAGCTTCTTCGAGAGCGCGAGGATATCGTCGTACTTGGCCGCGCGCACGAGATTGCGGAAGTGCTCGACGCGAGTGGTTGTGTTCATCTCCTCGGCCACGACTACCGGCTGACCGTCGAGTTCGAGGGGAATGGATGTGTAAGCGCTGGACGCTTCCGAGCGCGGCTTCACGCTGCGCGAAGCCGGCTTGAGTGCGGCGCATGCCTGCACGACAGCTTCGATGTGTTTCGGCGTTGTCCCACAGCATCCGCCAACAACGTGAACGCCATACTCTTCGATAAAGCGTTTGTGATAATCCGCCAGCTCTTGCGGGGTGAGCTTGTAAACCGCTCGTCCACCTTCATTGTGGGGCAATCCGGCATTCGGCAATACCGACACGTGCTTCGAGGTGTTGTGGCACAGGTAGCGCACAGAGTCGTTCATCTCGCGCGGACCAGTCGCGCAGTTCAGGCCAACGATGTCGACGTCATACACATCGAGGATCGCCAGCGCGGCGCTAATCTCGGTCCCGAGCAGCATGGTTCCCGATTCCTGCAGTGTGACTTGCGCCTGCACCGGCACACGCTTGCCGGTCGCGGCCATTGCGTCAAACGCCGCAGCAATAGAGATCTTTGTCTGCAGAATGTCCTGCGAGGTTTCGATCAAAATGACGTCGACCCCCGCTTCAAGCAGCGCCTTCATCTGCTCGACATAGGAAGCAAGCATCTCGTCGAAGCCGATATGAGCAAGCGACGGCAGCTTAGTCGTTGGGCCAACCGACCCGGCGACAAAGCGCGGCTTCGCCGGCGTCGAGAATTCCTGGGCCGCTTCGCGTGCGAGCTTCACCGCGGCGTGGTTGATCTCCGCGACGCGACTCTCCAGCCCGAATTCGCCGAGCACAATTCCCGTTGCACCGAAGGTATTGGTCTCGACCACATCCGCGCCGATTCGGAGATATTGGCGGTGGATGTCGCGTATCATTTCGGGACGACTTAGATTCAGGACTTCGCTGCAGTTTTCCTTTCCCCAGAAGTCATCGAGGGAAGGCCTCATGTCCTGAATGAGCGAGCCCATAGCGCCGTCGTAGATCACGACGCGCTGATTAACGGCTTGTAAGAACGACGATTCCACGATGGTCCTCAGCACGCGCAAACAACTGGAGTGCACGCTTTACTGTTCAGCATTTGTAAACTTTGACGGGGCACCCGTTGAAGTGCCGGACGGAGAAATTCTCGGGCTACTCGCAGCGCATTCGCATTCGACGATTAATCACGCGGAAATCCGTCCTAACTCAACTCTTGGGCAGGCCGATTGTTGAGGACAAGCTCAATTCTACAGCCGACTAAAGCAGAGTTCAACGTTAGAGGCTCGCATAACTATACGGTTGCTGCACGCTGATCGTCGCCACCTAAAGCTTCAAGGACATCCGCCGCCGCGGAGTATCGGCCTAAAGGAGCGCTGATTTGTGCTCCTTGCACCTCACTCCGGACCGCGACCAGCATCTCCCGAGCAACCGCAATACCTTCAGCGCGAGCAGTTTCGGCATTGGCGGCAGCCGCCATGCGCGACAGAATTGAATCCGGAACGGAGACGCGCAGCTCGTTCTTCATAAACTCAGCGTTGCGAACACTTACCAGCGGCCAGATGCCCGCGAGCACGGGAATCCGGCAGTGCTCGATGCGGCGCAGAAAATTCTCCAGCAGCTTGAGGTCGAATACTGGCTGTGTGACCGCGTACTCGGCTCCCGCCTCAACTTTGTATTCGAAGCGACGAATCTCCTCGTCCAGATTGGGTGCCCCAGGATTTGCTCCCACGCCGATGACGAATCCGGTTGCATTTCCCATCGGGTTCGATCCAACATCGAGTCCCTGATTCAGGTTGCGGACAATGTTTACCAGTCCGATCGCATCCACGTCGAATACGGCCGTCGCATCGGGATAATTTCCCATTTTGGGCGGATCTCCGGTGATGCAGATCAGGTTGCGAATGCCAATTGCATAGCCGCCCAGCAGATCAGATTGGATGCCGAGCACATTGCGATCGCGGCAACTGTAGTGCAGCACGGTCTCGATTCCGACCTGCTGTTGAATTAGCAGACACAGCGCCTGGTTGCTCATGCGCGCCGAAGCGCGCGGACTGTCGGGAATGTTGATGGCGTCGATACCGACAGATTTCAGATATCGGGCCCCTTCTATCTCCTTTGTGGGACTCACCCCTTTGGGAGGCACGATCTCAACCAGCGTCACAAACTTGCCTGCGGCGAGTTTCTCCCCGACCCGAGACCGCTTTTCCACCGCGACCGGCGCGAGCGCGGCGGGCATCCGGTTATTCGCAGAAACGGCGGCCGGAACACGTTTTGCGTTACTCGCTCGGATCGCCGACTTCATCACGCGAATGTGTTCTGGCGTGGTTCCGCAGCAGCCGCCGACAAAGCGCACCCCCGCCGCGACAAATTTTCGCGAGTAGCTCGCCATGTACTCCGGCGAACACAAATAAATGTTCCGTCCCTCAACGTTGCGCGGCATGCCGGCGTTCGGCATCGCAGAGAGAGGAGCCGTCGTTGCCTGTCGCAGACGCTCGATGGCGTCGAGCATTGCAACCGGACCAACGCTGCAATTGATGCCGACTACGTCTGCGCCCCATTCGGCAAGCTTCGGGCCGAACTGCTCAGGAGTGGAGCCATCGAGACAACTGCCGTCTTCATCGATCGTGACCTGTGCCACTACGGGGATGTCGGGATTTACCTCGCGAGCGGCGAGGAGGGCCTGATGCAGCTCGTCCAGAGACCCGAAGGTCTCTAGGATCAACAAATCAACTCCGCCTTCGACCAACGCTTCAATCTGCTGGCGAAAGGAATCGCGCGCCTCTTCTCTCGCCACTTTGCCCAGGGGCTCGATGCGTACCCCAAGCGGCCCCACAGCTCCGCCGACAAGAGCCTGAAAGCTTTTCGCAGCATCTCTGGCGATGCGGGCACCGGCGAGATTGATTTCGCGTGTTTTCTCCACCAGGCCGTGCCGAGCCAGTCGAAAGCTGTTGCCACCAAATGTATTAGTTTCAATAACTTCAGCGCCCGCGTGCAGATAGTCCTGGTGAATGCCTGTAATCAGATCAGGTTGTGACAGATTCAGTTCGTCATAACACCGGTTGATGAAAATGCCCTTTGAATACAAAAGGGTTCCCATCGCGCCGTCACACAGAACTGGACGCGCGGCCAGGGCAGTTATAAAGGCTGAATCAGAAGAACTCATGAAAGAAGCTGCTTTCTTACCATCCTAACCGAAGCAGGCTTTCTTGCTCTCGCAGCTCGCCCGGCATCACTGAATTTTCAGAACTGATCCTGCCGAGATGCTCTGTGTCGATCGTCAAGGCTTTGCCGATACGCAATCCGACGACTCCGACCCCGCTGTTACCATTATGGTTAACGAATCTGTGCGCGAGGTCTTAACATGAGTGCCACTGCAGCTCGGCCAGCACCAGCTGAGTACGACTCTTATTATTACCGCTATATTTCGCTCGTACCTGAGCAGGACGTGTTGATTTCGCTCGACCAGCAACTGGCCGACACGACGATCCTACTGCGCAGTCTTTCTGAGCAGCATGGCACGTTTCGGTACGAGCCCGGTAAGTGGAGCGTGAAGGAAGTTCTCGGACACATAGTCGACACCGAGCGCATCATGTCTTATCGTGCGCTGCGCATTGCGCGCAACGATCGCACACCAATTGAAGGATTTGAGCAGGATGACTACGTCAAATACGGCAGCTTCGACAACCGTACCGTCGCCACTCTGGGCCGGGAATATGAGCAGGTCCGCCGGGCAACTATCTCCCTTTTCAGGAATCTGCCGGCCGATGCGTGGCTGCGCCGCGGTATTGCCAACAAGTTGGAAATCAGTGTGCGAGCGCTGGCTTATATCATCGCGGGGCATGAACTCCATCATCGCGCCTTGCTGAAGGACAAATATGGATTGGGGATCTGATTCTGAGCCAGACACCTCATCCGGTTTGTCCCGCTGCAGGATGGCCAGCTGGTCTAATCTCCCTGTAAAAGAAATCGATTAAGTGTTGTAGCAGCGTCTTACCGCCAACTTCGAGGTTCAGGGGAGGACTGTGTCCCATGCCATCGATGAGGAACGTTTCATGCGATAGCCCGATCTCCTTCGCGCGCGCGTCGATCTGTTCCGCCGCGCTCACGGTGATCGTTTGGTCTTCCTTGCCGTGAATGATGATCAGCGGCGGCCCGCCCTTACGCATCCATTTCACGCGCGGACCCATTGTCCCCCACATATCGGCGACAGCACGAAAATGAGCTGGTTTCAAATCGGGATTGTAGGCGAGCAACATGGCAGTTACCGCGCCTGCCGACGAACCGCCTATGAACATGTGGGTCGAGTCCGCATGGAATCTACCAGCATTCGTTTCAATCCAGCGCGTTGCATGATCTGCATCTGCGACTGCCGCCATCACTGCACGGGTGTACTGGTCTTTTGCACTTCCCGGCGGATCGTCGGGAACTAGGCGATAGTTGATCGATGCGCACACATATCCCCTTGCTGCGAACTCGCGACAGAGACTCGTCATCTCGCTCTTGTCACCAAAGAGGAAGCCGCCCCCGTGGATCGCGATCATCACTGGACGTTTCCAAGTGGATTCGCCAGTATCCGGCTCATATAAATCAAGAAAGAGCGCTCGCTTTTGAGGGCTCGGCTGGCCGACCTCGCCGCTGCCAAACTGAAGGTTACGTTCGACCTTAACTTTGAATTGCGGATCTTTGAAAAGGGCACCGCTCTTCGCTGAGCAAACGGAGATCGAAACAATGACAAGACAAGCTGTGGCAAGGATTTTCCGCATGAACATCATTACCTTTGATGACTTGATTTTCGCATCCGGCTCAACATCCAATAGAGCTTACCGATGTCTGAAGCCACATTGCCATTGCCCGCGCGAATGCAGCTGAAACCACTCTCTCGATCGGTTTCCGCTTTGGAGGTGTTTACAGCTTGGGGTTTGATCGAAGCGACCATTTGGACGTACGGCAGAACTCAGTCTCACTTCTTCTGGATTTCGGCCGCCTTTATCTTCACGAGCACGATCGCTCACCGTCCGCGGCTGCGCGACCTCGGACTGGGCCTGCAGGGCCTTCGATCCACACTATGGGTGATTCCAGCGGCCGTCGTAATCTCCAGCATTTCTGTTCTCATCGCGCGGTCCGTCGGAACTCTCCACCCACTCTTCGGCGTGATTGGGATAGCGACCCACTCGTTCGCTTACTTTATTTGGGCCATCGTTCAGCAATTTATTCTGCAATCGTACTTTTTTCTGCGTCTGGAGCGACTCCTGCCAAGCCGTTCAGCAGCGGTCGGCAGCACGGTCCTGTTCACGCTGGCCCATATTCCCAATCCGGTACTGGTAAGCGTTTGCTTCTTTGCAGGCTGGGCCGCCTGCGAGATCTTCCGTCGGCAGCGCAATATTTACTGCCTAGGAATAGCCCATGCGATCCTTGGGCTTACCGTTGCCGTTACGGTGCCCAACGACATTCAGAGGCACATGCGTGTTGGCATTGGCTACTTCCACTACCACTCGCAAACTGAGATTCCGCCCAAGGCGTGAATACCTGGCTTCGAACCCGTTACTTGAAACATTCGTGATGCCAGAGCAGGTCTTTGGAATACGGTCTGTTTTGATCCGAGATGGAATTTTGGCGTCCCATGAAATAGATGTCGAACCGTTCCAATGCCCACGAGTCTTTTGGCCATCGACCGGTATTCCAGGACCGGCATAGATAGCGGCCATAATAAAGCCGGTAAGCTTCGTATTGGCTCAGGTACAGATTCATCAAGTACTTGCGCCAGCGCTCGTCTTTGTATTGATCGGCAAGACTTGCCGGCTTTTCATAACTGACCGGGCTTTCCGGGTGCAGAACATTCACGTGCGTTCCGTCTCGCAACTGCCCTTCAATGACGTACCAGCCATCGTAGGTGAGCGGATTGGGGGAAAACATGTCCCAGCGCTGATCGATCGCGAGGATGAGGCCTATAGTGTCGCCACCAGGTTGAAATGGTCTGGACGTGACAGATGATATGTTCCAAAACGATATATATATAATGAGAAACACTCCCGACAGCGTGAGTACAAGACTCGACTTTAGCTTGAGACGCTTTGGTTTAATCCAATCTGTAAGAGAGCTTAAGATCGTTCTATTTCTTTCAACCGCTTCATAGAATCGATCTCCCATCCTCGCGATTAGTGAAGCGCGTAGAAGTGCAGCAACCCACGGGAAAACGGGAGAGAGTGCAACTAGTTCCACGAAACCGTCCCACTTATAGCGGCGCTCCCCGTCAGTGCCAACGACGATCCAGCTTTTTCGCTGCTGCATCTCCAGCTCTGTCACGGGAAAGTCTTCAGCTGGTGTCAGGGTCGCAGCCGAAAGGAATAGAAAACTCCGCAAGATCCTTACGGCCTTGAAACAAAACGAACACTGTCCGTCGTAGAAGATCCGTGTCCCCGCTCCACTCTTGGGATGATCGGACGTCCACGGCAAAATCTTTCGAACGATTTCTCGATTCCAAAACCAGGTTGGCAGAAGCGGCAGTGCAGCTATGCCTGCGATGTAAGGAAAGTGGCCCAGACGAATCGACAGGCCCAACGCGGTGTGCAGTATCAGAATAAGAACCGCAGCGAGCAAGCGCGCCGGCCCAGCAAAGACTGGCACAAAGATCAGTGCTGGAATCGAGCTTTCGTGGATCAACGTTCCACGCGTCAGCCAAGGGAGTAACTTGGGAAAGTGCAGTAGAAAACTCCCTAAAGGAGTCGACATTTGTTGAATGCTAAGCGCGTAAAAAACAGCGGTATAGTTTACGCGCCATTCCGGAGCACTCTTCAGTAGGACTGCGAAGATATAAACGAGCGCGATCTGTGCCATCAGCGCTAGGCCAAAGGTCGAAAAGTAGACAGGAGTTTTCCCGATCTTTTCCTCGTCCGGAGTAGTGTCCAACGCGGCATCTACCGAATACATCGCTCCCAACGGCAGAAAAATAGCAATGAACATCAGTTCGCGGAGGTAGACATCTCCTCCCTGGAGGATCACAGGATTTCTCATTTGCAGAGAAACCAGCATGAACCAGCTAGCGAAGGCCGCAAGTCGAGTACGAACTCCAAACAAAAGCATGACAGCGAACACGCCGGCTATGAGAAACAACGCTGCTTGAAATAGAAACTGGCCGCTGATTAAGTGAATGGAAAACCGCTCCGGCAGAGAAAAGTTATCGAGTAGGACCGCGCGCGGCAGGATTCCCCAATCTGTGTAGAAGACCGTCAGATCACAGGCGCGAGCAATGAGATCTCCGATCAAGACTAAGGCTAGTCCGACGCGAAAGAGCGCCAACGAGCGCAGGTCAAGGCTATAGGCGCGGCGCAGGTATGAAGCAAGTTTGACTAAGGGCTTGGCCACAATCCGCGACGGATTCGGCCGGGGCGCCTTCGGCGTTCGAGCCGTAGGCTTCCCTGTGATTAGGGTGCGTTCCAGAACGGTCATGGGGAGGCGCTTCGCTGCAACCTTAATACAGATGCCGAGGCAGGATGGAGCACTCTTCTTCAGTACATGAAACTAAAGTAATGAGCGGCAAAGCAGAAGAAACGTGTTTGCAACTCATTCTGTCACTTGCATTTCCAAAAGCACCTGACTTCGGTAACTTGAGAGCACAAGTAGATATCGGCTAAGTTCCGGGATAGCTCGCGAAGTCCGCAGTGTCGGATTGCGCGCTGCGCTTTTTCTGGGGAACTTGGAATGACCGCCGAAAGACAACGTGGCTTCACCCTATTGGAAGCACTCGTAGTGGTCGCGATCATATTGATCGTGAGCGCGATTGCAGCTCCGCGAATGTTCCAGATCATCGATGCGCAAAAGCTGCAGTCATCTGCTCAGAGTTATGCCGGTCTTCTGCAAGTGGCTCGTACTCGAGCCATTCAAGACAACCAGGTCTACCAAGTGCTTAGTGCCGTGAATGCTGGCGCAGCTGTAGCGTATGTCGATTTGAACGGAAACAGCCAATGGGACCCACAAGGGGTAAACGGATCGGCTCCTGAGCCGGCGGTCCAAATGCCTACTCCGATCGACATTACGCAGACCAATGCGCCGCAAGGCGTGCAGGGATTCGACACTATCCGGCCATTGAATATAGTTCCCCTGAACCTCGCAACCAATCCGCCAATGGTTAATAGCGGTGGATTGCCCAGCCCCGGTATTGCCTTCAATGAACGTGGGCTTCCGTGCCAGCGGACTGTCGCCGGCGCAGCGTGCAATAACGTATACACCGTTATTGTTCCGGGCAATCCCCCCCAAGTCACCGCTGTGGCATGGGTCACTTACCTGAGATGGACCAGGCGGTCGGGTAACGGATTTGATTGGGGGGCGGTAAGTGTTTCCCCTGCAGGCCGAATCAGGACGTGGCGCTATCAAATAAATGGCGCCAACGGGAGTTGGCAATGATGCGGAACGCAAAATGCAAGTTACGACGACATCGCCAAACCGGATTCAGTCTCATTGAGCTTCTTGTCGCGATGTTCATTCTCGTGATCGGACTCCTCGGCGGGATGGTCATCATCCTCGTCGCAATCGCCAGCAACGCCCAGAACCGATTCGACTCAACTGCTGTGACGCTGGCACAGAGCACGATGGACCGCATTCTTGTTCTGTCTGCGTCTTCGGTTGCTCAGAACACCTCTGTGGTTGACTGCACGGGAGCCGCGCACGTGATGAACACAACCGGGTCCGACCCGGGATTAGGCGCGCCTCTTACCACACTTGCAAGCATCGCTAACGGCAACCAGATGATTGACTTCACTCAAGCTCCAGTTAACGGTTACCAGATGAATTACACGCTTTGCGCGGCTGGGGCGGCGGGCACTATTGGTAACAATCAAGTTTACGACGTCCGCTGGCACATACGAAACATCCCTAACACCGGCGGAAATGCCCAGGTCGTTCTTGTTGCCGCGAAACCGCTCAACGAGAGCGGAAACGGTGTGAGTGAAAGCCGGTTCTTCAGGATACCTGTGACGCTGCGTGGAATACGAGGCAACTGAGTATGAGCAGATCAGCCAAAAAGCGGAGTGCACAAGCGGGCTTCTCATTAGTCGAGCTCGCGATCAGCATCTTGGTTCTTATCATCGTCATGGGTGCAGTGTTCCAACAGGTGAACAACGTCCAAAAAGTTACCAAAACGGAATCGCTGAAGCTTGATCTTACGCAGCAGAATCGGGAGTTCATCGATCAGTTTTCGCGGGACATACATATGTCC
Organism: uncultured Terriglobales bacterium; assembly: GCA_964476905.1. Taxonomy (GTDB): domain Bacteria; phylum Acidobacteriota; class Terriglobia; order Terriglobales; family Acidobacteriaceae; genus Gp1-AA112. The sequence continues at coordinate 72,881 of CAYZHX010000001.1, forward strand.
GGTTATCCTGGGCCCAAAATCTACTCCAACTATCAAGGCCTGCTCGACACTGGTGCAGCTTCGGGACTCATATTTGTATCAACAACCGATCTTGTTTTTGAGGGTGACGTGTACGGGAATGGTACGGTGTTCCGTGTAGAGTACAAGTATTTTCCCAACGATCCCAATGACCCGAACTGCCCCTGCATACGACGGAGCGTAACTGCAAAAGCGGCAGGCGCCGACCCGGTGACAGGCTACAATCCCGCTAACATCAAATACTACACCGAAGTCCAAAATGTAATTGATCCAACCGGAATGAATGAGCCGCTATTTACATACTTTCAGGCTAGCGGCGCAGAAGTAGTCGTGAACGCTAATCCGTGTAACCCTCTTGATGCCCCCCTTTCGCCTCCTCCGCCCCCGGCAAACGGTTGCGCCGATATCAAACATGACACTTCGTTTATCCAGCAGATCGACGCCATCAAGGTAAATCTCAACACAAGATCGAGCCAATACGATTCACAAACAAGAAGCCAACAGGTGAACTCCCTCTCAGCTATTGCAGAACTGGAGAACTAACCCGATGAGAAAACAGCGAAACACTTACTCAGAACGCGGCATAGCCTTGCTGGTTGTGCTGTTTGCACTGATTTTAGTGTCGGCTATCGGGCTGGCCATGATGTTCTCCACCAATGGCGAAAGCGCGGTCGCCAGTGGTTACCGTCAGAATAACCTTGCTTACTTTGCCGCGAGATCGGGACTGGAAGAAGTAAGAGATCGCATTCGCGCCAGCTCGCCGAACAATCTCGTTCTACCAACAGTTCCAATTGGCCAACCTGCCGGAGTGCTGTACGTACTCAATCCTAGGAACGGCGAAGTAGTAGCCCCGTGGGACCCTGCAAACGCGTACTTTGATGACGAGATCTGCCACGAGGTGAATAGCCCACTCATCATTGCAGGCAGCCCCGGCACTTTAGGAGCTCCGTGCCCGGCTGCTGCAACTTCCATACCCGCGGGAAACGCTTGGTATGTGTCACCCGCGCCCGCATCGGAGCCGATGCCAGGTGGACAGGTTCTTAGCTACAAGTGGACGCGCATAAACCTGAAGATGAACGAGTCGGCTCAACCCTGGTGCGTGCTCGGGAACGCCAACTGCGGTCATCTACCTTACGCTCCCTACTTACCGGGAGGACCGAGGGCTGACCAAGTTTGCTACAACGGCACCAACGAATTCGTCCTGGCAGACGTGAACACTCCAATCGAGGTTCCAGGGCAAGTGGAGCGCGCCAGCTTGCCATCCCAGCTGGCAATGGCGATGGCCATGTTTGCCGGAGGATCCACCGGAAATGGCAATAGTTCACACTCAAGTGCCACGACAACTTCGGGAAGTTCCACTAGCAGCAGTAGCACGAGCACAACTGGCGTAAGTGGAACGGCGACCTCCAGCAGTTCGAGTAGTAGCTCAAGTTCAAGCAGTAGCAGCTCAAGCAGCAGCTCCAGCAGCAGCAGTTCGAGCAGCTCAAGCACAACAGGTTTAATTGGTACCGGTAGCAGCTCGAGCACAACAGGATTAATCGGGACCGGTAGCACCTCGAGCAGCAGCTCAAGCAGCAGCTCCAGTTCGAGTACGAGTGGTAGCAGTTCAAGTGGTGGATCTCCACCGCCAGCGTGCGGTACGGCTGCCCCACCGCTGCCCGGAACGCCAATCGGAGTAGGTGCAGGTCCTATGACGGCAAACAAGTGCTCGGATTTAGACTCTCAGCCGGTGTACATGTTGACGTCTATGGCGGTAGCACCGGCTTCTACTTCGCCAAACAAAGCAACGCGAATGATTCAATACGAAGTGGCGAAGGTCGCCATACCTCCCATGCCGTCCGCATTAACGGTGGCGGGACACGATCCCGTTATTAGCGGGTTGCCCAATTCAAACAATTTGACAATGAATGGAACTGATGCCTGCGGTGGCCCAGCAGTGCCGGCAATTGGCACAACTACTGACGTCGGGATCGGCGGCTTGACCCCCACTCAAGAAGCAACGGCGGCTCGAAACGCGGTGATCGGTCAAATCCCTAACAATCGTTATGGCAACTACACCGGCGCCGATGCCTGTGGGGGCACCCAGCCGGACGTGCAGAACGTGATAAATACCGCAAATACTCTGTACTCCACGCCGCAAGGCTTGAGCGCGATTGTTCAGGACGTGCAGAACGTAGCGACGCAGACCTTCTCTGGTGACTATACGGGTATACCTAACTTAGGTACTGCCGCAAACCCAGAAGTGACCGTGATTGATGGCAATCTGACATTGTCGGGGGCTACCAGTGGTGCCGGCATTCTGCTGGTAACTGGAACCCTTACCTACAAAGGCAACTTCACCTTCGACGGCCTCATATTGGTGGTTGGCGCCGGAGTTCTGCAAGCGAGCGGCGGTGGCAGCGGCAATTTCACCGGCGGCGTCGTTGTGGCCAACATTGGCGACAACAGCGGATGCGCGGCAGGAACAAATCCTTGCTACACAAAGAATCCCACCGATGCGAACCTCCTGCCACACTTAGGCGTTCCGACGGTTGGCTGGAACGGTGGCGGCAGCAACTCACTTCAGTTCAACAGTTGCAGTATCCAGTTGGGAATGAACTCTGCGAGCTTCGCCGTCATCGCACGCCGAGAGATTATCTACTGATGAAGATTGCTTTTAAATGAGCGCAGCGTTAACTCGCTGCGCTTTCTTTTTGTCGCGATAACTTTCGATCAGAACATGAAGATAAGTCTGGATTCATTGAGAAGAGCTGTGCTCTCGAGCGACCACGAGATCAAAATCGCGAGCTTGAAACCGCGTTATTTGCCCAACTTGATGTTGAAGGAACCTCGGTCCGAGGCAATTTGGTTACACATGTCGCTGGCTTCTCTCGTGGTGCTCGGATCAGTTATTCGTATTGTGGCGGTGTTCCAACACAATCCTCTCGACATCCAGACCACGGATCCTGGACGTTGGTGGTATACCGCAACACACCTATCGACCCTGCAGCCAATTGCTGCAATTGACCCGTTCGGCTATCAACTCTGGCTAGGCGCCCTCGCAGCGATCACTCATGGTAGTCGTACTGCCATCGCACTTCATAATGCCATCCTCTCGCTGTTGACTCCATGGATCTGGCACCGCTTTCTCAGAGAGCTTACCGGAAAGCGAGACCTTGCTTTGGCCGGCTGGGCAGTTTTCTGTGGACTGCCTTCCTGGATTTCCATTTTTTCTTACACGATGAGTGAGACCCTGTTTCTGCCTTGCATGGGCCTGGCACTCTGGCTCACAGTGAAGTTCTATCGCACCCAGTCGGATCTTGACTGCTTCGTCTGCGCTGCTTGCTGGGCATTCGCGTCATCGATACGAATCTATGCTCTGCCAGTTGCGGTGTTCTTGCTCGCATGGGGCATATACAAAAGCTCGCCAAGAGCCCTAAAGGTTGGCTACACATTCGCTGTGTTCGCTCTGTTTATCCTACCGCTGTCGCTCCGTTCGTACCGTCTCCTGCATGTGTGGGCCCCGTTCGGATTTCCCGAAATGAACCAAATCTATATGGAATCCGGGAAGCGAACTCTTCGATTCGAGATTTCCCGAAATGATGGAGCATATCGATGGCTGTATGAGTTTGGCTCACCTGCGCTGTATGAGCAGCCGTTGCAGCCGGTGACAGCGTGGCATTCACGTCGGGACGGGATTGTGCAGTTTTCAATCGACGAAGATCACGGACGAGTCGATTGGGATCGAGCTTTTAACGAGTCAGTGACCTCCTGGCCCACCCGACTGCAGCTGAGACTGGAGAACTATGTCTTTTTCAACTTTGCTCCATCCTGGCCGGACAATAATCCCGAGCGGATGTGGGACAGAGCCGCTATTTCAACACGCTGGATCTGGGCACCGCTGGCACTCGTCATTGTTTTAGCTAACATCCACTACAGAGAGCGGCTCGCGTTGAGCGAAGCTGGAATCTTTGCCTTTCTTACAACTGTAGCCTGGGCCTTGACCCCGCTCTTGCCAGCAATAATGGAAGGCAGGTACCGAAAGCCGGTAGAGGGTCTACTTTTAATAAATCTTTTGCTCCTCGTTGCCTGCCAACCTGCGAAAGAATCCGTTAAAGAATTGGTGACGGAGAACGATCTATCGGAGTTCCTCGTCACAGCGTAATCAACTATTTGCTCTCACTTCGGAGTGGGAGATTGCGATCCATCCGCTCTTCACCTGTTGCCAGACCGTCGTCATGAAATACCGGACCGGTGCAGAAGAAGACTTCGTTTCGAGTGTCGCTACGTATGTGACGACCATGTCAGCTCCCTCCGGATCAACACGGACATCTCCGATATCAATGTGCTGTAGATTCAGTGCGCGAAAATATTCGATAGCCTTCTCGCGTGCAGCGATTCCCTCTGGCGTTGTGAGATTGAAGATCGGCGCCAGTCGGCGCTCCGCTGATGCAAAATCTCTCTCTTCGATAGCCTTCCAAAACGATCGCTCGTAGGCCTCGGCGCCGGTTGCGTCTTTCCAGGATTGGGCGTGGGGAGGCTTGCCTTCGGTACAAGCCACCATCAGCGTAGCCACAGCGATCAGTGCGAAGGTTCTCAATGGATGCATCGCTGAGATTCTACCCGTAGACGTCTGTGACGAAGAAAAGATGCCGCCCTTGAAGCCGACAGCCTCTCTTCCTTCAGTAACAGGGAATTTATCAGCGAAGTTTTCGTCTGGTCCGAAAAACATGTTGGTCAAAGTCCGTCTTTCTCGCTATTTGGCACTCAACGAGCAATTTTTGTGCGAAACGGAACAGGGAATTAACAGGGGCATAACAGGAAGGGGAACAGGGAATTTACAGGGGTGGAACAGGGATAGATCAGTCGCCAGTGAATGGGTTTGCATCACGTGGGTCGTAGGAGAATGTAGGCGATCAACCCGTTACGAGTGTAATGGCGATGTATCGACAATTGAGAACGGGCACACTCCTACGTGATGGATTCTAGACACACCTCGTGCCATGTACCCTGAATCTCGGACAATTCGTAGAGAACATCGCCTCCGTGATAAAACCCAACGCCTTTGACGGTATCGGTTCTTCCGGCGGCATCAATTTGATCGGCGGAAATCGGATTGTGGTACTTCCACTCTCGCTGAAAGAGCTCTAGAAATTGGCGCTCTTTGACACGAACTCGGCTTCCCACAGGAAATTGCTCTTGGTAGGGCGGCAAAACGATGCTCTCGAACGCCATTATCCTATTTGCCGGAGTCGGGCGGAACAAATCGTCAATGAGCCTAAAGGCGATGTTACTTCAAATAAGGGAACTTATTTTTTCAGGCTCCGAGTCCGCCTCGGACTAGCGCTAGACTACAATTTTGCCCAATGCGGGATTTAAACGGTTCGCAATCGGGACAAAGAGCGATTCTCAGGATATCGCTCTTGGCAGCAACTGCTATGGGAATGCTTGCTGGCACAGTTTGCGTTGCGCAGCAAGCCGGCTCCATTGATCTAACGCAGATCGAACCACGCCAAGATCTCCGAAGACCTCCAGCGCGAGAGGGCGAAGCGACTGGACGGCGTGGCATGATTCTGAGTTACGGCAGCTCGTGTCCCACAATTCCCAAAGATGCTCCCTCACTGCAGGCGACATTGGTTTGGCTGGACCACGATCAGTATTCACAAGTGGACCGGCCCAAGTTTGAGGCACGAATCTTGAACAGTGGTTCTGTTCCCATCAAAATCCCGTTCTCTCCTCATTTGGCGGACTTCCAACCAGAAGACCCTGGTGCGAAGTTCTCGTATTGGGAAATGCTTGTCAGTTTGGAGATCACAGTCGTGTCACGAAATGTTAGTTGGAACGTGAGCGGAGGAGGCGCTGCGCTATTCGGTAACGACTCTCATGCGGGAACTATGCTGACCTTACAGCCGGGAGAGTGGGTGCAAATCATCGGGCAGGCGCAGCCAGTGGGTGAGCCGCTTTCCAATCTGCCGCCTGCCGCCCACTCCGCTGAAGCAATCAGTGACATGAATGCCAGCGTTGCAATTCACAGGAACGACACGCTGCTGACTTCGACAGAGTCGGCGACAGTTCAATATCCCTTATGCATGCAAGAAACAGCGGGGCAGAAGATTGCCGTCAAGCTGAGGTGAGCGAAGGGCTGCTGGCGATTCTAAGAAGGCCCGCGCCGGTCAATGAGCTTAATGGCGATGTTAGGACACCTACGTCGCGTCTGTTGGAATACCCCGCTCGACTGCGGACTTGAAAGCCTGTACCAACGATGGAAAGAACTTCCCTAGTTGCTCAATTATTTCTGGCTTGGCTTCTGGCCACTCGGCGTTCGTCCGGTAATTGTGACTGAACTCGGCTTCTGGATGGCCAGATGGATGACCCCATACCACTGATCCATTCAGCCTCGGCGTTGAATCCAAGGAGCAAACCTCAATGCATAATTGAAACGTAGGACGGCGAACGCCGTGCAACCCGGTTGCACGTGCAACCGGTTGCACAAAAGGTCAGCGCCCTCGCTTTTTTGCCCTCATCCGCGAGTCTTCCTCTTCCCATAAATCCACCAGCGCAACCTCAAGGTAATTCGTCACAGACCGGCGCTGTTTAGCAGCTTCCTCGACCAGCTTCTTCTTAAATTCAGGCGAAACCCGCAAGTTCAGGGTCTCGGTTTTTCCCTCGCTTTTTCTCGCCATAAGGGCTTCTTTCGAGTGGCTATCGTACGCAACGGTACGTTACATTGTCAAGCGCAATGCGTTACATAAAGGAGCCACTCTCATGAAAGCTTTTCACTCCGACCTGCCGCGCCGCAACCTGCGCCTGGCGCGACTCAAGTACGGCGCTCTCATCAGTCCCGTAGTCGCGCTGACACTCAGAGCACTCACAAAACAGTTTGCGTTCTCGCTTGAACTCGGCGATGTCCTCTTGCTCGATGGAAGCTGGTACGTGACTCACAGCGGACTGCTACGTCTCGCCAATCGAAAGGGCTGTCTTGGAATCCGAGTCCAACCAGTGTTTGGGTTTTGTTCGCCCGAACAAGCGCGCTGGGCTTTTCGCGCCACTGCATTTAAAGCTGCAACCTGCAACGGTTTCAACGGATACGGAGATGCTGAGCCCGGAAATGTCTCGGTGATCGTTCGCGGAGCCGAAATGCGGATCGCAGAGACCAGAGCTGTGAATCGTGCGCTGCGGAAAGCATATGGCATTGGAATCTGCTCAGTCGAAGAGATCGGAACCTTCAGCCCCAGTTCTGACCCAGCCTCGGCAGTAGGAAGACGGCCAGTGCAGCAAGTTGCAAACGGCGATCACCCACTTCGTGATCGTCTGCTCGTCCTCGTTCGGAAGCACCGGCTCGATGCCGCGCTGGTCAAACACTACGCAGCTGATTTCTGCGGAGTCGATGAAATCCGGAACGCAACTCGCGAGCACATGCAAGCCTTCGTCGACCATCTCGCGAGTGAGGCTGCTCGCGACGTGGCTGTGTTACGCGAGAAGCTGGCGGGTTATCAGAAGACCGAGGCAGGTGCTGCGTGAAACGGCGCCTTCACGGAATCAGCCGGTCGGCGACTGCATCCGAGATTGCCGATGGCATCTATCTCGTCAGGGTACAGCGAGCGCATTACCACTGGCACAAGCACAAGCCGTTCTATGAGCTCAACTTTTATGTACTCCAGCCAGAAGCGATAGTCGGTGGTGCTATCAGGGCGCCTCTCTACTGCTCATCGAAGGCATTGTGGAAGTTCGCCTGGTTCTTGCGCGATTTCCGCTATGACCAGGAACTGCTGGAACAAGACGAGATCGATTTGCGGGCGTTAATCGGACTCCAGGGCGTGATTCAGGTTGTTCACGAAGTAATCAACGGCCGCTCAGAAATAAATCTGAAGGCCTTTGCGCCAGCAGCAGATTGGGAACATCTTCGGACGACGCCTCCCAACTCAGAGGTGGCCTGATGATCTACAGCTACAGTCAGATTAATCAGTACGTCGCCTGCCCACGCGGCTATCGTTATCGCTACCTCGAAGGTTGGAAAGAGAAAGACACGCGCGCCAATCTAGTCTTCGGCAGAGCCTTCGAGCAGGCACTCTCCACCTACTTTCGTCGCGAAGACTCAGCGCAGCGACTGCACGACGAATGGGCCAAGTTCAGAACTAGCGATCTCGACTACGGACGTGGTGACACTTGGGACACCGTGCTGACGCAGGGCATCACCCTCCTCGAACGCTTCTGCCAGGAGAACCGCGTCCGCATTCCCAATCCGACAGAGCGCCTTCAGGTGAAGGTCTCTCGCCGACTCTGCGCCAATTCCGAATTTGTCTCCTACATCGATGCGATCGGTGAACTCGACCAAGTGCCGTGCTTAATCGAGTGGAAGACCACTTCAGCACGTTATCCGGAGGAGCCCTCCGGACTGGTCGCACTTGATCCACAGCTTATTTGCTACTCCTGGATGACGGGTATCACCGAAGTTGCCATGGTGGTATTCGTGCGCAAACGCCTTCCGGAGATTCAGTACCTGCGCACCACGATTTCCGTGGAGCAGACACGTGACTATGGTGAGCTGGTCAAGCAAACCATTGGGCAGATTGAAGCGGCGCGCTTTCTGCCGCGCAGCGGCGTCAGGTTCCCAAATAACGGGTGTGTCACGTGTCCTTATATAGGGCTCTGTCTCTGTGAGCCTGCCCTGGTCGACTCCAAACTCGTACAGATACGGGGAGGGCATCTTGATTGGATTGACCAGCTTGATTGTTAAGCATCCGCCCATGCTCCCTAGACTCGATCCGAAACGAGCACGCCTGGTGATTAACCGAATTGATGGAATTCTGGCCTGGGAGCGCTCAGTAGAGAACACGCGTGATTCGAAATTCGTCGAGCTCGGAAAGTATCTGTGTGAGGTGAGGGCAGGACAGTACTGGCGGATGGAACAACTGAAGTCCTTCGACGAGTTCCTTCAGAAGCGCTTTCCCGAATCGAGGCGCAAAGCTTATTACTTGATGTCCATTCATGAGCATCGCCCAAGCAGATCAAGAAAGACTTGCCTGACATTGGTTGGGCGAAGGCAGCCGAACTGGTGAAAGTGGCGCGATCAGATCGCGATCAGTTCGATTCCGGGTCCTGGTTAGAAAAAGCCCAATCGTTGCCGCGAGAGGAATTTCGGCACGAAGTCGAGAAGCACTTGACTGGAGAAGACACCGAACCTTCCGACATTATTTATTTCAAGCTGTACAAGAGTCAGATACCGGTTGTGGAAGAAGCGATCGAGACCGCAGCGATGATGCTTGGTTCAGACAAATCGCGTGGCTATTGCCTGGAGATGATTTGTGCTGACTTTCTGGCCGGCGCGCATGCTTCAGGCGGAGATCCGAATGTGTTACTCGACGCCGTGATTCGAGCCTTCAGATTGCTGTCGAGTGAGCAGCAGGCTGAGTTCCTGGTACGCATTCGCCTGCAAGAACGTGCGGCAGCCTAGAACAACTTCCCCAATGAGTTCTGCGAGCATAATTTCCGAGGAAGTGTGTCTTCAGGTTCTTCAACGCGACCGCAGGCGATGTCAGAGCTGCGGCAGTATGCACAACATCCAAGTTCATCACCAAACGTTCCGAAGTCACGGCGGAAAGGATGTCGAAGAAAACCTGATAAGCCTATGCGCGACCTGCCACGCATCGATTCACGGCTCAACGAGATAGGCCGCTCCCGCAAATTGTTTAGAGCTTCTGCAGCTTCCAGTCCTCAGGCCAGAACGATAGCTGTACCTGCGTTATCAAATTGCTCTGCGCCCCGACGCAAGCAGCGGCGCGAGCCAGTGCTCGTGCTGCATCATTCGTTCGAGTCGGAGGCCGTTTCGCCCTCGGTATTTTAATGCGTCGTAAGCAACAAAATGAATTAGGTCCACATACCCACTGCGCCTGCGGAGTTGCCGGAGATCAGGCGAGAATAGTTTCGAGTTCCGAGATTGATACGGAAGCGAAATCCGGTATCACGCGCACGGCTCCGGCCTGCAACAGTTCGGCCGCTCGTTCAGGCTCTGTAATACCCAGACAGCGGATTCCTGCTGCTCTTGCTGCCTTAACACCGGAAACTGCGTCTTCGCAGACCAGCAGACCTTTGCGGTCGGCACCCAGCACATCGGCAGCTTTGCAGAAAACCTCTGGATCTGGTTTCCCGTTCTGAATGTCGTCGGCGGTCACGATGGCTTCAAAAATGTGCTGAATCTTTAGCTGGTCCAGGATGTAACGCACACGGCTGTGGCTGCCGCACGATGCCACCGCCATCGAGATGCCTTCCTTTGCGAGCTCTTCCAGTAGGCGCATCACGCCCGAAATCGGCTCGATGTTCATTGCCTCTTCGCGAAAGAGCATTTCTTTCTGGTGGCCGTAATCTTTGATACCGGCGTCGCTGAGATCGCCTAGAAAGTGGCGCAAAATATCCTCTTTTTTCCGGCCGTCAAGGACAAAATCGAGTTCCTGATCTGAAACTGACAAGTCGAGTGCCTCAAAAAACTTGCGCCACGCGCGCTTGTGGATGGGATGGCTGTCGATAAGGACTCCATCCATATCGAAAATCACACCTCTAAGCATTCTGCTCCTGAACAAATTGCATTGGATTGCTCTTGCTTCGCCAGTTTTGCTGAGCTGACTGGTAGTTCTCCATGGTTCCAACATCAATCAAATACCCTTGGATTTCATAAGCCGCAAGCTTACTCACGCGCGGCAAGACATGAAATCCGATGTCGGCGGGAGTGTGTTCTGGGATTAAGTCAAGAAACCTTGAGGAAGCCAGTAGAATTCCGGAAAACGCGAGATTACCAATCGGGACCTTGGGTTTCTCCACGAACTCAGTTACCCATCCTCGATCGTCGAGCTGAACGATCCCACAGCGCGACGGATCTGGGACGCGATAAACACCGATGGTGGCGTCGGCGCGCATATCTCGATGCCGTTCTATGACATGACCCAAGTCGATATCGCTTAGGACATCAGCATAAAAAATCCAGAAATCAGGTTCCTTCGCCACCCACGCGCGGTTTTCGCGAACAGTTCCGGCACTTCCCAGCAACAGCGGCTCGTCCGATACTTCTACTCGAACATTGCAGCTGGATTGGTCACGAAGAAACTCGCGAACTTGCTCTGCGTGCGAATGCAGATTGATAAGCACCTCCTCAATCCCAAACTCATGGCATCGCTCGAGCCAGATCTGGAGCATGGGAACACCTTGAACCGGCAAGAGGCACTTGGGAACTGAGTCGGTTAGAGGCCGCAATCGGGTGCCATGGCCGGCGGCAAGTAAGAATGCTTTCCTGGGACGAGAACTCATGAACGCGAAAATCTTGCTGCGGACGCCTGCGGCACCACAGGTTCAAATGTCCACTTCATACCGCCGCGTTCGTCAGCGTCAATGAATGGATCGTCAACCACAACCTGAGCGCCTTGAAAATCAAACTCAAAATCCATTTCCCGCGCACCAATTCCACTCATCCTCGTGCGCACCTTCTGTTGGGCTGATTTAGGACAATACAACAGCAGAAAGCCGCCTCCTCCCGCTCCGGTGATCTTCCCGCCGATGGCGCCTTCGGCACGAGCAGCTCCGTACAGTTCGTCAATTCGAGATGTAGAAATCTTTTCTGACACCCGCTTTTTGGCTTCCCAGCCCTTATGCAAAAGTTCTCCGAAACGGTCTAGATTTCCGGCTTTCAGAGCAGTGCGCATAACGTTTGCAAGCTCGCGGATTTCGTGCAGGCTTTCGACAGCTGGACCGCTGCGCGTGTTTGTGAAATGCTCTTGCTCTTTGAGAATCGTCCATGAGTGGTGCGCAGCGCCGGTAAAGAATAGCAATAAATTCGATTCGAGCTCTCGAACCAGTTCTGGCTCGAGATTAAGAGGCTCAACCTTAACCGATTCATCTTCGCCAAAATGAATGAAATTCAGTCCGCCAAAGCTGGCTGCATATTCGTCCTGCTTCCCAACCGGCTTTCCGAGGACATTCCTCGCAATATGAAACGCGCGCTCGGCCAATTCATACTTGGATAGATGAATGCCCAAATAACTGGTTAACGTCTTCAGAACGTTTACGCAAACGCTGGCGGACGATCCCAGGCCAGTTCCTGGAGGAATCTCAGAGGCGAGAAAGAGATTGAGGGATACAGCACATCCCAGCTCCTTCATTACCGAAAGGGGAATTTCAAGTTCGCTGCCCTTCACAGGCATGCGGGAAATGTCTTCCCAGGTCTCGACAACGCGCAGGTCGGATGAGATGACCTGGACCTTCCCGTCAGATCGTTTCTGCAGAATCGTGTAGAAATGCTTGTTGATCGCGGTACTGAGAACTGCCCCACCGAATTTTTGATAGTAGGCCGGGAGGTCGGTCCCGCCTCCGCCAAAGCTAATCCGCACCGGCGTGCGAACGATCAACATCCAGAACCTCCGTAAAAACGCGCTCTCGGGTCTGAGCGCTTGGAACAGCCGGAACGCGTGGATTCCATATGCGGATCGCGACCGTCCAAAGCGTCTGAAGTAGCAGCGAGAGGTCCAGTAAAGGCGACCAATGCAGCAGGTATTGTAAATCGAAACGGGCCTTGTCCTCCGACGCGTGCTGCTCGCGCAAGCCATGGACTTGAGCTAACCCGGTTAAACCAGGTTTCGCCTTCAGCCGCTGGCGCTGCCACTCGGAGTAGTGCTTCACACGCTCGGGTGGCTCGGGACGTGGGCCGACGAGGCTCATGTCTCCCGTAATCACATTCAGCAGTTGAGGCAACTCGGTGAGGCTGAGCTTGGCAAGCCAAAGCCGCAAGGCAGAAAGCTCGGGATCGTCCCGATCGATGTTGAGCCGCCACATCAGGAATGGTTCCCCAGCGAGTCCGCAGCGAAGCTCGCGCTTAAACGGCCGGAAACCGGAGAGACCGATCCCCACGGCAGCAATCAAAATGATTGGGCTAGCCAGAACGCTTAGGACCGCAGCAATCGCGACATCGGCAACACGCTTCAGAGCAACCGCAAATCTATGCGGACGTGTCTCTTCGAGGCACAGCATGGGTAATCCCTCGACATCGAGAAAACTCGCCTTCGAGAGATAGAGTTCGTAGCCCTCTGGCACCAGGGAGACCTTAATGCCAGCCAAGCGACTTAGCCGCAGCAGCCGCTGAATTTCAGATGTGCTGGCTCGCGGGTGCGCAACCAGAAGTTCGTCGACGTTGTAGTTTTTCAAAAGCTCGAGCACACCGACCGTGCTGGTCGGCGGGTTCACAACCGTTGACGTGGACTCCAGTTGCGGGCTGGCCGGTTGGTCGTTGCTCGAATATAAAAATCCGACAACCTTCTTCATCAGTTCCGGATGTCGTCCAATCTTGTCCGCTATTTCGCGGGCGAGGCTACCGTTGCCCATGACAACTACCCGCTGAAGAGAACGATTGCGCGATCGGGAGACCACGACGGCCCGTGCGACAGAGCGGATTACCGCAAAACCGACCAACAGCAGCAAGCCAAAGTAGCCAAGCAGCAATCTGGAATACCATTGCCGCGCAAGGAACGCCACAGAAAGCATCAGGCACATCAGCAGCAACATGCCTGTTATCACCTGCGAAAAAACGCGTGGCGCCTCCCACCCATCAGAGAATCCATCCAGGCGCATTCGTAGAAAAACAACCGTCCACACCGCCATCGCAGCAGTGGAAGCAAACAAGCATTCCTTGTAACTAATCTGGTTCGTGGAAGGGCTGTTGAACCCGTATCGCAGGAGGTAGCCGATGCTGGCGGAGATAAAAATCCAGAGAAGGTCGGCAAGCAGAACAGCAGACCGGAGACGACGACTCATCACGTTCGGGGGAGCCATGAAAATTTCGGGGCACGCAGAGCCGGCTGAGATCACGCTCGAAGGCGTCGGTTTCAGCCACCTAGGATTGTCGGGTGAACCCAAGTCTTTGTCAACCAAAGACTTGCCTAAGATGCCCTGGCAGCAACCACCTTTTCCGATGTGTGCAGATCAATCTTGTTTCTCACGAGAGTAAACAGGCAGTGAGCGACTGAGAGATGCAGGTCCTCAATGATCTGCATGTTGTCAGACGGGACGATCAAACTGACGTCGCACAATGCCTTCATACTCCCACCCTCGAAGCCGCCGAGCCCAATCGTAAGCGCACCTGCCTCCCTGGCTACATGCAAGCCCTTAAGGACATTAGGCGAATTTCCGCTGCAACTGATTGCAAAAGCGATGTCCCCAGGGTTAATAGTCCCACGCATTTGCTCTGCAAAGATATCTTCGTAGCCGGAATCGTTCGCCCAAGCTGTCAGAATTGGCAGGTTGTCGGTCAGAGCAGTAGCACGAAAGCGCCTGCGAATGTTTCCCGGAAACCATATACCTTTGGCCAGATCGCACGCAAAATGTGAGGCGAGCGAAGCGCTCCCGCCGTTCCCGAACAAATACGCGGTCTTCTCTTCTTGGTAACCTCGGTACAAAAGCCCAGCGATCAGGTCCACGCGATCCCAAGCCAAGTCAGCAGCGCTTCGCTCCAAAATTGAAAAGTACGTTGCGGCGTCGTGAATTCGTTCAGGAGCAGACACAATACCTCCGAGACTTCGAATTGAACCGCTTACTCACCCGCTTGCGACTACTGCAGGCTACACCCCGACAACGACCCCAGAAGCTTTCATTTGCGCATATGCATCTGCCGAGTGCGTGGGAATTCCGCCGTTCTCCTCAACCCATGCAAGAAAGTCATCAAAGATTTCAGGAAGCCCTCTCTTCGGCTTCCAGCCAAGCTTCCTGAGGCGGGAAACATTGGAAACGCTATGGCGATTATCTCCTCGTCTGTACTCGCCTGAAATCCGCGCGCTGACTTCCTTTTGCAGCCTGTCTGCCACCGCCTCAGCGTACTGCGAAACAGTGGTGGCCAGGCCACTGCCTACGTTGAATGCTTGATAGTTCGCTTCATCGCTGCTCAAAACAAGCTCATGAGCATCGATGACGTCCTGTACATGCACAAAATCTCGTTTCTGTTTCCCGTCTTCGTACACAATCAGTGGCAGGTCGCTCATAGCTCTGCTGAAAAATATCCGGCATACGCCCGAGTACTGATTAAAGAGTGACTGTCGCGTTCCTTGCGTAATGGAATATCTCAGAGCCACCGTGGGAATCTTGTGCAGCCACCCGAGTCCCAACGCCGTCTTTTCTTCAGCCAGCTTAGACACTGCATACTGGTTATAGGGATTCACGTGCCCCTCATCGAGAGGCAACGATCGACTCACCTCACAGCAAACCGGGCATTGCACCTCCCATTCTCCACGCGCTAGTTGTGCGTGCGACCGGGGAGAAGGGAGGAAAAATCCATGTTCGGCACACTCATATTGGCCCTCTCCGTAAACTGCTTGCGACGACGCAACGATAACTTTCGAAATCGGAAGCCGTTCCTCAACGATGACCTCGTACAGTAACGCTGTGCCCACCGCATTCACATTGAGAAACTTCGAAAAATCAAGCATGTAATCCTGATACGCTGCTTGATGAGAAACAACATTCACTCCTGTTAGCGCACGCTTCAGCAGCGATCGATCAAGAACACTCCCTTGGATAAACTCAACCTCTCGGGGCAAGTATGCTGGTTTACCTGTTGGATGGACCCGCGGCTCAAGCGAGTCAAGGATGCGCACTTGATTGCCATTTCGCACGTGTCGCTCGACAATGTGCGATCCAATAAATCCAGCGCCTCCAGTCACTAAGATTCTCATTTCCGATCCTCCACTGCAGGCATTCGTTTGTCTATCGCTTCCTACAGACTATTTACCCGTTCCGGCAAAGACGACAATCAGTGTTTTACACAAAATCCGCAAATCAAGGGCAAGATCCCAATCACGTATGTACGTCAAATCCATGTTTACCCACTGATCAAAGCTTCTTATTTCGTTACGTCCGTTGACCTGCCATAAGCATGTAATACCGGGCCGAACTGCGAGCTTTTGTTTCTGATATTCCGTAAAGTACACATATTCGCTGGCGAGAGGCGGCCGTGGACCAACCAAGCTCATGTCGCCTTTGAGTACGCTGTACAGTTGAGGCAACTCATCAATGCTATGACGCCGCATCCATGCTCCGAGCTTTGTGACTCGGGGGTCGTCGCTGAGTTTAAATACCGGCCCATCCATTTCGTTCAGATGCTGAAGCTTCCCTTTCAGCTGATCTGCGTTTGCACACATCGAACGAAACTTATACCCATTGAAGTGGCGGCCCTCCTTTCCGACAACGGGCCAGACGTAGAAAACTGGGCCCGGGGAAGTTATCTTGACCAGCGCCGCGATGACCACGAAGACAGGCAAAAGAAGCAAAAGGAGGATAGCAGACAGCATCACATCCAGCCCTCGCTTAATACCGACAAGGTACGCATTTTGCCACCGCGGCGATATTTCCAGAGTTGCAGCTTCTTCTGCTTGCACAAACATCCCAGGCAAAACTCCAATTCGATCACGCAACTGTATAGTTCTTTGCCGCGAACATCCGCTAGCCCTGCCCGTGCTGAAAGCCCGGAAAACGTCGGCGCGTGAACTCAGCCGCAACCTTTCTCAGTAGCCATGGCATCGTAATCAGATATCGGCGCCAAAGGTTACGAGGATCCTGCACCAACCGGAACAGCCATTCCATTGCAAGGGCTCGAATCCACGCCGGAGCATCCCGTTTGATCCCCGCGAGGACGTCAAAGCTGCCTCCGACCCCCATACAGACGGGAACACCAAGCGCGAAAAAGTGCTGCGAGATCCAAAATTCCTGTTTTGGGCTTCCTAATGCAACAAAAAGAGCATCGGGACGAAGCGCTGCGATGTTCTTCGCGAGTACAACCTCTTCATCGGTTGCGAAGAAGCCATGATGCCAGCCCACGATCTGCAATGTTGGGTGCATCGAGCGCAGCCTGCTCACCATAGTGTCTATTACTGCAGCTTGCGCGCCGAGGAAGTAGAGCCGGTAACCTTTCTCCGCCGCACGCGGCAAGAAGCGCTTCAGCAGCATGACGCCGCCGATGTGATGGCGGACTTCCAACCCAAGCAGTCGGCTGCCGATGACAGCCGCCTTTTCGGGAATAAATAAGGACGCCCCGCGTACCGCGGTCGCTAATCTCGGGTTCCTTTCCATTTGCCAAAGCTTGTTCGCGTTGATAACCGCGATTTGCCGGGGTTCACCTGCTTCGATATAGCGCTCCAGCGTGGCAACAGCTTCTTCCATAGACAGGTTATCTACCGGGCAACCCAGAAATTCGACGCGATTAGCTGCCATAGGCCGCCTCTCTCGTAGGTTGGTTTGCGTACAACTTGCTCACGGCACGGAGTCTCGTTAATGCCAACTGCATCCACGCTTGTCCCCATCGCATATATGGAATTCGGTTGCGATACCAGCGGTGGATCTGGTAGTGAAAGAACCCGGATTCATCTTGAAGGTTTTTGATTGCCCATCGGGACAATCGATCGGCATCCCCCAGCGCTTCAGAATCTGACCCCTCGAACTCGATAAAGGTAAGAATCGCCTGGGCGATGCTGTGCACATCAATCGGATACGTTCTGTGCACGTAATACTTCGGAATTCCATTCTCGAGGAACATCCGCCGTTTCCAAAACTGGTATCCGTTTTGAATCGCCAAATCAAATTCATTCGTGCGAAGCAGTCTCTGGATTTCGTTCAAAGACACTAAAACGAATCCGGTATGAAAGTTATCCACCCATTGATCGTTCGGACGCGTTCCGTACGCCCACGAACCATCACTCTTCTGACGCGCAACGGTGAACCGCGCTGCGGAAAGCGCCGCTTCGCGCAACTCCGGCTCCCCAGTTCGCGCGTGAGTAGCTGCTAATAACTGCGCTCCCAGAAGACTGGCATTATGCACGAATCGATGATCGAGAGGAGTATAGGAAAAACATAGTTGCCCCGCTGTTGAGCAATCGCGATTTAAATCGCGCAACACAAAGTCGCAAGCTCCTCGAGCGATCCGAAGCAAATCAAGTCCATCCGTTCTGCTGTTGTTATTCCGTTCTGAAAAGGGTGTCAAGTCCAGATCAGCTTCCAAGAAGGATAAACCGACGAACGCAGTATTCACGACGGTTGGTGTGCCGGTGGGCGCAAAAAAGCCACGGTTTGGCCAGTCGAAGTTGTATCCCCAGCACGGACCAGAAAAACCTTTGGTCGCATTTTCCTCCAACCATCTGGCGAAACGTCCAATCAGCACGAGGTGCTCAGCCTTGGCTTCGAGGCGATACTTATACGTATAGCTGGCAAGAAACAACCCCATTGCTTTCGGATTGTGTGCTTTGGGAATGCGAAGCAGCTTTCGCAAATTAACGGGTGAGCGCCTGAGGCCTTGCACTGCTATGAGCCGCAACATCTCATTTTCGCCGACAATAGATCGAATCGTCGGGCTGTTTAGCGCATCGTGCGGCTCCCATCCGCGGAAGTCTTCTTTTTCGATCCAGTCATCGAGGCGCTTGAGTGCACGCGAGAGTTGGGAATCAGACGTTGAGATCATCTGCGGAGACAGCTGCTCCTGCGAACGCACGAACTTGAGACCTACGGGATAAATCAGCGCACCGCCGGAGAAGGAATTGACGCCGTTGCCATCACCGAAGCTTGAGACGGGTTACAGAAGTATTGAGTAGCGCGTGAGTCGAGAAAAGCCTGATGCCAAACCTCAAGCGTAAGAAGCGCCCAGATGCGATAGCTATTGTCTGCCCGGGCTCCACGATCGTCTGCAACCAATTTTCTGATTGTGGAGCAATCGAAGTAACCACGTTTGCGCAAGGCAGCGTCAGAGAGCAAGTCATCGACCATCTCGCGCAAGTCGCGCCGCAGCCAGCTCCGAATGGGTGCGCCAAATCCCGCCTTACGTCGATTAAGCACTCGCGCCGGCAGCATGTCCTTTACAGCGCGACGCATCAGATGTTTAGTGTCGAAGCGCCGCAGTTTCATCTGAAGCGGAACGCGGCTCATGAAATCTACGATTTCATTGTCCAAGAAGGGGACCCGTACTTCGACTGAGGCAGCAGAGCTTAACTTGTCGGAATACGTGAGGTTAAGCTCTGGGAGAAAAGTTTTCGAATCAACATAGAGCATTCGGTTGAGAAAGCCGGCACCCCCAATTTCTTCGAAATACTGGAGAGAGCGATCCCACGGGTTGATATCTTCGACCTGATGTCTCAACTCGGAACTATACAATTGCATCTGTTCGAACTTAGTATAGTAAGCTCGAGAAAATATGAAGCTCTCCTCGGGTTTATAACCTGCACTTTTCACCAGCTTACCCGCAAAACGGTGAGCGGCTAGCATCAGTCCTGGAGTTATCCCCGGCATGCGGTTTTTCAGGGCGGGGAGCAGACCAAGAAGCGCGTTCGCAGGCCGCTTCCAAAGCCACGCTGGGAGCACGTTTAAGGACTTCGCTAAACTGGCCATTGTATAGGCGCGATAGCCTGCAAAGACCTCGTCGCCTCCTTGACCGCTGAGCAGTACCTTCACTTCCGGCCGTGCGGCCGCACATATCAAGTAGGTGCTGATCGCAGCCGCATCTGCAACCGGTTCATCGAGATGCCAAACAACTTTGGGAAGTAGCTCGGCCACGTGCGGACTTACAACCATCTCGTGATGCCTTGCTCCCAGGCGGCAAGCCACTTCTCGCGCAACTTCTGCATCTTCGCCAGACTGCTCCAGCTTGCTGTCCTCAGGCCGATACGCAATGGTGTAGGTGTTGAGTGGTTTGGAACCAGCCTGCGCTGCAATAGCAGCGATTGTGCTGGAATCGAGGCCGCCACTCAAAAAAACTCCTAAAGGAACGTCGCTTATCAATTGGCGAGTAATCGAACGGTTCAGAACGTCCTGTAACTCAGCAGCTAGCTCGCGCTCACCTTTGATCGCGGAGATCTCATACGAAAGATTCCAGTAACGTTGTATCGAGAGATGCCCATCAAACCACTCCATGTAATGACCAGGGGGGAGTTTGTGTATTCCCTTAAACAGCGTCTCCGGCCCAGGAGTCCATAGGAACGAAAGGTAGCGATGAAGAGAAGCGACGTCGACCTCGCGCGAAACCTCGGGGATTGCAAGAATCGATTTAATTTCGGAAGCGAAGGCAAGACGATTGCCAACCCGCCAATAGTAGAGTGGCTTAACTCCGAACCGATCACGAGCCAATACGAGTCTCGCAGGCCGGGTACGCAGGTCCAGTACGCCAAAAGCAAACATGCCGTTAAGACGTTTTAGCAGCTCAATTCCCCACTGCTCATATCCGTGGATGAGCACCTCTGAATCGGTATGCGAACGAAACTCATGCCCGAAGCCTTCCAGCTCAGATCGAAGCTCAGGAAAGTTGTATATCTCGCCGTTGTATGTGAGCCAAATCGTGCTGTTTTCGTTCGACATCGGCATGTGGCCTTGCGGTGAAAGATCAATAATGCTGAGGCGCCGATTTCCCAAACCGAACATCTTGTCCGGAGTAATGAACACACCTCCATCATCTGGACCACGATGGGTCATGATGCGAGTCATGTGCTCAAGAAGATTTCTCTGAGCGAAGCCTGCGGTGCCACAAATGCCACACATACAATTCTTACTGAAACACTTCCCCTTTCTCCCTACTTTTCGAGAAAAACGAATAGATACCACCCGAGCATAGAAGAAAGTTTACGCTCTACAGAGAACGGTACCCAGTTAAACTGAGAATACTTTCGTAGAGGAAAATGAGCTACCTTCGCTTCTATTCTCCTAAATTGCCGGAATAGTTGGTGAACATCCTTGCGTGTGTACACATGGGCAATAGGGCATTCAGGCCCGTCGGTTGCGCGGTGAACGAAATTGCGCGCTCTCAGGTAAGACCACCCATAACGAAGAAGATTTTCATAATGCTCTCTCCAAATGCCCCAATCTGCGTTCCCGCGCATACTTAACCTCGGAACGCCAAGCTTTCTTCGATCAGAAGAGTGCCTTCTCAAGCGGAGAAGCCAATAGAGCAGGACTCTTGCTCTCATGTACCCGAGAATACGAACGTAATAGTTGAAACTATTTTTGTGATAAAGCATCACAATTGCTCTACCACCCGGTTTCAAGACGCGGAATACTTCCGAGAAAGCTGCTTCAGGATGGCGGGTATGATGAAGTACTCCATGCGAGTAGACGAAGTCAAAGCGCTCGTTGGGAAACGAAAGTCGCTCTGCATTTTCGGTTTGAAACTGGCCGTTCACTCCGAGACTCTGAAAATGGGCCCGAGTAGCCTCAACCGCAGCCGCGGTCAAATCAACCCCGGTATAGTTTGCGCCAGCAAGGGCGAACATCGCCCCATCTGCGCCGTTGCCACAACCTATCTCTAGAACATCCTTCTCCTTCGTCGCAGCAAACGGGACCAACAACGGAATGTGCCATTCGGTCCGATACCGAAAAGACCGGAACTGTTCAAAAAATTCAGGTGTCCCTCTCTCGACCGAAACGAAGTGTGAACCACAAGCTTCCACGTTCCAGAACTCGCGCACGTCGGATAGGTTGCGATGACAACTGTTCTGGTTCAGCACAGTCGCGCGTTCAGGTCTCATGCGACGCTCGCTCTCTCCCTCGAGGCTGAACGACCGTCTAGCACTGTGGCAAAGACTCCGCGCAATCGTTCCGCAAATGTTTCAAAAGTAAAGTCCTTTAGAAATCGGTCACGACTGGCTCGTCCCATTCGGCGACGCAAATTTTGATCTCCGAGTAGAATCAGAATTCGATCCGCAAGTTGCTGGACATCTCCCGGTTCAATGAGAAAGCCATTCACGCCATCTTCGACCATTTCCGGAATGCAGGCCCACTTGGTGGAAATGATTGGCAGTCCAGCGGCCATTGCTTCGAGAATGACGTAAGGATGCCCTTCAAAGGAATAAGAGGTAGGTAAAACAAAGATTGCGCTGTTCTCCAGTAGCTGACATTTAAGGGAGGGCCCGACTACACCGACAAACTCAGGTTTCGAGTGCTCGGGAATAGCGTTAATCAGTTGGTCTGCTACCTTGGACTCTTCTTTCGAGTACCACTCACCGGCGAAAACGCTGCGCGTAGCCCCGTGTCTGGCGGCAACCAACTGCAGTGATCGAAGCAAATCCAGCGTTCCTTTGGAGGCCATCAACGTACTAAGAAACAAAATGGTCGCAGGCTCTTCGCGGCTTTTATCGACGACGGAGCCTTCGAACGGATCCGGAATGCCATTTGGAATGATAACGACACGCTCGTCTGGCAAAATCCCCGCAAACGCTTGCTCAACTCTCTTTCCCAGAACGATTGCACAATCGACGTCCTTTAATGACGACCGAATAATAGAGCGCATCAGGCCCGATGTTCGCTTGAAGAAAACTCCAAAGTACCCACCATGTAGATGAACGATCACTCTCCTGCGCGCGAGCTTCGCCGGCAGAAGGAACATGCAGTCTCGCAGAAAGGGCAGCCAAGCCTGGGAAATGGGGACATAAACCACCTTTGGTCGCCTGCCAAGCAACAAAGCTACATAACGAACTGTATGCACGAGAGCGAGCCACAGGTTGCGCAAATCGAACCTGCCGAC
>CAYZHX010000002.1:0-14659 GCA_964476905.1 uncultured Terriglobales bacterium
CTCTTTCAATTCTGCAGCTATCCCTATCGACATCAGCAACATGCGCTAAACAGCTTAGCCGATCCCAACCCTTGCAATTGCGATGCGTAACCCTGGCTTTTCTTCAGCGTTACCCAGCAATTTCCTCAGGGTAACCCTGCGCGCGCAGGGTTGGGGATGCGAGTGCCATGGGTTGAGAAGCGGTCGTTTCAGCCTCCGCCGTCCACGGTGTTGTCGTGCGTGCAAAAGTCTCATCGAACCTCATGAAATCTCACCGGATCTCATCAGATATCTCGTCGCGGAGGATGAGATATCCCATCTTGATCTCATCGCGATCTCGTAGAGATCGGATGAGATCCCCTTTCTGGATACCAAGCTCTCGGCTCGAGAAGAACCCGCCGAAACAGTGGAGCAAGAAGACATGTCGGTTCTCGGTACACGCCATTGCTTCCGTCCAGTGGCTTGGAGCATTTCATTCCCCTACTTCCGTGCTATGACGAGATGAGGCGAAAGTCAAGCGAAATTTTCAGCCGTATAATCCCGGAATGGGAGGAGCAGCGAGGGTTGCCTTGCGCCAAAGGTTCCATATTGGGAATTAAAAGGACCCGCACCGCAGGCTGAGGCCGATCCGCCCTTTCAGGGCTTGTCGGCAAATTGTTTTCGACCCAGGGCTCACGCCGCTTCGCTCCGCTTCTGGCGACCGGAGGGCTCTGCTGCGTGGAATCCACTCAAATGTCTAGCTGTTTTGTTTTTGTCCCGCAACCCTTAAGCTGTATTGATGCGCTACTGCAAATTCCCCACCTCTGACGGCCCGCAGTACGGGGAAGTTGAGGTTCAGAACGGCGAATACGTCATTACTCGTCGTATTCCACCACCGGAAGAGGAACACGCCTGTGTGTTCCACGAAACCGAGATGCAGCCGACTCCGATGAGCGAAGCTCACTTGCTGCCACCGGTGAACCCGTCGAAGATCATCTGCGTTGGGCGCAACTATCGCGATCATGCGAAGGAGCTCGGCAATGAGATCCCAGCCGACATTCTGATTTTCCTGAAGCCTCCATCTTCATTGCTTGCTCCCGAAGGCAAAATCGTTATGCCGAAGCTCTCGCAGCGCGTGGACTACGAAGGCGAGCTTGCGGTTGTCATCGGCAAGAAATGCCGTCACGCAACAGAGAATGAGGCATTGTCGTTCGTGCGTGGTTATACCTGCGCCAATGACGTTACCGCGCGCGATCTGCAGAAGAGCGATGGACAGTGGACGCGCGGAAAAGGATTCGATACGTTCTGTCCCGTTGGCCCCTTTGTGAGCGATGAAGTCCGTCCGGAAGCTCTCGATCTACAAACTCGCGTAAACGGTGAAGTCCGTCAAAAAGGGAACACGCGCGACTTCATCTTCTCGCTCTCTTCAGTGATTCGCTACATCAGCAGCGTGATGACGCTGCTTCCCGGCGATCTGATTCTGACTGGCACCCCGGCTGGAGTCGGTCCGTTAAAGGCTGACGATCGCGTGGAGGTCAGCATTTCGGGCCTGGGGACACTTACCAATTTCACTGTCACCGAAGGGCACTGGACGTCATCTGAAATGAAAGAGTTTCACGCTTACCGGCCAGTGACATCCTGAAATCAGAGAGATGGTCAACGCAGCTGCAAGCATTTAGAGGACAATGGAGGCGAGGACAAAGAGCTATGAAATTCTTCCTTGATACCGCAAACGTAAAAGAAATTCGCGAAGGCCAGGCGATGGGAGTGCTCGATGGAGTCACGACTAATCCGTCGCTGGTGGCGAAAGAAGGCAAGCCGTTCAAAGAGACGGTGATCGAAATCTGCAATATCGTGAACGGACCGGTGAGCGCCGAAGTTACTGCTACTGATCTCGAGGGCATGCTCGAGCAAGGGCGCAACTATGCCAAGTGGAACCGCAATGTCGTAGTTAAGTTGCCCACCACAGTCGAAGGCGTGAAAGGCTGCAAGACGCTGACCGACGAGGGCATAAAGGTCAACATGACCCTCTGCTTCTCGGCAACCCAGGCTTTGCTGGTGGCAAAGGCGGGAGCAACCTACGTAAGCCCGTTCGTTGGACGCCTCGACGACATCAGCACCAATGGCATGACGCTTGTGCGCGAGATCGTGCAGATCTACAAGAACTACGGATACACCACTCAGGTGCTTGCTGCCTCGCTGCGCCATCCCATGCACGTGGTCGAAGCAGCGCTCGCTGGAGCCCACGTCGGCACGATGCCATTTAAGGTGCTGGAAATGATGTTCCACCATCCCCTCACCGACATCGGGCTTGAGAAATTCGCCAAGGATTGGGAGAAGGCGAATCTAAAGGATCTGCAGAAGGCGCTGGGGTAACGGAACCGGTGCCGGTAGGCGGTGGGGCAGCCGCAGTGTCGGGTACTTGCCAACTGGTTGTTGTCTTTTACAGGCCAGCCGTGGGCTAAGATATTCCGCCCTTCGGGCTGCGGCCTTGAGCTCTTGCACGTCCTCAAGATTGCATTTGGCCAGGGTCAACCGACCTCTACCAGCCCATATCTGCGCTGCCAGTGCGTCTTCAAATGGCTCATCACAGTGCTGAGTTCTGCTTTGGAAATCTTGGCGGCTTCGCCGGTGACGATGCGGTGAGCTTCGGCGCGTGCTAGTTCGAGTAGCTTGCGGTCGCGAATGAGATTAGCCACTCGGAAACTCGGAGCTCCTGCCTGCTTTGTGCCGAAGAACTCTCCTGGGCCCCGGAGTTCGAGATCAAGCTCCGCGATCTCGAATCCGTCCTGTGTCTTCACCATGGCTTCGAGGCGGCGCTCGCCTTCAGGCGAAATTTTGCCGCCAGTCATCAGTACGCAGTAGGACTTGTGTGCGCCGCGTCCGATGCGTCCGCGAAGCTGATGAAGCTGCGAAAGGCCAAACCGCTCGGCATGTTCGATCACCATTACCGTCGCGTTGGGCACATCGACTCCGACTTCGATGACCGTGGTCGCGACTAACACATCGATCTCTCCGCGCTGGAATCGGGCCATGATGATGTCTTTTTCGTCCGATGACAGCCGGCCATGGAGTAGGCCAACGCGCAGGTCGGGAAAGATCTTCTTGCGTAACTCTTCGTACATCGCCGTTGCGGACTTTAGATTGAGCGTCCGCTCGGAGCGGGATTTCTTTGCAGGAGGAGCGATGCCGGCAAGAGAAGCCTGCCGCGGTCGTGGTTTGCTGCTAGTGCGTGCATCTCCCTTGTCCGCTCGCTTGAGGTTTCCCATTTCGGCTTCGCGCACATCAAGCGGAACGTCGTCTTCGTCCGCTGCGCTCTCGATTACGGGATAGACGACATACGTCTGCCGTCCTTGCGCGGCTTGCTTGCGTACAAAATCCCAAACGTCGGGAGCGCGCTCGTCGGTTACGCGGCGGGTGACGATCGGAGAGCGTCCGGGCGGTAGCTCGTCGAGGATGCTCGAATCCAGATCGCCGTAGAGCGTGAGGGCGAGCGTACGCGGGATTGGGGTGGCGGTCATTACTAGTACGTCAGGCTCAGTGGGATCGGGTGATCGGGTGATCGGGCCATCGGGTGATGTAAAACCTGTGCTTCCGCCGTCCTTCTTCGGTTTTCCATTCGATCCAGATGATTTAAGAGTATTGCCAGTTCCATCTAAAACCCTGCCGGGGTCGGCGGGCTCCACATCGTTGGGCTTGCGCATGAGGCGCCAGCGCTGCAGGACTCCAAAGCGGTGCTGCTCGTCGACGACGATCAGTCCCAATTTGGAAAATTCAACCTTTTCTTCGATGAGTGCGTGCGTACCGATCACCAGCTGAGCATTGCCTTGAGCGATGTGACGGCGAGTTGAGCGCTTGCGATCTTCTTCCAGTGAGCCTGTGAGGAGAACGGCCCGGTATCCGTGCGGTTCGAGCAGTTTGCGTGCGGAGAGATAGTGCTGTGTGGCGAGAATCTCCGTCGGGGCCATCAGCGCAGCCTGATATCCGTTTTCGATGGCAATCATGGCTGCTTCAAGGGCTACGAGTGTTTTTCCCGATCCCACATCACCTTGCAGAAGGCGGCGCATGGGAATCGGCGCTCGCATGTCCGTAGCGATTTCTCCAAGAACCTTCTTCTGTGCGGTTGTTGGGCGGAAGGGAAGAAAGCGCTTGATCGCTTCGCGAACGCGGTCATTCAGCTCGAAGCTGATCCCGGTACGCCGACGGAAGTTGCGGCGCTTGAGTTCGAGGCCGACCTCGAGGAAGAACAGCTCTTCAAAGATGAGGCGGCGGTGCGCTGGCGTGCTGCGGCTCTCAAGCGCGGCGAAGCTCTCGCCGACAGGGGGGAAGTGAGCTTCCTCGAACGCCTGGCGGCGGCTGACGAGATCCATCTCTTCGCGAACTGCGGCAGGAATTCCATCGGGAATCTCCGGCGAGAGCTCTTTCAGCACCCGATGCATGGTGTTGCGAAACCATCGCGAGTTCAGCTTTCCGACGGCTTCGTACACAGGCACAATGCGCCCGATTTCGACGGAATTCTCCAGACGTTCGGTTAACAAGTCTTCGGGATCGTCTTCGTTAACTCCGAGCACTTCCACCTGCGGTTGCATAAGTTGCAGCCGCGCCTTCGCATATTTGCCCCAGCCTTCTTCTACTTTGCCGTAAAGCGCAAGCGTCTGGCCGGCTTTGAACCTGTCCTTGAGATATGCGCCGTGGAACCAGGTGCAGACGATCGTCTTCATCCCCTGGCCAACGACGAGTTCAAAAATGGGAATGCCGCTCTTAGTCCGATATAGATGAAATGAGCGTACCTCGACGATGATGCTGGCCATCTCGCCGGGTTTGAGTTCGGTGAGGGACTTGGGATTGGCGCGATCTTCGTAGCGGAAGGGCAGGTAGTACAGCAGATCCTCGACCGTGTAGATGCCCTTCTCGTTGAGCACGGCGGACACACGCGGGCCGATGCCCTTCACGTACTGAATCGGCGTGTGCAGTTCGAGCATTGTCGAGAAATGCTATTTAAACACGGAGGACACGGAGGGCACGGAGGAGGAGAATCAAAGTGGCTCAGTTCCGTCGGACCTGTATTTGCATCAAGAGCAGGTAGACGACGAAGGCCACCGCGAAGCCTACGAACCAAGAGTAGTCGTAGAGGAACCGCACTGATGGGATCACCAGACCGATAAGCGCAATGCCGGTTCCGATCACGAGCGCTGCGATGGCTCTCCAGTTGAAACCTGCCGAGTACTCGTACCCCGAGCCGCGCAGATACAAATCGTTCACGACGAGCATCCTGCGCCGGATAAGGAAATAATCGCAGATCATGATTCCCGCAACGGGACCGAGCACGGCGGCGTATCCGCCGAGCCATCCGAAGATGAAAGTGCGGTGATTTGCCAGCAGCTTCCACGGCATCATGGCGACGCCCATGAAGCAGGTGATCAGGCCGCCGATCTTGAACGAGATCTTCTTCGGCCAGAGATTGGAAAAGTCATTCGCAGGCGACACTACGTTTGCCCCGATGTTTACGTTGAGAGTTGCCAGCAAGATCGCCAGCAATGAGATCACGACCGCAACTGGAGAATGGAATCGGCTGAGCAGTTGGACCGGGTCCCAGATTGCCGAACCATAGATCACGACTGTCGCTGACGTGACTGCGACGCCGATGAACGAATACAGGGTCATGGTTGTGGGCAGCGCGACCGCCTGGCCAATGATCTGTCCGCGCTGATCGCGAGCGAAACGGGTGAAGTCAGGAATGTTGAGCGAGACTGTCGCCCAGAATCCGACTGTGCCGTTCAGGGCTGGGATCAGGAACTCAAAAAATTCTGAGCCGTTTCGGAATTTCGAAGGCGCTGAGAGCATCGGGCCGAATCCGCCGGCCGATGTGTAGGCCCATCCGAGCAGGAGAAGTCCAACGCCGAGGAGGATCGGCGCGCTCACGCCTTGTAGAAAACGGATGTACTCAATTCCTTTGAGCACCACAATCAGATTGATCGCCCAGAAAATCATGAAGCAGATCGCCACGCCATGCGTGTTCCTCGCCCATGCCGGCCAGAGCGTCGCGAGTAGCGTGTTGATTGCCTCGCCGCCGATCCAGCTTTGAATGCCAAACCAGCCGCAAGCGACCAGAGCGCGGAGTACCGCAGCTACGTTTGCACCCAGCAGCCCGAACGATGCGCGTGCGAGTACCGGAAAGGGAATTCCGTATTTGGCACCTGGGTGGGAATTGAGCAACATCGGCGCCAGAACTATGGAGTTGCCGAGAAAGACGGTGAGCACCGCCTGCTTCCAATCCATGCCGCCCTGGATCAGGCTCGCAGCAAGCATGTAGGTGAGGATGTTCACCGACATCGAGACCCACAGCGCGGCGTAGTTGTAGGTGGACCAGGTTCTGCGCGCGGGTTCTACAGGCGCGAGGTCATGGTTGTAGAGCGGACTGCTCTCAATGCTGGCTGTTCGGCTTTGCTGTGGAGTTGTTGCCATGCTCACGTTTCTTGTTTGCATTCGAACCGCCGATTTTCGCGGTGAGTTTTTCAGCTCTAAGCGATGTACGAAATCAAGTTAAGCAGTGGCAAGATTCTCGCAGTCCATAGGGATTCCTTACCGCCAAGGAGCGGCGGTTCGGAATGACGGGCTATCGCGCTGCAGCCGCCGCAGGTTCCCGGACTGAGCTCAGCGCCTCGTCCATAATCCGAATCGCCTCATCGACATCGCTCTTGGCGATGTTGAGCGGCGGCGACATGCGAATCACGTTTGCGTAGAGTCCGCCTTTGCCGACGAGCAGGCCGCGCTTGCGGCACTCTTCCATGAACTGCGTCGTTTCCTGCGGCGCGAACTCCTTGGTTTTACGATCTTTGACGAATTCGAGCGCCTGCATCAGGCCCATCCCGCGCACGTCGCCGATCAGGTCATGCTTGTCTTTGAGTGCTTCGAGACCTTGGCGGAAGTAGTTGCCGACAACCTCGGCATTGTCCATGAGGCGATCTTCTTCGATGAGATCGATCGTGGCTTTGGCCGCGACGCTCACAACGGGATTGCCGCCGAAGGTCGAAATCTGCAGGCCTTTGAAGCTGGCTGCGATATCTGGTTTGGTGGCGGTGAGCCCGACGGGCATGCCATTGGCCATGCCTTTGGCTGAGGTGATGATGTCGGGATAGACCTCCCATTGCTCGATGCCGAACCACTTTTTGCCCGTGCGTCCCCAGGCGGTTTGCACTTCGTCGGAGATGAACAGGCCGCCGTATTGCTTGACGATGTTGAAAACGATCTTGAAGTACTCCTTGGGCGGAGTGATGAAGCCGCCGACGCCCTGGATCGGCTCAGCGATGAACGCGGCGATCTGTCCTGAGGTTGTGGTCTGGATTACTGCTTCCACATCTTTTGCGCACTCGACGCCGCACTCGGTGGGCTTCATGCCCAGCGGGCAGCGATAGCAATACGGATTCAACGCATGAACGATGCCATGCGCACCACTGGGGAGAGACTTCCGCCAAGTGCCGTGCCCGGTGAGAGATTGCGCGAGTTGCGAGCGTCCGCTGTAACCGTGGCGCAGGGCGACGACTTCGAAGTTGCCGGTGTGAATGCGCGCAAGCTGCACGGCTGTTTCGTTGGCTTCCGTTCCGCTATTGGTGAAGAAGCTCTGCGATATTTCGCCCGGCGTGATCTGCGAAATCTTTTCTGCCAGTGCGACTATGGCTTCGTTGGGAAACAGAGTCGAGGCATGCGTGATCTTGTCGATCTGCGCTTTGACCTTCGATGTGACGCGCGGGTTCGTGTGTCCGACGGAGATGGTTACGATTCCGCCGAAGAAGTCGAGGTACTTCTTGCCCTCGACGTCCCACAAATACTGCATGCTGGCATGATCTGTGACTAGCGGATCGGCGAAGTACGTGGAGATCGATGGAAATAAGTACTGCTTATGTTTGCGGATGATTTCGTCTTTGGTCATCGGTAGAACCTCGGCATTCAGCAATCGGCACTCAGCATTCAGCAAAACCAGGAAAAACTGCATTCGACAGTCGGCATTCGGCAAACCTTATGCCCTGAAAGCGTTTTTAGGTTTGGCCGACTGCCGAATGCTGATTGCCGAATGCGTTCTTTATCCCTTTCCTACTCCCGCGCTCTTGCCGGCCTGCGAAACTAATGGTTCATACGAATCCGGACGACGGTCGCGGAAGAACTGCCAGGTCTTGCGCACTTCGGCGATCATGTCGAGATCGAGATCGGCTACTACGACTTCGTCTTTGTCTCGGCTCGCTTGTGCGATGATCTTACCGCGAGGGTTGCAGAAGTAGCTCTTGCCGTAAAACTCACCGATTGCCCATGGCTTCTCAATGCCTACGCGATTGATTGCACCGACAAAGTATCCATTTGCTACCGCATGCGCTGGCTGTTCCAGCTCCCACAAATATTCCGAAAGGCCCGCAACTGTGGCGGATGGATTGAACACGATTTCCGCGCCATTCAAGCCGAGAATGCGCGCGCCTTCGGGAAAGTGTCGGTCGTAGCAGATGTACACGCCTACTTTCGCGTAACGCGTTTGAAACGCTGGATACCCTGTGTCGCCGGGCGTGAAATAGAACTTCTCCCAGAATCCCGGAGCCACTTGCGGAATGTGGTGCTTGCGATATTTGCCGAGGAAACGTCCGTCGGCATCGATGACTGAGGCCGTGTTGAAGTAAAGCCCCGTCATCTCCTCTTCATATACCGGTACGACGATGACCATCTTGTGCTTGGCTGCGAGCTTCTGCATCAGCTTCGTCGTCGGACCGTCGGGCACCGGCTCGGTCATCTCATACCATTTCTGATTTTGCTCGGCGCAGAAGTAGGGGCCGTAGAAGAGCTCCTGCAGGCAGAGAATCTGGACCTTCTGCTTGGCCGCCTGCTCGATCAACTTCAGATGCTTGTCGATCATGGCTTTCTTGACTTGAGCCAGGCTGTGCTCAGGGCCAAGAGGATTGTGGGCCTGAATCAGGCCGCAGCGGACAGTTCGGGACATTACCTACCTCGGGTTCGGAATGCTTGGGAAGGTGAATATAACGCAAATCCTACTACTTCTCACCGCGGAGCCATGGAACTCACTGTTGTCATTCCGAAGCGCGATTTTGGCGCTGAGGAAATCCCTGTCGGTTAACGCCAGGTCCGCTCGAAGCAGAGATCCTAGATGATTCGGTCATCGTCCGAGACAAGCATTGTCGAAGCCGATGGGGTTCCTCACGGTCAAACAGCGGCCGTTGGAATGACAGACAGCAACAATTACGCTGCTTCAGGATTTACGCGCATGAACGAAGGCGTCCCGATCGGACTGAGCGTCGCGCTGATCTCGGAGAGGATGTTCATTAACTCCGATGCCAGCTCACGAGCGAAGTCGCGACTGAATCCCTCGGCCGTAGCCTCGACATACGACTTCTGCGCGGCCAGAAGTTTGCCGCGAATCTCTGGTGGCAGGAAGTTATCGTTTTCGAGGAGAGGGACCAGGTGCTGTTCGTGCGCAATTTTCAACGCGCGCTGAGGCGACACTACATCGCTCGTGAGTAGCTGGGCTGCTTCAAACAAGTGCTCTGCCGCAAATGCAAGGCTTATCGCCGAATCCCACTCCATCGCTGGCGCGCTCAACTTCAGTAAATTTTCTGACTGATACTCAATGTTAGATGCAGAGCTTTGCCTGATGCTGATGCTCAATTGGTGCTATGAGAGGAACAAAAATTCAGGAGCTCAGCTTTCGCGACGTTTCACCGGCCACTCACCCAGCAGCTCACGTGAAAGGCCTTCGAGGTCGGGGAAGATCGTTGTCTCGGAGACGCCACACGTGCGCAGGTCACTGAGGATGGCGCCCGCGCATTCTTTCGCGATCATTATCCGAAAAAGAACTCCTGGATGCCGCGCGGCAACCGTGATCAGCCCGTTTTCGTCCTTGCCGTGAATCGTGAATCGGCTGCGCTGAACCGCCAGGCGGCGCGAGACGTGGATAGGATCAACGGCAATCGGCAGCTCTGGTTTGAGCTCGTCGCGGGGCGACTCGGGCAGATACCCGGCAGCCTGCGGCTCATTGCTTAGGACGACGGAGTCCGTCTTGCAGACGATCTGATTCAGCCGCACCGGGTTCAGCACCCACACGGCCGGCGGAGCCTTCTCCGGGAGCGGCTTGCGTATCGCGAAATAAAGGGCGATGAGAGCGCTGTCAGTCCAGTCGAGCAGCCGGGTGGGAGCGTTGTTATGACGCATAAGGAAGTACCACTCCCACTCATCCTGCGGCTCGCGCTCGGAAAGCATGAGGATGCCGCGCCGGCGAAACTCGCGGCGAATCTCCCACTCGTCAGAGTTTTCGTATCGGAACAGACTGGGAATGGGATCGTGCTCGCGGTCGGCGCCGCGAAACCAGCGCTCCGGGCGGCGTCCTTCGCGCTCCGGCTCTTGGTCGCGAATGTGGAAGACTGCAGCCAGATAGTCGAGCAGGGAATCAGCTTGATGCTCTTCAATGTGCGCGCGCACCGGCTGCTCGCGCGGGGTTTCGACCATGTCGAGCTCGGGTTTGGGGTTCACTGGGTTGTCAGATGCAGCATAGCGCAAGTGTGGCAAACAGAACCGCCGCTGGTAGCCGTTGCGGCAGCCCCGTGTGTTGCGACTGCGTTCGTCGCCACCCCGCCGACCTACCACTGCCGCGGGCTCCGACGGTTGCCTACACGATCGCGAGTCCCGTTCGGTATCCTGCACACCACGACCGGCTTTGACCGCGGTACCACTTGTGCTATCAGAGTGAATCAATACACGTTGGCGCGCAGGCTACATTGGTAGTTAACGGCCCCCAGGGCTGATCATCGTCGCAGCGGATGAAGAGGTTCTGCTGGAGCCGATGAACCTCCCGAATGGCCACATCAACGTATAAGGGAACCGCTCTGCTGGTTCCAAAAGGAAAGAAGAAGACTGTGCTCCGCAACGTTAGCGATAAGGGCTAGTTGCTCGTCGAGATCGCTGACCTCCGACGTGATCGCAGCCAGAAACTAATGATGAACTCTTCCAATGCACACAATCATCAGCACGAGGTAATTTCTCTCGCCGACATTCGCGCCGCGCAGGAGCGAATTCGTCCTTACGTCAAGCGAACGGCGATAGTTGGTAATCGCACGTTGAGCGAAATGCTTGGGGCGAACATTTACCTCAAGCTGGAGGTATTTCAGACCACAGGCGCCTTCAAGGTTCGTGGAGCTTTCAACAAAATTCTCGTGGAACTGGATGCCGCGCGTAAGAACGGTGTGGTCGCGGTGAGCGGTGGAAACCATGCCCAAGCCGTAGCTTACGCGGGAAAGGTTCTCGGATGTCGAACCGTAATCCTCATGTTGCACACGACGCCCCGGAACTATCTTGACGCCACGCGAGGATACGGCGCGGAAGTCGTCCAATTCGATGACATCTCACAGGCGTTTGCCAAGGCGCGCGACTACGAGCGCGAGGGCATGCTGTTCGTGCATCCGTTTGATGATCCGCTGGTGATGGCAGGGCAGGGAACTCTCGGTCTCGAAATTCTGGAAGATGTTCCCGAAGTGTCCGACGTCTTCGTCAGCATCGGAGGCGGTGGGTTGATGAGCGGCACGGCGGTTGCCATCCGCTCGCAGAAGAAGATCCGATTCTGGGGAGTGGAGACCGAAGGTGCGGACGCAATGGCGCGCGCGCTGGATGCTGGTCATCCGGTAGAAGTTCGTCCTACTTCGATTGCTAAGACGCTCGGTGCTCCTGCCGTCTCCGAAACCACACTGGCCCTCGCCAAAGAACATCTCTCCAGCATCACGGTGGTGTCAGATCAGGAAGCCATGCAGGCGCTTGCGTTACTGCTGGAACGCACGAAGATCCTCACCGAACCTGCCGCTTCATGCACGCTCGCTGCGGCCACCAGAATGAAGCAGCACTTTCGGCCCGATCATCATGTTGCGCTCATTCTCTGCGGCGGCAATCTTGGCGTGAACGACCTCTGCGAGTATCATGCGAAATTCCTGAAAAGCTGATACTCCGGAGATCACATTTGAAAGCGTTCAAAGTTTTTTTCCTTACCTCAATTTTCATTTCCACCACAGCTTTCGGTCAGAGTTTCACGCTCGAGCAAGTGATGAGCTCGCCCTTTCCGACGGAACTTACGGCGGCGAGTCATGCGAACGTCGTTGCCTGGGTGTTCAACAACAAAGGTTCGGACAACGTGTGGCTCGCGAGTGGTCCGGACTATGTAGGCCGACAGGTCACGCATTATTCCGGCGATGACGGCCAGCGAATCGCATCGCTGAAGCTGACTGCAGACGGACGCACTATCCTGTATGCGCGCGGCTCGGAGCTGAACGGCGGCGGACGATCGGCAAATCCATTGAGTGTGCCTTCGCAGCCGAAGCAGCAAGTGTGGGCTGCAGCTGTCGACAATGGCGAGCCACGCTTGTTGGGCGACATGGGGTGCGAGGAAGAAGGGTGCGAGGATATCCAGATATCTCCGGACGGCCGTTACGCGGTCTGGGAGACCAAGCACGAACTCTGGCTGGTTCCGGTCAACGTTCAGGCAGGAACAACGGCGAAATCTCTAACGGACATTCGCGGCGAGCTCTCATGGCCGCAGTGGTCGCCCGATGGGAAACGGATTGCATTTCGCGTGAACCGGCAATCTCACAGCCTTGTTGCCATTGGTGAACTTATTCCCAATCTGGACCAGGCTTTTGCCGGCGACTCGACTAATAAGACAGAAAGTTCGGGCGCAGGAAAGAAGGAGCAGGCGACGTTACTCGCTGCTGTTCACTATCTCGCGCCGAGCACCGAGCGCGATCGCTTTCCGCGCTGGTCGCCGGATGGACGCGAGATTGTATTCATTCGAACGCCTGGTGAGGAGAATCACTTGCCGTTGATCCCGGTGCGGCCGACACCGTGGTCTCTCTGGGTTGCCGATACAAACACCTATGCTGCGCACTCAATCTGGCAGAGCGGACCGGGTCCACGCGATTCGCTTCCACCATTTGCCGGCGAGTCACTGCAGTTTGCCGGAGATCGCATCGTCTTCGTCTCCGAGCAGACAAATCGTAATCACCTCTACTCGATTCCCATTGCGGGCGGGCAACCGGTGGAGCTTACTTCCGGGGATTTCGATGTGGAAGACGTTACGTCGAACGAGACCGGACGTACGACCATTTACTTTTCATCGAATCAGAACGATGTGGATCGCCGGCACCTCTGGAAAGTTGATGCGAAAGGCGGAGCGCCGCAGCAGGCGATCACGAAGGGAGACACCATTGAGTGGTCTCCAGTGCTGAGCGCTGATGGACAAATGTTTTGCCTCGGCTCCAGCGCCACAACTCCGGCGCTAGCGTATCGAATTACCAATTCGGGAAGAGAGTTACTCGCGAAAGACGCACTTCCGAAGGATTTTCCTTCGGCTCAGCTTGTGACTCCGAAGCAGGTGATCTTTAAGAGCAGCGATGGGTACACCGTCCACGGCCAGCTGTTTACCCCGCGTAATCAGACTGGACGCGGCCCGGCGTTGATCTTCACCCATGGCGGCCCAAGCAGGCAGATGCTGCTTGGCTTCCATTACATGTACTACTACCACAATGCCTACGCGGAAAATCAGTACCTCTCGAGCCTCGGATATACAGTGCTCTCGGTGAACTATCGACTCGGGATTATGTACGGCCATGATTTCCGCCAGCCGCCGAATAGTGTGTGGCGCGGCGCTTCCGAGTACAACGACGTACTTGCCGGAGCGCAGTATCTGCAGAGTCTGCCGAATGTAGATCCGCAGCGCGTAGGACTATGGGGCGGGTCTTACGGCGGATTTCTGACTGCGATGGGTTTGGCGCGCGACTCCGACATTTTCAAAGCGGGAGTGGACTTCCACGGAGTGCACGACTGGTCGATGTTCCTGTCGCGCTGGGAAGAAGATGCCAATGCAGCTCCTGATTTGAAAGACGCGCAGAAGCTGGCGTGGGAGTCGTCGCCTGATTCATCAGTCGACAAGTGGCGATCGCCGGTTCTGTTGATCCACGGCGATGACGATCGCAACGTCAATTTTAATCAGACTGTCGACCTCGTACAGAGACTGAAAAAGCAAGGTGTCGAGTATGAGGAGATCATCTATCCGGACGAGATTCACGACCTGCTGCTGTGGCGCGACTGGGTGAACTCATACAAAGCCGGCGCTGCGTTCTTCGATCGTAAGTTGAAGGCACACTGACGAGAAGAGCGAACCCGAAGGTCACGAAGTACAAAACAGGAGGTCACGGAGATTTTGTTCGTGACCTCCTCTTTTGCCATCGTGACCTTCGTGTTCGCCTCTTGGGGTTTTGACACCTGAACACCTACATGTCATACCTCTCGAGTTGTTTTCTCGAAGTCATCTCGTCCAATCTCAGCAGTTCCTACGAATTGGACGGAGAAACTCATGAAATTCTTCGCGTTGCTTGCATCAATGTGGTGTTTCGCATTCTGCGCCGCGGGACAGCAAGCTCCTGAGTTGGGAGCTGCCGCCGACACTGCCTATCAGGCACAAAACTGGCAAGAGGCTGAGAGGCTCTATCAGCAATTGATCGACGCTCATCCGGCGATCGGTCGCTATTGGTATCGCCTCGGAGTCTCGCAGCACAAAGCCGGGCACAACCAGGAGGCTCTCGCAACCTTTCAGAGCGCCAAGGCAAAAGGCTTTCCTTCGTTCTTCGTGGACTATGGGCTGGCAGAAGTTTATGCCAGTACGGGAAAA
>CAYZHX010000002.1:14759-50108 GCA_964476905.1 uncultured Terriglobales bacterium
GGCAAGAGCTACAACGTGTACAACGCCAGCCTTAAGCGTTGGGAACAGTTCTGGGTCGACAACGTTGGTGGGATGATTCACTTCTACGGCGGCCTAAAAAACGGTGTGATGGATTATTGGACCGACGATATCCCCCAGTCGAACGGAGACAAGCTCCGCCGCCATCTGCAATTCTTCAATGAAGGACCAGATAAGGTACGGCAGCTAAGCCAGGGATCGACGGATGGTGGGAAGTCCTGGCATGTGGAGTACGACTTCACGTACCTGCGCAAGCAGGCGGGCTCGGGCATCGGGAAGTAATGAGCGGCCGCCGGGCTGGTGGGTGAGCAGGAGATGGCAGGGGCCAGCTCCGGGCAGTTTTGCATGTGATGTAAGGAGCGCAGCGGGAAAACCAGCGGCTGCCTCACCGCCTACCGGCGCCGGTTCTGTACTACTTGCCTGTGTAACTCACGCGCCAGATCGAGTTGGTTCCATCGTCGCTGACGAAGAGCGAGCCATCTGGTCCTACAGCTACTCCTACTGGGCGTCCCCAGACTTGGCCCTCTTTGGTGACAAAGCCAGTTAGGAAGTCTTCGTAGTAGCCTTTCGCGTGCCCATCTTGCTGCATCGGTGCGCGCAACACCTCATATCCCGCGCGCTGCTTCTTGTTCCAGGAACCGTGCTCGGCGGCGAAGATGTCGCCACGATACGCGGCAGGGAACTGCTTGCCTCCGTAGAAGAGCATCTCCAGTGACGCTATGTGCGGCTGCACCAGAACGTCGGGCACAATGACCTTGTCTTTCAGCTCTGGATGTTTGCCTTCGTGCCGCGGATCCTGATGAGCGCCAGTGTAGTACCACGGCCAGCCGTAGAAACCGCCTTCCTGCACGTGCGTGATGTAGTCGGGCGGGAGATTATCACCGATGTCGTCGCGCTCATTTGTGGAACACCATAGCTCTCCCGTTTTGGGATGGATGGCCATACCCACACAGTTGCGGATGCCCGAGGCGTAAACGCGCAGACCGCTGCCGTCGGGATTGAATTCGAGAACATCGGCGCGGTGGAACTCGACGGAATTGTTGTCGGTGTCATCGACGTTCGAATGCGAGCCGACGGAGACGAACATCTTCTTGCCATCGGGGGAGAAGACAATGTCGCGCGTCCAGTGTCCTCCGCCACGCAGGCGTCCACCGCCAGGGAGATCAGTGATCTTCTGCTCAGGACCACTGGCTTTCATATCGCCGTTCTTGTAGGGAAAGCGAACGACCGCGTCGGTGTTGCCGATGTACACCCATTGGGGATTCGGTCCGGGTGGATAGAAGTTGATGCCAAACGGCTTACGCAGTCCCGTCGCAAATACTTCGGTGCTCTCCGGCTTGCCGTCCTTCCCAATGCCCCGGAAGACCTTCACATCGCCCGCATCGCTCTCGGCGAGAAATAGATCGCCATTCGGCGCCGTACGCATCAGCCGAGGGTTGTGCAGCCCAGTTGCGTACAGATCGACTTTGAACCCTGCGGGCGCCTGCGGCCATGCATCGTTGGGACGGGGAACCAGGTCCGGCCCGTTATCGACAGATTTGGTTGCATAGGGCTGCGGAAGGTCGGCAACGGTGATCTTGTGCACGACTCCGGGCGCTTGCTCGCTGTAGTCGCTGAACGTGACTTGCTTCCCGTCTTGGGAGTAGAGCCAGGACGAGGAGAATACTGCAGCAGCCGCAACTGTGTGAAGGAATAGTTTTCGTTCGATGGCCATCATTCGAAATGGTACATGGTTTCAGAAACGAAGGTGCGTATTAGCGAGCAATGAAAAGCCCCGCCAAAGCGGGGCTTTCTTGCAACTCCTGTGACAAATTATTACCCGACGTGCTGGAGCACCTGCTCGCGCTCTTCGGCGTCGTGCTTGGCTTCGGCTTCGTCGTGCGGTAGGGCGATGCTGAGGACCTCGTCTATGCTGTTGACGTAGTGGACGTTCACGCCTTCGAGCTGCTGTGGCGTGAGATCCTCTTCGACGTTCTGCCGGTTTTCTGCAGGCAAGATCACGTCGCGGACTCCAGCGCGCTTGGCGGCGAGCACTTTTTCCTTGATTCCGCCCACGGGAAGGACGTTTCCACTCAGGGTGATCTCGCCGGTCATTGCTGTGAGCGGACGCACTTGCGTTCCAGTCAGCAGCGATACGAGAGCAGTTGCCATTGTCACGCCTGCTGACGGTCCGTCCTTGGGAACGGCGCCCGCAGGCACGTGGATGTGGATGTCGAGTTCTTTTAGGAACTCTTCGTCGAGACCCAAGTGCTTGGCGTTAGAGCGCACCCAGGTAAGCGCGGCTTGCATCGACTCCTGCATGACTTGGCCAAGCTGGCCGGTCATGCTGAAGCTGCCTTTACCCTTCATTTTGTTGGCTTCAATGAAGAGCACATCGCCGCCGGCTGGAGTCCACGCGAGGCCAACTGCGACTCCAGGACGCTTGGTGCGCTCGGCAATTTCCGTATCGACGCGGACCTTGATGCCGCCGAGGAATTCCTGAACGATCTCCTTAGTGAGGACCAGTTTCTCGGTTTTTCCTTCGGCGATCCGGCGCGCCTGCTTGCGGCACATCGTTCCGATGTTGCGTTCCAGGTTACGAACGCCGGCTTCGCGCGTGTAGTGTCGGATGATGTAGCGCACTGCCTCTTCTGGAAATTCAATCTGATCGGGCTTGATGCCGTTCTCTTCGATCTGTCGCGGGATCAGATAACGATAGGCGATGTGTACCTTCTCGTCTTCGATGTATCCCTGCAGTTCGATGATCTCCATGCGGTCGCGCAGCGGTTCCGGAATGGGATCGAGCATGTTTGCCGTACAAATGAAGAGCACTTTCGACAAGTCGAACGGAACGTCGAGATAGTTATCACGGAACGTCGAGTTCTGCTCGGGATCGAGCACCTCGAGCAGCGCCGACGCGGGATCGCCGCGGAAGTCGCGTCCGAGCTTGTCCACCTCGTCCATCATGAAGACGGGATCGTTCGTCTCGACACGACGCAGGTTCTGAATGATCTGTCCGGGGAGCGCACCGATATACGTCCGACGATGTCCGCGAAGCTCGGCTTCATCGTGCATTCCGCCAAGCGAGATGCGCGCAAATTTGCGTCCGAGGGCTCGAGCGATGCTGCGTCCCAGCGAAGTCTTTCCCACTCCCGGAGGGCCCACAAAGCAGAGGATCGGTCCCTTCATTCCGGGTTTTAGCCTTCGAACAGACAAGTAGTCGAGAATGCGGTCTTTGACTTTCTGCAGATCGTAGTGATCTTCGTCGAGAATCTCTTTTGCTTTTATGATGTCAACGTCGGTGCCAGAAGATTTGCTCCACGGCAGAACCGCGAGCCATTCAATGTAGCTGCGAGTGACCGAATAGTCGGCGGCCATTGGAGACATGCGGCCTAAACGCGTCAGCTCCTTCAAGGCTTCTTTCTTCACGTCCTCCGGCATGCCGGCGTCTTCAATTTTTTTCTTCAGCTCTTCGGTATCGCGTTGCGTTTCGTCTTGCTCGCCGAGTTCCTTTTGAATCGCTTTTAATTGCTCGCGGAGATAGTACTCGCGTTGTGATTGCTGTACCTGATCCTGGACCTCGCTTTGGATCTTGTTGCGCAATTGCTGAACTTCGAGTTCCTTGGCAAGATGCTTGTTGATCTTTTGCAGGCGAGATTTGACGTCGGTGATCTCGAGAATTTCCTGCTTGTCCGTCGTAGAGAGCGACGGTAGGGAAGAGGCAATGAAATCGACAAGGCGTCCGGGCTCTTCGATGTTGATTGCGACTGTCTGCAGTTCGTCCGACAGCGTTGGCGATCCGGTGACGATCTGCTGGAATAGCGTGAGTACGTTGCGTTGCAGCGCCTCGATCTCTGGTCCACCCTCGCTCTTGCCTTCGGCAATAGGATCGACGATCGCACGCATGAACGGGGTTAGCTGCTGGTATTCGCGGACGTGGATGCGCTCAACGCCTTCGGTGAAGACGAACAAGCTCTGGTTGGGCATCTTGACCACTTTGTGTACTGTGGCGAGAGTGCCTACGGTGTAGAGGTCGGTCGGTTGCGGCGAATCGACGCGCGCTTCGCGCTGCGCGACCACGACGATATTCTTCTCTTCTCCCAGTTGATTGATGAGTTGGACGGAGCTCTCTCTGCCTACCGTCAGAGGTAGCACCGCGTGCGGAAACAGCACGGTGTCGCGCACCGGAAGGACCGGGAGCGTGCGTTCGCTGATGTCTACTTCTTTTTCTACCTGTTGATTAGCCGGCTGTTGCGGAGTCGGCTCGGTCTTACGTTCTGCCATATGAGTGCCTTATAAACCTTGATAGTAGATGACTCAACTTCTGAAAAAGATTCGGAGCGTGAAATTGTACTACTCAACTGTGCTGATGGTCTGTCGTCGAAACGCACAGGTGAGCGAGAGATTTTCGGGACAGGAAACGAGGCTATGCCGCCCGGTAAATACCGAGAATTTTGACCATGGCACATATCTCGCGGAGGTGGCGCAAGGCATTTTCTGACGCCACACTTTGACCGCACTTCAGATCGGCGTAGAAGACGTACTGCCATGGGTGTCCTTTGACCGGGCGCGACTCAATCTTGCTCAGTGAGATGTCGCGCAGGGCGAAGACGGCGAGGGCTTTGAAAAGAGCCCCGGGCTGGTCGGGCACGGAGAACGCGATGGAAGTTTTGTTTGCGCTCTGCTCCCAGCGCTCTCTGGGTACGATCAGCAGGAAGCGGGTGAAATTCTTCGGATCGTCTTCGATTCCCGCCTTGAGGATCTTGCCTTTGTACTCTATCGCTGCCTGACGACTGGCGATACCAGCAGCATCTTTCGCGTTCTCAGCTATGACGTGCTTCACGCTTCCCGCAGTGTCATAGAAGGGGACTTGTTGAAGCTCGGGGTGCTCGCGAAAGAATCCGCGGCATTGGTCCAATGCAACCGGGTGAGATAGCACGCGGCGAAGCTGCGAAAGCTTGATTCCCTGTGCGGCAATAACGTTGTGGCGAATGCGCAGGCGATGCTCCGCATGGATGAACAAGGGATGTTCGAGGAGCAGGTCGAAATGCTCCGTGACTGGGCCAGCGAGCGTATTCTCGATCGGGATCACAGCAGCATTTGCACGCCGCTTGAGGACGCTGTCGAACACTTCCGCAGAGCGCGCGCAGGGAACCACCTGGCACGAAGGCACCATCCTCAGAGCAGCTTCGTGACTGAAGGAACCCCGTTCGCCTTGAATGGCTATCTTCATCTCGGCTTGGGCTACCCGGCGTGAGTCTCAGGCGCCGGTGGTCAGCTCACAATCATAAAGTAAGGCGTGTCGTTCGCCAGTGCAGCAGGAACCAAAGGCGGCAGCTCTGGTTTCAAAGCGGGAATTCAGACCGCGAGAGAAAGCACTGTAGATACAACGCGCTAGGCGTAGGCGGCGGCAGAAGGCACACCGCTTCGTTTCAGCCGCTCTCGATCCACTGCAACCATCTCCTGCCAACAACCGTCATACTGGCAGAGTTAGTCGCAACACTCTTTGGGAGGTGGGCCCATGCTCTGGACCCTTTTTGTCATTCTGCTTGTGCTCTGGTTGATCGGAGTCGTCAGCAGCTACACGCTCGGGGGATTCATTCATCTACTACTCGTGCTGGCGCTGGTCGCGCTGATCTTCCAATTGCTCACCGGACGACGAACCGCGCTCTAGACGACGGTACGAACCCGGGCAGCTGAAGAAATAAATTCAACCCATCAGAAGCGAGGAGGCAACCGTGGATAAGAATCGAATTAAGGGCAAAATTGATGAGATCGCTGGACGCGCGAAACGCCAGGCAGGAGAGTGGACCGGCGACACGCAGGCACAGGGCGAAGG
Organism: uncultured Terriglobales bacterium; assembly: GCA_964476905.1. Lineage (GTDB taxonomy): Bacteria > Acidobacteriota > Terriglobia > Terriglobales > Acidobacteriaceae > Gp1-AA112. The sequence goes on from CAYZHX010000002.1 coordinate 20,596, forward strand.
CACGATGGATGAAATCAAAGGTCGCGCCGAAAACGCCTGGGGCAAAGTGAAGGACAGCGCTCGTAACGTGAAAGACGAGATCAGTCGTAAAGACAAAGAACGGGACGCTGCATGAGACCCGGAGATTTCTGATTAGAAAGACGCTCAAGTCGAGCGTCTTTTTCTTTTTGCGCTTGCTACAGGTTCGAGCACAAGCGTGCCGGAACGGTGAACTGACACTTTCCAACCCGGCGGGACGACCGTTGTGGCCGTGTACTCCGCGATGATCAATGGCCCTGAAGAAGTGAATCCCGCCTTCAGATGCTCTCGTGTGAGCACTGGCGCTGCAATGGCCCTACCTGTAAAGATCACAGAAGCTCGCTCTTTCTTGTTGCTTTGCTCTCCCGTTTCCGAACGCTTCAGGGCGGGCGATCCTTGCGCGAGAGTGGCGCGCAGTCGAAGCGTGACTGCTTCGATGTTCTTCGTCGCATGGTTATATCCAAACCTGCGCTGGTGGGCGCGATGGAAATCGTCAAGCAGCGCAGGGGACGCTTTCCATGGAATCCGTAGCTCGTATCCTTGGCCTTGATAGCGCATATCGATGGAATATTCCAGGCGCGGCTTGCCTTTCCATTCCTCGCGTGAGTACTCGCGGAGTGCAGCGTTTCTTAGGTCACCAAAGATTCTCCCAATTTCATTCGCGGACTTCCGAAACTCGCTCAGCGTTAACAGCCTGGGAGCGGTGCGTGAAAAATCTTTGACGACATCACTAACCAGAATTCCGTAAGCGGAAAGCGCCCCCGGAGCCGGAGGAACGATCACCCGCGGCATGGATAGGGCAGCTGCCAACTCGCACGCGTGGAGGGCGCCTGCTCCTCCAAAGGCAAGCAGAGAGAACTCGCGGGGATCGTACCCCTGCTCGATGGAGACCACGCGGATGGCTTTCTCCATCGTGGCGTTGATCACGCGAATGATGCCCAGAGCCCACTGCTCGGCAGTCCCGTCGAGACTATTCTGGGAAATCCATTTTGTGAAGAAGGCCTGAGTGCGTTCGATGTCAAGACGAAACTCTCCGCCAAGAAAGTTCTCTGCACGCAGGCGTCCTAGCAATAGGTTGGCATCGGTGACGGTTGGTTGTGTTCCCTTGCCATAGCAGATCGGGCCGGGATCAGCCCCGGCCGATTCCGGGCCGACGCGCAGCGCGCCCCCGGCGTCGATGCGCGCCAGCGATCCTCCACCCGCACCGACTGTATGTATGTTGAGCATGGGCACGCGTACTGGAAGACCGGCAACATCGGCTTCAGAAGACAGGTTGAGACTTCCTTCGAGTAGAGCGACGTCGGTGGACGTGCCCCCCATGTCGAAAGAGACGATATTTTCGAATCCGGCGGCGCGCCCCATTTCCAGCGCTCCAACAGCTCCTCCAGCAGGACCGGAGAGGACAGTTCGTACTGGCTGCGCCGCCGCACTGGCGAGCGCAGTGATGCCCCCGCTTGACTGCATTACGAACACTCGCGTTTTTCGTTGTGCTGAGATGCGCGATTCGAGACTTTCCAAATAGCGCTGCATGAGCGGCTGCAAGTAAGCGTTCACCGTGACGGTGCTCATGCGCTCGTACTCACGAAATTCGGGAAGAATCTGATGCGAAAGCGAAATGGGCACGTTGACTCGCCGCAGCTCGTGGGCGACGGCAAGCTCGTTTTCGGGATTGGCAAACGAAAAGAGCAGGCATATTGCCACCGACTCTGGGATACGTTCTTCAATGAGCCGCAAAAGCGCTGCCAGTTCTTCTGCTGATGGAGCGCGCTCCAATGTGCCGTCAGGCCGGGTACGTTCTTGGACGCCGAAGCGCAGCTCGCGAGCAACTAGTGGTTCGATCCTTGTGACGTTCAGATCGTAGAGTCTGGGGCGAGCTTGCCGTCCGATCTCAATGGCATCTTCAAATCCAGCCGTCGTCACCAAGGCTGTACGCGCACCTTTTCGCTGCAGAAGAGCATTTGTTCCCACCGTCGTTCCGTGGAGCAGGACGACCTCACAGTTACGAGTTCCTGCAATTCTTTCTACGGCTTGAGCAATGGCTTCGGATGGATCGTGGGGCGTAGAGAAAATCTTGAGGATCTTGAGATGCTCATCTTCGATCCAGACGCAATCGGTGAAGGTACCGCCGGTGTCCACGGCAATCCGCAGCGGCGACGCTTGCTTGTCTCGAGAGGAAGCCAGACTGATCTCCGGAAATTGCGAACACGGATTTTACCGAAATCTGGGAAGAAGCAGGTCGGCTGCCACAAACACAAACAGGACGACCGAGATGATGCCGTTCATGGTGAAGAATGCCGCGTTCAACTTCGATAAGTCTTTTGCAGAGATAAGCGAGTGTTCGTATGCAATAAGTGCTGCAACAGCTATCACCCCCGCGATCGCAAGCTTGCCCAATCCAAACGCAAACACCAGGGCGAAGAGGAACAGAAGCATGAGAGCGTGCATGATTCGCGCCAGGAGCAGGGCATTGGCTATCCCGTAATGGCGCGGCACCGAGTGAAGCCCAAAGCTGGTGTCGAACTCACAGTCCTGACATGCATACAGCACATCGAAGCCGCCCACCCAGAATGTCACCGCTCCTGTGAGCAGAAGAATGCGCGGATCAAGCGAGCCGCGAATTGCGATCCATGTAGCAGCGGGAGCGATGCCCAACGCAAATCCCAGCACCAGATGTGACCACTTCGTGAATCGCTTCGTATATGAGTAGAGGCACACGACCGCTAAGGCGACTGGGGAGAGAATTAGCGTTAGTCGATTTAGCATTGCAGCTGAGAGGACAAAGACAGCACTGGCGATTATGACGAATGCTGCGACGAATTTCTTGCTCAGCATTCCTGCGGGTAGAGCACGCTTGCTGGTTCGCGGATTGGCGCGATCGATCTCCGCGTCAGCATAGCGATTGAACGCCATGGCGGCGGAGCGCGCGGCTACCATTGCTACGACGATCCAGAGCAGCTGCCACGCGGCAGGCCATCCATTGCTGGCCAACATCGCACCGCACAGAGCAAAGGGCAGTGCAAAGATGGAGTGCTCCCACTTAATCATTTCCAGCGAGACGCGCACGTTGTGCAGCATTGACATGCGCATCCATTCTAACCACCGAATGGCTGCAGAGGATTTGGAGAGAGGTCTTCCGGAACTTCTAGCGCCAATGAAAGTCGAGTTTCACGATTTCCGTGCTTGCGACTGGCTTGTCGCCTAGCATTGCCGGCTGATACTTCCAACGCTTGACGCAGTCGGTTGCGGCATCTCGAAGTAACGGCGGTCCCGAAACGACGCTGATGTTGCTAACCGTGCCGGCCGGATCGACGTTCACATTGAGCAGCACCTCGCCTTCGACGTGGAGCTGGCGAGCCATGGGCGGGTACTGAGCTGGAACGGAATGGACCAACTTCGCCGGAACGGCTTTTTTCGGAACTGGTGGAACCTCCGCGGCCAAAACTGCTGTATGAGCGGGCACGTTAGCGACAACGTCTTTCAGCGCTTGCGGCTTTGCAGCGCTGGCCGTTTCAGCTTCACGGAGCGGCAAGGCGATTGGCTCCTCGCTAGAGTCGTCCACTTTGCTTTTGCGAGCTGTTGCAAAGGACGACCCATGACGAACCGCGACTTGAGTGTCCGAGGTTGCGGGTGGAGCCTCAGCCTGCGTTGCTGCGGTGCTGGGCTCGCCAGGGACCTGGGACGCTCGGAAATCCGCCGAGGTACTTGGGGGCGCTAACGCGACGGGCCGAGGTGAACTCGAAACTTGAGTTGCTGCGCGCGTCTCCATGTCGGTCGAGTCCACCGCACTTGCTTCCGCGGCATTCGATTCCTTCTTCGGAATGGCGCGGGCGATTTTTTGTGCTACTTTGCGCAACTCGGGAGCAGGTGTTGCTTCAAGCAGCTGCGGCCTATTTGCAAGCCAGTAACGGGCTCCCACGGCCGCTCCTGAGAGCGCTGCAAAGAACAGTGCTGAGTAGATGGCTTTCCTGCGCTGTTCGCGCTTATGAGCAGCGCGGTTGGCGGCACGAAACTGCGCAACCGAATCGGCCATCGCAACCTTTGTTGCGATTCGTTCGGGAGAATGTGAATGCCCGCCTTCGAAGTCTCGGGGGACCGAATCAGCCAGAACGAGAAGCTCTTTACCCGAGACCGGACTCACATGACGCGATTCGGAAGTGGACTTGCCGATTTCCGACGCTGTACCGGCAGCAGAAGGTCTCGGTTCCTCTGCCGGAAATTGGACCGGCCAGAATTCGGGCTGGCCGCTGGTGAATTCGATTTCGACCTGGTGCGTGCCATTCAGTCCAGTTTCCACGCCGATTGCGTGGCTCTCTGCCGTGCGACCATTCTTAAGATTCTGAAGAGTAAGTTTGTTGCCTGCGCGGATTGGCAATGTGGTGCTCAATACGCAACCGCGGAGCATCACGAATTGCGTGCGCGCCTGGTCTTTTCCGCCAAACTGATCGCGAATTTCTACGGGCAGTGACACGGCGATGCGCACGGCGCGCTTGCTGCGCGTAGCGTGGCCCGACGCAGCGCCATCGGATACACCGATCGACCGATCGGTTTCGAGTGATGAAAAATCGCTTCGCTGCGTCATCTTGCCTCTTCCCGAATTGACATTCGGTACCTCGATTACACACCTTATTGACTTCCTGAGTCACATCACGAAAGGCCCAACAAAAGGACGAACTCGACATAGTACTTTCGTGCATTTACCAGCTCGCGTTACTATCGGACTGGTACCTCCGGCAGTGGATTAGAACTTGCCGCATTGTGATACTGCCTCAGGTTTTCGACTGCTTTGAATCGACCGTAAACGACAGACAAAGGACTAAACTTGATCAAAAAACTCCTCCTGATATCTACGGCTCTGATGTTGGTGGTTTTCTGTTTCCCTGGTCTCAGCTACGCCAACGATGAAGGCGATCGCGTCAAGCTCCAGGATCGATTGAATAAAGCGGGAACGATCTTGAACCAGGTAACCTCGGCTCCGGATAAAGGCATTCCGCAGGAGATACTCGCGCATGCTGAATGTGTTGGCGTAATTCCCTCGCTCATGAAGGCTGGCTTTGGATTCGGCGGAGAGTATGGACAGGGCGTCGTCACTTGCCGCACGGCACACGGATGGAGCGCTCCAGCTTTTTATCGTCTCGGCGGTGGGAGCTTCGGGCTGCAGATCGGGGGCGAAGCAGTCGATCTGATCATGCTTTTCATGAACGATAAAGGCGTGCAATCGCTGCTCGCGCACAAGGTAAAGATTGGCGCCGATGCATCTGCGTCCGCGGGTCCGGTTGGACGTACAGCTGCCGCGGACACCAACATTTTGTTGCAGACCGAGATTCTTACCTACTCTCGCTCGAGAGGGATCTTCGCGGGAATCTCGCTGAAAGGTGCATGGATCGAGCAGAACCGCGGCGATACTCGAACGTTTTATGGCCGTGACATTAACTTCCGCGTCATCCTAAGTGGAACTGTGCGGCCCCCGGCGGGTTCTGAGGGATTCCTATCTGCTGTACGCAAGGACTTCGGAGAAGCCAAGGTGGCGGCGCGGTAGTTGGCTAGAGTTCTGAAGCAGGTCCGCTCTTGTTCACGAGTAGGAGAGCCCGCCGCTATAGCAGCGGCTTCTGCAGTACGTTGCAAGTCTTCGCAGTCGAATGGTAGCTTCGCGATTCGCATGCGAGAGAACCTCGAATACGTACTGGTCTGGGCATTCGTTCACACGATCGGCGCGTTGCCGAGGCCGATCGCTATTGGCCTCGGAAGGTTCTTAGGATTCCTGGCGTACGCGGTAATGTCTCGGCTGCGCCAGGTGGGACTTCGCAACCTACAGATCGCATTTCCCTCAAAGACGGAGAAGCAGCGACGGCAAATCGTCGTCCGGCTCTTTCAAGGTTTGGGCCGCCAGCTGGCTGAGTTCTGTATGTTTCCGCGGTATACGGCGGAGAACGCGCGCAAGGTGGCGACGTATGATGGCTTCGAGAACTACGAAGCTGCGCGAGCTGCCGGTCGCGGAGTGCTCTTGCTCACTGCCCACCTCGGTGGATGGGAAATTGGCTCTTTCGTACATTCCATTTTCGGGAATCAAATCAAGATCGTCGTGCGCCGCTTGGACAATCGTAAGGTGGATGCGCTGGTGGATCGCTATCGAACATTGCACGGCAATGAAACTTTCGCAAAAGAAGATTTTGCACGTGGACTGCTGGCCGCTATGAAAGCAGGCGAGACCGTCGGCATTTTGATGGACACGAATATGACTCCGCCGCAGGGAGTGTTCGTCGATTTCTTCGGCGTGCTTGCTTGTACCGCATCGGGAATGGCGCGAGTGGCGCTGCGCTCCGGCGCTGCTGTGGTGCCGGCATTCACGATTTGGGACGAGCGGTTGAAGAAGTATCGGGTGCGCTTCGATCCAGCATTGCAGCTCGTCTCCACAGCAGACGATGAAGCGGATGCAGTGGCAAATACTGCGCTCTTCACGCGAGTCATCGAGGAATACGCTGCAAAATATCCGGAGCAATGGTTATGGGTGCACCGGCGTTGGAAGACGCGACCACCCGGAGGGGCTCCGATTTACTAAGCTCAATGAAGGGCGAAAGGCACAGTGTTGGAGACTTGGCGGCCCGCTTCGGCGCGCAACTGCTGGGCGATGCCACGACTCTTGTCACCGGCATCGCCAGCATCCCGAACGCTCGAGAGGGAGATCTGGTTTTTGCCTCTGACGAAGATCGATTTCAGCAAGCGCTGGACTCGGGGGCTACCGCCATTGTTACCGGTCGATTTGCGAGCGCCACGCGACGCGACAAGCCCTTCCTGATCTCCGATAGTCCCAAGCTGCTGTTCGCTCGAATCGCCGCGCAGATATGCCGCGAACCCGCGATTGAGGGCCGCGATGACAGCGCTCAAATTCATGTCAGTGCGCAGATTGGAGAGCACACGTTCATCGGTGCAGGAGTGGTGATCGGTGAAGGTGTTTCTATTGGCGACTTCACTACGGTTGGCGCGAATTCCGTCATCGGAAGTAATGCTCGCATCGGGACGCAGTGCCGCATTCACCCCAACGTGACAATCTTTGCTAACTCTGAGCTCGGCGATCGAGTAGTCGTCCAACCGGGCACTGTACTTGGATCGACTGGCTTCGGCTACGTTCAGGATGAGCATGGCCGGCATCAACTCTTCCCGCAAATTGGAACGCTGTTGATTGAAGATGACGTGGAGATTGGCTCGAACTGCACCATCGACCGCGGCTCACTCGATCAGACGGTAATCCGCCGTGGCGCCAAGCTCGACAACATGGTTCACGTCGGTCACAACGTCGAGATTGGCGAGAATGCCGTGATTGCTGCGCAGACCGGAATCTCCGGAAGCTCCCGAATTGGTCCCGGAGCCATGATTGGCGGCCAGGTGGGCATCGGCGAGCACGCTGAAATCGAAGGCGGAACGATTCTAGGCGGACAGAGCGGCGTTCTAAACGGGAAAGTGTTGCGCGGGAAGGGAATTGTTTTTTGGGGGACACCAGCGCGGCCGCTCAAGGAATATTTGAAGGAACTGGCCACGCTCGCGCGCCTCACTCGCAAAGGAACAAAATAGCTGCTTCATGGCCCTGATCGTACTAGGCGGGCAGTCAAAGCATGTTGGCAAGACCACGCTCGTTTGCGAGATCATTCGCCATTTTGTCAGTGCCCGATGGACGGCAGCAAAGATCACGTCGCATTTTCACGAACCAGAGGAGTGCGTTGCTGTCACATCTGGGGCGGGCTGGCGAATTTGGGAACAGAGAACCGGAGACGCCCACACGGATACAGCGCGCTATTTGGCAGCTGGAGCAGTGCGGTCTTTGTTGGTCTCGGCTGAACCAGAAGGCTTGGTCGCAGCTTGCTCAGCATTGAAGACAGAAATTTCCGCGGATGGAAACGGGATCGTAGAGTCAACTGCCAGTGCTCAAATTCTGGCGCCAGATATGTTTTTACTGGTTGTGGACCCCGGAAGTCAGGAATTAAAAACTTCCGCCCGCGAACAACTCTTGCAGGCTCATGCGCTGGTCGTGAGTTCGCGAGCGCAGAGGATCCGCGCTGTTGATAATCCACGGCATGTTCCTGTGGTTCAAGCCTTGGAAGCTGGAATTCATGCGGTGTTGGTTAACATTATTGAAGGATTGTTGAGAACTCCTGTCGCTGAGCTACACCAAGATCCAACTCGAAAAATGGAACGTAAAGAAGGCTGAGTTCAGCTGCCGTTCTTTTAAGCTGCCCGCTTTGGGAATTCAGTTCGCGGGCCAGTCTTTCCAGTGTTGCCGCCCTCGAGTGAGATCTTGGCGAATGCGATATTCAGCACGAGACCCGAAAGCACATCGAGAAATTCCTCAGTGATGTGAATGGCTGCGCTGATTTCGTCGGGGCTCAATCCAGATTCCTGCATACGCTCGACAGTAAGTTGCGGGGCATTCGGCAGATCGCCAGCCAACGTAAGAGCAGAGTCGTGTAGCGCACGTCGATTTTCGCCGTACAGCGGTGACAAGACTGCTGGTTTTAAGGCACCCCAATACATGTTGAGGAAATCAGGAAAGCGCGCGAACGCCTGGTAATCGGTATTGATGACTGCTACTCCTAAAGTCCGCTTAATGTCCTCATAGACCTTTCGAATGGGTGTCGATGCTTCTTCTTCCGAAATCTTGATCGGCTTCTGCGAGAAGACTGGATGCTCTGCATTGCGCTGTGCAGTCCGCGCCACTGGCGGACCGTCTTCAAATGCTTGTAACTGGGCGGCTGCAATCAACAGCAGCAGAGGGTTGTTGTAGTGCAGCAGTTCGACGACGTCTGTTAGTTCGTGCTGAGCTCCGGTTGAGAAATGTACTTGCTGGATGCTGGCACAAAGGTCGGGCACAGTGAAGTAATTGTGCGTTCGGGTGTATGCCTCACCGCGCAATCTCTCGGCGCAGCGAAAAAATTCTGTGGTTTCCACGCAGGGACGCAGAGCGTTCCAGATCGCATCCAGAGCAGCGGGATACGCGCCATAAGCCTGAAAAATGACGTTTACATGAGGAACCCCTAGCGCAGCTTTAATCTGCTGGTAGATCTCCAGAGTGCGGCCAGAGGCGTCGGCTTCGCGCACCAGCGATAAGCGACGTTTGCGGCTCAAAGGCATGGATGTTGTGATGACGCAAGGTGGCGCATAGATGTCATCACGAACATTTGCTCGTACTTACTCGCTGCTGCCGAGTAAGTGACCCAGCTTCTCTCGTTTTGTTCTCAGATATGCAGCAGAATGTGCGCTCGTCTCCGGCTCACAGGGAACGCGCTCGACCACATGCACGCCCGCTGCTTCGAGCGCCGAAACTTTCTGCGGATTGTTGGAGATGAGTTTGATCTGACTCACACCCATCGCTCTGAGCACGGCGGCAGGTAATTCGAACTCGCGATGGTCGGCTTTGAAGCCGAGCTTCTCATTGGCTTCGACTGTGTCGAGCCCCTGATCCTGAAGCTCATAGGCCTGGAGCTTAGCTATGAGTCCAATGCCTCGACCTTCTTTCTGCTCGTAAAGCAGAACTCCTGCTCCGGCATCGGCGATCATGCGTAGAGCGAGTTCGAGCTGCTGACGACAGTCGCAGCGAAGCGAGTGAAAGACGTCTCCCGTGAGACATTGCGAATGAATCCTAACCAGAGGAGGGGCAGCATGAATGTCTCCCATCACGACAGCAACGGCTGCTTCAGGACGGCAGGTCTCTGGATCGCGCTCGCTGCCCTCGAATCCAAGAATGCGAAAGTGGCCGAACTGAGTAGGAAAGTCAGCTTCAGCGCGCTTCGCCGCCTTAACTCGAGAAGGAGAGGTGCTCATCTCTCGAATTATAGCTAGCGATTCCTGCTAGGCTTAGTGCCGATGCATGCAGAACACATGGACGAGAAGCTAATCCTGATCACGCTGCTGATACGGCTTGGGGTCGTCGCCGCCATTGCCAGCGCGGTGGTCCGGTCGCGGTACTTCAAATCCGTATTGTTTCGCAATGAAGTTCGTAGTGCGCGCCAGCAGATCAACATCGTTTTGTTCGTCGGGGTGCCAGTCGCTTTAGGTGTATGGGTGCGCGCCATGGTCCCGAACTTCTCCGCTGCCGATGTGGCGTTTGAGAGCGCGATCATTGTTGGCGTAATGGGGGGACGGCTGGCCGGCGTAGGTCTCGCAGCTTTGTGTGCCGTTCCAGAGTTGTGGCTGCATGAGTTTCTTTCATTTCCTCTAAATGCTCTGGCTGGATACGTGGCTGGAGCCTTTCGGGAATTTGCGGCGAATCGCGAAGATATATGGTCCTTTTCTCCGATGGTGGATCTGAGCATCTACCGTTGGGTTCGACGGAACTTCCCGCGGCCGCGGCATGATTGGCAGGTCGCCTTTTTCGTCGGTATCCTGCTGCTGCAGTTCTTGCGCGAGCAGGTCGGGCGCGCATTTCCCAATCATGTTTTCTTTCTGAGCAGCAACAATCTGTGGGTGGAAGTGGCAATCTATGCGGGAACGATTGCCGCGGTTGCCATTCCCATAAAGGTGTGGAACGCGACTCGCATCGAACTGAAGCTGGAAGAGCAGGAACGTCTTCTGCTGCAGGCTCGATTGGATGCTCTCCAGAGCCAAATCAATCCTCACTTCCTCTTCAATACGCTCAATTCCATTTCTTCCCTGGTTCGCGTCAAGCCGGAGCAGGCGCGTGAATTGATCGTGAAGCTCGCCAGCATTCTCCGCTCGCTTCTGAGGAAGCACGACGCCTTCGTGCTACTCCGCGATGAGATCGAGTTCATCGACAACTATCTCGACATCGAAGTGGCGCGTTTCGGCTCAGACAAGCTGCACGTTATCAAAGATCTCGATCCACAAACACTCGAAGTCATCGTGCCCAGCATGATGCTGCAGCCGATCGTGGAGAACGCAATCAAGCACGGCCTCGCTCCGAAGATCGACGGCGGCAGTATCGTCCTGCGAAGCCGTTTTGAGCCGGAGCATCGATTGCGCATCGACATTGAAGACAATGGCGTCGGAATGAGTACGAGCAACGGTAGGTTTGGCGAGCGAAGAAGATTTGTTCGCGACGGTGAAGAGACTGATGTTCACGCTGAGGGTATAGGGATGTACAACGTTGCCGAGCGCTTGCGAGTGCTGTACGGAACGAACGCACACATGACCGTCCAGAGCAGTCCCGGAATAGGAACTCGGATCTCGATCGAACTTCCGTTGCTGCAGACAGATGAAGAATTTTCTGCAGCATCTGCGATCTACGAAGCGCGCTCCAGCACGCGCCGATAGAACTTCTCGTACTGCGGAATGATTTTCGAGGAGCAGAAGCGTGATTGCGCCTCGAATCGCGCGAGCTTGCCCATCTCCTTCAACCGCTTGTCATCTGAAAGAAGTTCGATCGCATAACCGGCCATCTTCTCTACATCTCCTACCGCAGCAAGAAAGCCGTTCTTGCGGTGCTCGACAACTTCAGGCATCCCGCCTTCGTTGGTACCGATGGTCGGCACCTCACATGCCATTGCTTCAAGGGCAGCCAACCCAAACGATTCGAGCTGACTGGGGAGAAGCATCAAGTCGGAGATGGCAAGCTTCTCGTGAACATTGCCCTGCTTCCCGAGAAAATACACGCGATTCAATAATCCAAGCCGGCGCACCTGCCATTCGGCTGCTGAGCGTTCGGGACCATCCCCGATCATGATCAGCCGCGAGGGAACTTTTTCCTGAACGCGATGGAAGATCTCGATTACATCTCCGATTCGCTTCACTGGACGAAAATTCGAGAGATGTACAAGCAGCTTCTCTTGGGGCTCTGCGAAAACGGAGCGCTCGGCGCTGATGTCTTTGGGTCGCTTGTACAGATCGCAGTTTACGAAATTGTGAATGACTTCGATTGGCCGTCGAACGTCGAACTCCTGAATCGTTCGCTCGCGCAGGTAATCGGAAATCGCCGTCACTCCATCACTCTCTTCGATCGAGAATCTCGTCACTGGAAGGTAAGACGGATCCTGTCCCACCAGAGTGATGTCCGTTCCGTGCAGCGTCGTCACATAGGGCAAATGTCGAGGGAAGGTCGCTTTCGCAAGCATCTGCCGTGCCAGCATAGCGCTGACCGAATGGGGAATCGCATAGTGGACATGCAGCAGATCGAGATCGTAGATTTCAGCGACTTCGGCCATTCTCGTCGCGAGTGCCAGATCATAGGGCGGGTACTCGAAGAGCGGATATTGCGAGACCGTTACTTCGTGATAGCGAATGTTGTCATGAGGGGCGGTCAGACGAAACGGTTGCGAGTAGGAGATGAAATGAACCTCGTGCCCGCGATTGGCAAGTTCGATGCCGAGTTCGGTCGCGACCACTCCACTGCCGCCGTAGGTGGGATAGCACGTGATTCCTATTTTCATTTGCTGGAGCAGGATACCGGAATTGGATGTACCCGCCCCATTTTCGCTGCAGGAAATCTGGAAACCACCTGCGATTGAGAGCTTCCCGCGACGGGACCAATTCGCGTCAGATAACTGGCGCGCTTCGGCATGGACTCACTCGGCGAAAAGTGCAACTGACGCTACTTACCTTCGCATCGACAAAGAAGTGCACACAAATCCAAGTAACAGGGAAAAAGGATCTCTCAATATTGCCATCGTTGGCTCAGGTTACGTTGGGCTCGTAGCGGGAGCGTGCTTTGCTGAAATCGGCCATCGAGTCATTCTGGTTGACAGCGACGAAGGAAAGATTACAGCGCTCCGGAATGGGAAGGTCCCGATACACGAAGAATTCCTGCCGGAGCTCATCACCAGGCATTCCGGCACGAGACTCTCGTTCACTCAGGATTTAGCGTCCGCTGTTCGCACCTGTGATGCAATTTTCATCGCAGTTGGTACGCCCCCAACCCAAGACGGGGATGCAGATCTCTCCTACGTCGAGCAGGTTGCATGCGAAATCGCCCGTGCCATCGACAGCTACAAAGTGGTCGTTGAGAAGAGCACGGTGCCTGTCTATACCAACCAATGGATTCGCCGGGCGATGATCTTGAACGGCGCGCCAGAAGAGATGTTCAGCGTGATCTCTAATCCGGAGTTCTTGCGTGAAGGAACGGCGGTTACGGATTTTCTATATCCAGATCGAATCGTCATTGGCGCGGACGGCGATCGCGCCGCTGAGGTGCTGCGTGGGATTTACGAGCCGCTTACCTCCGGCCGCTACTTCGAAGACAAGCTGGCAATTCCTCGGCCAGCAAAAGCGAACATTCCTGCGCGGCTCATTCTGACCAGCGCAAAAAGCGCAGAACTCATAAAGCACGCATCAAATGCTTTCCTTGCAATGAAAATTTCCTTCGTCAATGCTGTCGCGAACATCTGCGAACAGGTTGGAGCCGATGTCGAGCAAGTGACGAATGGAATCGGCACAGACTCGCGCATTGGAGGAAGGTTTCTGCGTCCTGGAATCGGCTATGGAGGCTCCTGCTTCCCCAAGGATGTCTCCGCATTCCAGGCGGTTGCGGCGGAAGTCGGATACGAATTCCGCCTGCTCGAAGAAGTGCGAGCGATTAATCAGCAACAGCGCAAGCGTTTTCTGCGCAAGGTTAGGCATGCGTTGTGGAATTTGCGAGGAAAGAATCTTGCTGTTCTTGGCCTCGCTTTCAAAGGGGGTACCGACGACGTCCGCGAGTCACCGGCAATTGCAATTATGGAGTCCCTACTGCGCGAGGGCTGTCGAATATCTGCTTACGATCCAGCGGCCATCGCTCAGGCGAAAGCGGTGCTTACATCGTCATCAATTCGCTTTGCCGAAGATGCATACGATGCGGCACACAATGCTGACGCGCTCCTGATCCTTACCGATTGGGAGGAGTTCGCCAACTTGGATTTGCAACGTATTCGTAAAGAGCTGCGCCATCCTGTGGTCGTGGATGGCCGCAATCTGTATCGTCCCGAGCAGATGGTTAAAGCAGGACTGATGTATTCCAGTGTCGGCCGGCCAGACGCCGTTCCGGTGAATACAGGGACTATAGGCTTGAAGCGAGTGGCCTAATCAGAGCCGCGCGTAGCTCGCGCCGTCGCCTAAATGTCGACGCGGCTGGGGTTAAATTCCTGTCTGTGAGCCCAGCGGCAGGGCGAGTACGTCGGGGAAAGTCAATTAAGCTGCCGAAGGTTCGGGGTCATCGTCGTCAGAATTGCCAAGCAGCTTGTCGGCGAGCTGCAGCCAGCGGTTGATGCGAGCGCCTTCGCGATTTTCGCGCTCGTCCCTGGTCAGCATGTTGCTGGTCAGGAAACGAGGATTCCTCTCCCGTTCCTCATGGTTCTTCCACCATTTGTTGGCCATTGTTGGTTCCTCGGCCGTGGCAGTCTTGGGGAGAGTACACGGCGCACGAAGTAAATAGATGCCAGTCAGTCTGGGCAGAGTTGCACGTAACAGCATTGTTATGAGCAGCTTGAATCGGGCACGAAACACGCTTCGCCTCGTGCATCGGTGAGAAAAAACCGATTTCAAGAACGCCGGCAGAGAAACGCGCTGGAAGGAAGGAAACACGGTAGACGAGTGCAACACCTGACCAAGGTGCCGAGAGCACCGCACTCGTTCCCAGCGCGAGCCTGAGCTCTAAACTCCCGCTACCACACTCCCTTATCACTGCCAGTGATCTTGTACGCAACCGCAGCGGCCGAAGCGAGGTACGGAAGCAGTCCTAGCCTGAAGGTTCCGGGAACATCGCCGCGCATGGCCGTGTGTGTGACCTGATGCGTATACAACGCAGCTCCATGCGGGAGTACGGGAACGCGAAGGAAACGTGCGCGAGGCTTGATCTCGTTTCCGCCAAAGCGTGCGGCTGTGACAACGAAATTAGGGAGCGCAAGCGGAATGCCGCGGTATTGCTTCACGTGATCCGAAACCACCATTAAATAAGTCGCAATCCCCGGCCAGATTCCCGCCGCTTCCGTGGAACGTTTAAGCTCCTCAAAGTTCAGCTCACCCGATTCGACAATTGCCGCCGAGTTCAGGATGTCGCAGACCCTGAAATAGAAGTGGCGGTACATACGCTGCAACGTCGCGACCACTATGCGCTCCTCAGGAGCGGGCACGTTGTATGTCTTTTCCTCTACAACCTTGAGTACGCGCCGAGTCACAAATCGGCGTGCCAGGCCAGTATGCTCGCCGGTCTGTCCAAGGCGCTGCACATGAATTTCTACTGATTCCTTGAGGCCGGGTACAGCGAAGTTCCACTTATTCGCCAGTCGATCACCCCAACTTCTCGGCTCGATGTGAGCGTTGAATTTACTCGTCATCACATTGCAAATCGACTTCTCATCCGCGGTGCTGTAAAGGTCAAGGTCACTGCCAAGATCGGGATAGTGATCCAGTGACTTCATTACTGTCGTCGGGCAATTCCCACGTTCCAGCTCATTGCAAATCTCGTGCAGGTAAACGAGAGCAGTCGAGATCCGCTTATGTTCTTTCTCCAGTTCGCCGGCAGCCCAGCCGGCCAGACTGGTCTTTCCGCTACGAGTTGCGAAATCGAGAACCGTACGTAAAGCGCGTACCACCACATGATGAGAATCCGCCAAAGAAATAAATTCAGCGCGCTCCACCGGCGTTAGCGATTCCACCAGATCGGTCGCCCGGGCGCCCCGGATCGGATTCAGGGTCAAAGTGAACAGTGCGTTCAAGTACTCAGCTTCGCGATTAATTTTTGTGGCCATGGGCGCGCAACACCTCGGTTGTAATAATTTCGAAATGTAGGATGTGTGCTGCTGGATTCTTGGTTGGACGCCAGAGCAGCTTCTCAGCTTCTAAATGTTCCGCGCGTTCAAAGCCAAACTAATGCGCTCCGTATAATCGCTTCTTCCAATCCATGCTGAGGGTTAGCAGCTTAGACTCAGCAGCTTAGGAGCTTCCATTGCCCTACAGAGACCTGCGTGAATGGATTTCCTCGCTCGAGCGCTCCGGAGAGCTGAAGCGGATTCGTGTCGAAGCTGATCCCATCCTCGAAGTGGCCGAGATCGCCGATCGTGTCTCAAAGTCAAAAGGCGCCAAACCGGGTGGTCCCGCGCTCTTCTTCGAAAACCTGAAGGGACATCCCGGCTCAAAGCTGCTGATTAACCAATTCGGCTCCGAACGCCGGATGCAGATGGCGCTCGGTGTCGATTCCCTCGACGAAATCGCCGGACGCATCCGCGAGCTGCTCAATCTTAAATCCCCCGAGGGTTTTCTCGAAAAGCTGAAGATGCTGCCCATGCTCGCGGAAATGGGCAAGTTCTTTCCGAAAAGCGTTCCTGCTGGTCCGTGTAAAGAGGTCGTCAAGCGTGACAAGTTCTCGCTCCTCGACTTTCCCATATTGAAATGCTGGCCGCAGGACGGCGGACGGTTCATAACACTCCCGTGCGTCATCACCCGTGATCCACGAACAGGTAAGCGCAACGTCGGCATGTACCGTATGCAGGTCTATGACGAACGGACCACTGGAATGCATTGGCAGCGGCAAAAAGTAGCAGCTGAGCACTATCGCGAGCGTTTGCGGATGGGCGCTGCCGCTGGTTCCAACGCCGACAAAAGCAGTAGCGTAGACATCATGGCGCGCTCTTCGGGAGGAAGCATGCTCGCCGAAGGAGATCGTCCATCAGGGAAGATGGAAGTAGCCGTCGCCATCGGTACTGATCCGGCGTTGACCTTCAGCGCAATTGTGCCCGCGCCGCCCGATGTTGAGGAATTCATCATCGCCGGCTTTCTGCGCCAGCAGCCGATCGAGCTGGTGAAGTGCGAAACCGTCGATCTGGAAGTGCCGGCGAACGCCGAGATCGTTCTCGAAGGATATGTCCGGCTAGACGAGCTTCGTCCCGAAGGCCCGTTTGGCGATCACACCGGCTTCTACACGCTCGAAGACGATTACCCGGTTTTTCATGTCACCTGCATAACCCATCGGAAAGATCCAATTTACGCAACCACCATCGTTGGCAAGCCTCCCATGGAAGACGCGTGGATGGGTAAAGCCGTCGAACGAATTTTCCTTCCCCTAATGAAATTGACTATTCCGGAGATCGTTGACGTGAATCTGCCGGTCGAAGGCGTCTTTCACAACCTGATGATCGTCTCCATCCGCAAATCCTATCCGGGACAGGCGCGCAAGGTGATGCACGCCATCTGGTCGCTTGGCCAGGCGATGTTCACGAAATGCATCGTCGTAGTCGATGAAGACGTCAACGTGCACGACATCGGCGAAGTCACGCTCAAGGTCTTCAATAACATTGATCCCGAACGCGACATTCAATTTACCTTGGGTCCGATCGACTCTCTTGATCACGCCTCCCGCCTTCCCAACTACGGTTCCAAAATGGGAATCGATGCCACGCGCAAATGGTCCACCGAAGGCTTCGCTCGTCCCTGGCCCGACGAGATCCGCATGGATCCTGGCGTGAAAGCTTTGGTCGACAAGAAATGGAAGAGCCTCGGAATCGAGTAGAAACCGCTGTGTTTCTCTGTCCGCTTCCGAACAGCGAATGCTAACGCCGAACACGTGGGCCAGTACGACATGCCCGTAAGCTCAACAAACAGCTAACTGTAACGCGGCACAAAGTGTGCTAACTCAATCCCTGTTGAGCCGTCTGGAGTGTTCATGGAGACGTTCTTGCAGGACCTGCGTTACGGCGTGCGAATGCTGGCCAAGTCGCCGGGATTTTCGGCGATTGCGATTCTTACACTTGCTTTAGGTATTGGAGCGAACACTGCCATTTTCTCGGTTGTGAACGGTGTGCTGCTGAATAAGCTGCCTTTTCCCCATTCGGAGCAGATCGTCTCCTTGTTCACGCAAATGCCTAACTTCAAAAACGGATCCATTTCGTACCCGAACTTTGAAGATTGGCGTCGCAACAATCGCACCTTCAGCGCAATCGCGGCCTATCGCTCCGATGGCTTCAATCTGGTAGGTACCGGCGAGCCGGAGCGGCTGCACGGCGAGATGGTCTCCGCCGGATTCTTCGAGATCCTCGGTGTCAGTCCCACCCTGGGACGAACGTTCTCTCCTGAGGAAGACCGTATCGGAGCGAATCCGACGGTCATGATCACCGAAGGACTGTGGAAGCGGAAATACGGCTCCGATCCGAAGATCATCGGCCAGCGGATGGAGCTGAACGGCGTCGGACGCACGATCATCGGCGTGGTGCCATCGAGTTTCCATTTACATATTCAGAATTTCCAGCGCGGCGAAGAACCAAACCAAGTGTACGTGCCAGTCGGGGAATACAACGAGCCTCGCTTTCATAACAACCGTGCCGCCGGCTGGGGACTCGACGCCATCGGACGCATGAAGCCTGGAGTGAGCTTCGAGCAGGCGCAAGAGGATATGGCTCGCGTCTCCCGCGAGTTGGCTGCGGCTTTTCCCGATGTAAATGGCGCGAAGCAAGCCTATCTCGTGCGCTTCGAGGATGAGATTGTTGGTGCAGACGGTACGCCCGGAGGTCACAATATACGACCGGTTCTGCTTGTGCTTCTCGGAGCGGTGTTCTTTGTGCTGCTCATAGCGTGCGTGAATGTAGCTAATCTGCTGCTGGCGAGGTCTACAGTCCGTACGCGGGAGTTTGCTATCCGAATCGCGCTTGGCGCAGGTGAACGTCGCATCCTTCGTCAGCTTCTTACCGAGAGCATTCTGCTCGCGATTATTGGCGGCGGTCTGGGGCTCCTGCTCGCGAAATTCGGAACTTCCGCAGCCCTTGCGGCGATGCCGCGCACCATGCCGCGCGCAGAAGACATTGGTATCGATCAACGTGTGTTGTTTTTCACCCTCTTCGTTTCCATCGTCTCCGGCATCGCTTTCGGACTCGCGCCGGCGCTGCGAACGTCGCGTTCCAATGTGGGTGCCACTCTGAAAGAAGGCGGCCGCTCTCTAGCCGTCGCGCGCAGCCGCACTCAGTCCGTATTCGTCGTCGTTGAAATCTCGATGGCGCTGGTTCTCCTCATCGGCGCTGGGCTAATGATTCGAACTCTCTTCGTGCTCTGGGGCCTGAGTCCCGGCTTCAATCCGCACAATGTGATGACATTCTCCTTTTCCGGCCCACCTTCGTTCAAAGCGGGAACACCAGACACCATCCGAGCGGCCCAACGAGAGCTTCACGACAAGCTCGCGGGTGTGCCTGGCGTCGAAACTGTTTCGTTCTCCCTGGGTGCGCAACCTATGGCTGGCGACGACGACGATACGTTCTGGATTGTAGGCAGGCCCATGCCCAAGCGCAGTGAACTTCCGATGACGCTCGAGTACGACGTCGAGCCCGGATATCTACAGGCGATGCAGATTCCGCTGAAGCGCGGAAGGTTCATCTCCGAAGCGGATAATGAGCACGCGCCGTACGTGGCTGTGATCGATGAGACTTTCGCGGAGCAGTACTTTAAGAACGAAGATCCCATTGGCCATTACATCGATCTGAACACCGATCCGTCGGATCCAGACAAGCTTCCGTACCTGCAGATCGTAGGTGTAGTCGGACATGTCAACCAGTGGGGGCTCGACTCCGACGCGAGCAGTCCCCTGCATGCGCAGATGTACATGTCCTATGCTCAAACTCCTGATTTCGCGCTTAAGCGCATTGGACTGGGGTCTGATGTCTACGTGCGTACGTCCCGACCCGGTGTGCCGTCTTTCGAGGAGATGCGTCATCAATTGATCGCCAGCAACGCAGACCTGGTGGTTTATGCGCCGCTATCAATGGAGGAAACGGTTGCCCGTTCAATCGGGCAGAAACGCTTCAGCATGACGCTGCTTGCGGTGTTCGCCGGCATCGCCCTGTTGCTTGCCAGTGTGGGAATCTACGGAGTGTTGTCGTACCTTGTCGGACAACGCACGCAGGAGATCGGCGTGCGTATGGCCTTGGGCGCGCAGCGTGTCGACGTGCTGCGCATGATCCTTGGGGACGGAGCCCGCATGGCGCTAGTAGGCATCGGAATCGGACTTGTAGCCGCCTTGGCTCTCACGCGCTTCATGGAAAGCATGCTGTTCGGCGTGAAGCCGACCGACCCTGTTACGTTTTTCGGTGTTTCGGTGTTGCTGTGTGGGATCGCTCTCTTCGCGTGTTACGTGCCGGCGCATCGCGCAATGAAGGTAGATCCCATTGAAGCGTTAAGGTACGAGTAATAGCCTTAGGGATGCTCACAAGCAATTTGCAGCCAAGTCCATGAGAGGACCGATCCGGTGAAGCCGGAATGCCGGGAAGAATCGAAGCCCAGAGTCATGACGCAGCTGGGCTCTGCTTCCCGCCTTGCACCTTTGTCTCCTCTACAATTGCGTTTTCATGCTTCGGCGCAAAATCTGGCTTACTATCCCGGTGTTCCTTGCGGTCTTCGTCAGTCTGGGATTTCAGAAACATCCTCCGTCCAGTACTCCGACCTTCTACAAAGATATCGATCCAATCCTTCAGCAGCATTGTCAAACCTGCCATCGTACGGGCGAGATCGCTCCGATGTCTCTTGTGACTTACTCTGACGCGCGCAAATATGCCGCAGAGATGAAGAAAATGACCAGCGCGCGCAAGATGCCGCCATGGTTCGCCGATCCCAAGATTGGCACCTGGGCGAACGATCCGTCGCTCACCGATGCGCAGATCGCGACCATCGCGTCATGGGCAGACGCCGGAACTCCGGCGGGCAACCCACAAGACGCTCCTCCGCCACGGCAGTGGACCCAAGGCTGGAACATTCCACATCCCGATTTGGTACTGCAAATGCCGAAGCCGTTCACGATTCCGGCTGAGGGCGATGTGCCTTACACCTACGAGATCGTGCCGACGGGATTCACCGAAGATAAATGGGTGCAAGCATCCGAGGTTCGGCCCACGAGCCGCGATCATGTGCACCATGCGGTGGTATACATCCGACCCCTGAATTCGAAATGGCTGCGCAACGCGCCGATTGGGAAACCATTCTCAGCCGCGGACATGACAACCGAAGAGGATGTTCGCCAGGCGTTGTTCACCGACAGTGACATGTTGCTCGTCTATGCGCCGGGCAGTTCGCCCGATCAGTGGCCCCATAGCATGGCGAAATTCGTTCCCGCTGGCTCCGATCTCGTCTTTCAGATGCATTACACGACGAACGGTCATACCGCCACCGATCAGACGAGCATTGGAATAGTCTTCGCCAAGCAGCCGCCGAAGCAGCGCGTGCTTACGTTGCAGCTTGTGAATCACAGTTTCGTGATTCCGCCCGAGACTGACAATTTTCGCGTGGAAATTTTCGGTACCCTCCCGAATGACGCTACACTGCTGAGCTTTTTTCCGCACATGCACCTGCGCGGCAAGCGCTTCGAATATGACATCGTTCATCCTGACGGCACGGTTGAGCCACTGTTGAGAGTCAACTATCACTTTCACTGGCAGATGACTTATCGCCTGGCCGAACCTCGGTTTCTGAAGGCTGGGACGAAGCTGCAGGCGATCGCATGGTTCGACAATTCGCGCAACAATCCCCACAATCCGGATCCCACCCAGACTGTCCGCTGGGGAGGGCAAACTTCCGAGGAAATGATGGTGGGATTTTTCGACTTGGCCGTTCCGGCAAGCACCGATAAGTGGCAGTACTTCGTTCGAAAAACGCCGACGCAGTAAACGGAAAGAAACTAAGCTTCGATTCAAGGAGGAATCGTGAGTTCGAAGACGCAGAGGCAATATTTCAATCTCGCGGGAAAACGCCCTGGGCTGCCATACAGCGACGCCGTTTTAAGCGGCAACACTCTCTACATCGCCGGCCGCATCGGTTTCAAACCGGGAACGCGGGAAGTGCCCTCGGATCCTCAAGAAGAAGCTCGGATCATGCTTGACCAAGTTCGCGCGGTGCTCGCGCAGGCTGACCTGGAGATGAACGATCTCGTCTACGTGCAGATCTTCTGCTCGGATGTGTCGCTATTCGACAAATTCAACGAGGTCTATAGGCAGTACTTCTCAGGTGATCTGCCAGCGCGGGCGTTCATCGGATCAGGGCCGCTATTGTTTGGCGCGAGGTTCGAGATTATAGGCATGGCTGTGAAGGACCGCTGAGTCAGTCGCATACTGCGCGACAGCATTCTGTGACCTTCCTACGCGGCTTCGGCTGTCAATCGCTGTTCCACCATCTTCTTCAACGTGAGTGCATTGGATGCCGCATATCCGGCCTGATCATTGTCGAAGTAGAGGTAGATACTTCGTAGCTTTGACCTCCACTCTGCAATGCGCTCCGCCCATTCCTGCAGAACCTTGGCGCTGTAGCTCCCCTGGTATTTCCCGCCTGGGCCGTGCAGGCGGACGTAGGCCCAGTCGGCCGTGATCTCAAGAGGCGAATGATAGCCCGCAAGTTCGTAAATGCAGAAAGCCGCGTTGTGCTTGCGAAGAAGCTCATATACGTGGTCAGTCAACCAGCTTAGCTCGCGAAACTCGAAGGTATAGCGGTGGTATTTGGGAAGAGCTTCGAGAAATTCCGAGAGCCGCTCGACGTTGATTCCCCATTTGGGCGGAAGCTGAAAGAGAATCGGACCGAGCTTCTTACCCAACGCTTCCGCTCGCGGCAGGAAGTTATTGAGCGCATTCTCCGGCTCTTTGAGTTTCTTGTTGTGGGTAAGAAACCGGCTGGCTTTGATCGCGAATTCGAAGTTCCGCGGCGTTGCCTCCCGCCATGCCGACAGCGTTTCAATCTTTGGCAGCATGTAAAAGCTGTTGTTGATCTCGACCGTATCGAATTTCCCGTAGTAGTAGGCGAGCATCTTCGAAGCGGGAAATTTCTCCGGATAGAATTTGCCCATCCAGTGCTTGTAGTGCCAGCCTGATGTTCCAATGCGAATGTTCGCCATCGCGAGTGATAGGACGCTATGCCAAGCAGCAACGATGCCTGAAGTTGAGGAGCTCTCATGTAAACGGCACTCGAGCGTGGGTTTGTGCATCCAGCCTCGTTCCCCGATAATCTACGTTTCCCAATTCTGCGCGTCCTAATGGCTGCGTGGTGAACTGGTGATCTGAATGATCAAGCAAGTCACAGTTGTCGGCACTGGTCTTATTGGCGGTTCGCTGGCCTTGGCGTTGCGTCACCGTGGCATTCGAGTGGTTGGCTCCGATAAGAAGCGTGTCCTGACAAAGGCGCAGGAGATAGGAGCGATCGATGCCGGTGTGGAGAACCCTGCGCGTGCCTGCGTGGGCAGCGACGTCGTGATCCTGGCGGCGAACGTCGGCGGAATCATAGATTCCATCGAGAATCTTGGTCCGATGCTGCCGCGAAATGTACTTCTTACCGACGTCGGCAGTACGAAGATAGAGATCCTCAAGCGGGCTAGATCGGTATTCGGATCGAGCGCGGCATCGCGTTTTCTAGGCGGACATCCCATGTCAGGGAAAGAGCATTCGGGAGTTGAGAATGCTGATAGTTCATTGTTCTCCGGCAGCGCCTGGATATTCACTCCGGAGGGTGACCAATTAACTGACCTCGCACATGAATACATCGAGCTCATCGCATCTTTAGGAACCCGCATCATTCATCTGTCTGCCGAGCAGCACGATCGTCTCGTTGCCTGGACTAGTCACCTGCCGCAGATGCTCTCTACTGCATTTGCCGCGGTGCTGCAGGACGAAGCCGAATTGGAGAAAAAGGCGCACGTCACCAGAGTGCAGATGCAGGAAGTCGGCGGACGCTCTCTCAGTGAGATGACACGCATCGCTGCAAGTCCCTACTCAATGTGGCGTGACATTGCTTTGACCAACGCAGCCAACATCGAAGACGCCATTTCGAAGCTTGAGCAGCGGCTCACGCATATCCGCGAAAATCTCCGCACCCCGGAGCTGCGCGCGGAATTCGAACGCGCTGCGAAGTTCAAGAAAGCTGATTAACTGCGGATAATCGAGAGGACTGACCCTCGTTAGCGGTCCAACTCGCCCGCAGAGAGCCTCTCAGTCGATTTTCCGACCGACAGGCGAAGCAACTCTGCGGACGCTGGAAGCTGCGTACGATTGTTACTCGAATCGCAATGCCTCGATTGGATCAAGACGCGATGCTTTCCGAGCTGGGTAGTAGCCGAACGCGATGCCGATTGCTGTGGAGAAGATCACTGCAGCTCCGACCGCCAGCATGGATACAGACACCGTCCAGTGCAGAACGTAATTGATCAAAATGGAACTGCCGATTCCTACGATAATCCCAACCGCTCCGCCCAGCAGGCTCAGTACCACGGACTCGAGCAAGAACTGACGTTGTACGTCCTGTTCAGTAGCTCCGATCGCGACGCGCACGCCGATTTCTTTCGTTCTCTCAGTGACAGACACCAGCATGATGTTCATGATGCCGATTCCGCCGACGATAAGCGATACGCCTGCGATGGAAGCGAGAAGCATAGTCATCACCTGTGCCGACTGATCGGCGAGTTGGGCTATGTCCGCCAAGTTGCGAATGCTGAAGTCGTCAGGATCGCCTGCGCGAATGCGGTGACGATCACGCAGAATGGCCGTGATCTGGTCCTGGGCGGCGTAGCTTTCCGCCTGTGATTTAGCGGAAACCATGATGCTCCGCAGCCAGTCCTGTCCGGTGATCTTCTTTTGCAGCGTGGTGATCGGGACGTAGATTCCATCGTCCTGATCGCCGCCCATGCCTGAAGTTCCTTTGGCCGTGAGTACGCCAACTACCGTGAACGGCAGGTTGCCAGCGCGGATCGTCTGGCCTACGGGATTGCTGTTCCCAAAAAGATTCTGACGAACCGTCTCCCCGATTACCGCTACATTGGCTGCGCGGCGCACATCATCCTGGCTAAACGTGTCACCCTGGCTGAACGGCCAATCGCGGATGTCGAAATACTGTGGTTCGGTTCCAGTGACGGTCGTTGCCCAGTTCTGATTTCCGAACACGAGTTGAGTGCTCGCGGACGATACCGGCGCGGCGTTCGCCACAGCCGGCGCTTCGCTGAGAATGGCCGCAAGATCGGAAGACACGAGAGTTTGCGTTGCGCCCGCGCCCAGGTGCGTGCCGCCCATGTTTACGCTGCCCGCTGAAACATACAGCAGGTTCGTTCCCATGGCGGCGATTCGGTCCTGTACTTCCTTCTGCGCGCCATTGCCGATGCCGACCATGGCGATTACCGCGCCGACTCCGATGATGATTCCCAACATGGTCAGCGCGGAGCGCAGCTTGTTGCGAGCCAGAGCTCGCAATGCAATCTTCATCGTCTCAAGGAGTTCCATGACTCACCTCAATCCTCTTCTGTAGTGGGCATCTCTGCCAATACCTGGGCTGCGCTTGGACGCTGCGCAACCAGTTCGTCGCGGCGGACACGACCGTCGCGGAAGGTAATCACTCGCTTCGCATACTGCGCGATGTCGGGCTCGTGCGTTACCAGCACGATCGTCAATCCTTCGTCGTTAAGCTTCTGAAGGATGCTCATGATCTCCACTGACGTGCGGCTGTCGAGATTGCCCGTGGGTTCGTCAGCCAACAGAATCGATGGCTGATTTACCAGCGCGCGAGCAATAGCAACGCGCTGCTGCTGGCCTCCGGACAACTGTGAAGGAAAGTGGTCGAGACGCTCGCCGAGTCCGACCATCTCCAACGCCCGTCGCGCACGCTTCTGCCGCTCTTCGACATTGAGCCGCGCATACAGCGTTGGCAATTCAACGTTCTCCAACGCGGTGGTGCGGGACAGGAGATTGAATCCCTGGAAGACAAACCCGAGCCGCCGGTTGCGAATCACCGCGAGTTCCTTTTTGGGAAGCTGCGCGACGTTCACTCCGTCGAGACCATAGTTTCCTGAAGTGGGTCGATCGAGGCAGCCGAGGATGTTCATCAGCGTCGACTTCCCGCTGCCGCTCGAACCCATGATGGCCACGAACTCTCCGCGACCAATCTCCAGATTGATGCCGCGCAGGGCGTGCACGCGGTTCTCGCCAAGCTGGTAGATCCGGTGCACGTCCTGGATGCTGATCACAGCATCTTGCTTTTCGTTTGCCGTCGTTAGCTGTTCAAGTTCTGCAAGTATGGTTGCCATCACAGATCTCCTACCGTCCCATCCTGCCGCCGCCTACTCGGGGCGTTGTCGGCGAACTGCTGGGGCGCGCCGCGGACGCCGAACTCTTGCCGGCGTCCGCTTTGCCGGTCACAAGTTGATCGCCGGTGTTCAGCGTGCCCGCGACCACCTTCGTCACCGCAGTATTTACGTGATCGGTCAGGCCGCCGGCGATTTGGACCGGAACCAGGTTCTTTCCACCTTCGAGCTTCCATACCACCGCCTGCTGCGACTGGCGCCCCTTGCCGGAGGACTGTATGCCGTTGGCTGCAAGAAGTTGTTGCAGCTTGTCGGCGCTCAGGTCGGGCTTGAAGCGCAGCGCAGCATTCGGGACCTCCAACGTGTTCTCCGCCTGTGCAACGGGGATCGTCACGTATGCGGTCATCCCGGGGAAAAGCTTCTGGTCCGGATTATCGAAGGCGATCACGGTGTCATACGTCACGACGTTCTGCACCGTCGTGGGATTCATGCGCACTTGCTCCACAGTTCCGCGGAATACCTGATTGGGAAACGCGTCCACGGTAAACGTCGCGGGTTGTCCGGCGTGGATTTGTCCCACGTCTGACTCGTCGGTCTTGGCATAGACGCGCATCTTGGTCAGATCCTGCGCGATAGTGAACAGCGTAGGCGCCTGCAAAGATGCGGCCACGGTTTGGCCGACGTCGATGCTGCGCGCCGTTACCGTACCGTCGATGGGTGAACGGATGATCGTGTGATCAAGATTCGTTTGTGCAACCTTCAGAGCTGCGAGCTTCTGTGCCACCTGCGCATTGGTCTCTTTCACCTGTGCTGCTGCAGAGGAGACTGCCGCCTGATTTGATTCCGAAGTTGCTTTGTCGATGTCGAGCTGCTGCGCGGCGATGACGCCATCTTTCGCGAGAGCATTGCTGCGCTCGTAAGCTTTCTGCGCCTGGGTCGCCGTTGCCTGCGACTTCACCAATTCGGCCTTCGAGGCAGCGGCAGTTGCTTGCGCGTTCTGCAAGTCAGCCTGAGCCTGCAACAGCGCTCCTTGAAACAAGGCAGGGTCGATCTCGGCGATCACCTGTCCTTTCTTCACGCGCGTATTGAAGTCGGCGTTGAGTTTCGAAACCGTGCCAGAGACTTGCGAACCAACCTGAACCGTGGTCACGGCGTCGATGGTGCCGGTAGCCTGTACGAGCTGGCGGATGTCGCCCTGCTGCACAGCCTGTGTTGTATACATCGGCTTGTCGCTGCCGCGCAGGGTAAATGCCGCCATCACGGCGACTGCGATCACGAGTGCGAAAATCCCAATCCACTTCCGCTGAATGTGTTTCATTGCCTTTTTTCTCCCCACGCCTCTTTAGACCCACAGGGGAGAAGAACGACCGTTAAGACTGCGGAAAGTCTATGTAAAGAACTCTAAAGCCCTGATTCCAAACGGCTAGAAGTTGCCTCTAACAGGTGTGACTTGTTTAAACTCCGAAGCAGACGTTTTGGCCGAAACGGCCATCGCTATGGAACGAATCCTCATCGTTGATGACGACGTAGATCTGTTTCAGCTCGTAAAGCAATTTCTGGAGCCCGAAGGATTCCAGATAGAAGGCGCGCATGATGGCCCCAAAGGGCTGGAGCGCGCGCTGTCTGGCGACTATAGCCTCGTGGTGCTCGATCTAATGCTTCCCGATATGGGAGGACTCGATGTGCTTCGTAATGTGCGCCAGAAGTCGAGCGTTCCCGTTCTGATACTGACGGCGCGCGGTGAAGACGTGGACAGAATCATTGGCCTCGAAATTGGAGCCGACGATTACCTGCCCAAGCCATTTAATCCGCGCGAGCTTCTCGCACGCGTTCGCGCCATCTTGCGCAGGTCGCGCGAGACGGCGCTGCGGGACCCTAATCAGAAGATCGAAATTGGAGATGTGGAGCTAGATACAGGCACCCGTCGGGTGCACTCTGCAGGAAATAAGGTCGAGCTCACGGCTGTGGAGTTCAATCTACTTGCGCAATTGCTGCGCTCCGCCGGCCGCGTGGTTGAACGCGAGCAACTTGCCGAGGAGGTGCTCGGACGAAAACTCTCTGCTCTCGATCGCAGCCTTGACGTTCACGTCAGCAATCTTCGTAAGAAGCTCGGCCCTCGTGCTGACGGCGAGGAGCGAATTAAAACCATTCGCGGTGTCGGGTACATCTACCCCGTCGAAGCAGATCAGAGCTGAGCGATGAGGAGCATCTTTCTCAAAATCTTTCTTTGGTTCTGGCTCACGATGGTGCTCGTCGCGCTCGGATTCGTGTTCGTTTGGAGCGTTGAAAATAACGCTGCTCCCTCCCGCGAGTCGCTGACAGCCGATGCAGTCGCTCTATACGCCTCTTCAGCGGCTCAAGCGTATGAAGCAAACGGAGCAAGCGCTGCGGAGCAGTCCCTTCAGCACCTACAGAAGACTTTTGGAATTCGAGCTGCGCTGCTCAGCGACAACCTGCAAAGTCTCGCCGGCACACTCGACAGCATCGATCAACCGCTTGTGGGAAATGCAAGATCGAGCGGGCAAACGCAAATTGACATGCGGGGCAATTTCGCCGAAGTTGTGGCCGTGTCGTGGGGGCCTTCAGGTAAGAAGTACATCTTCGCCGCGGAGCTTCCGCGGCGAACCTCAGGACTCTTTCGCGGCAGCGCTGGCCAGCAGTTGCTGCGCTGGGTTATCGCGATCCTCATCTCCGGATTAGTCTGCTACGCGCTCACCCTTTACCTCATTCGGCCTGTCCTTCGCATCCGCTCTGCCGCCAGCAGCATTGCCGCTGGAGACTTTTCCGCGCGCGCAGCTCCTAGCTTGGCGCACAGACGCGACGAACTCGGAGATCTCGTTCGCGATTTCAATCAGATGGCGGCGCGAATCGAGCGCTTAATGGAAACGCAGCAGCAGTTACTGCGCGACATTTCGCACGAACTCCGCTCTCCACTCGCGCGGTTAACTGTCGCCCTTGAGATCGCGAGAAAGTGGGCCGGCGAGGAAGCCAGTGAGGCACTTAATAGGATTGAGCAGGAATCGGAGCGACTGAACGAGATGATCGGCAGGCTACTCACGCTGGCTCGCATCAATTCACTCGTCGATCCTCCACAGCACAGTAACGTTTCCCTACGCCCTCTGCTGGACCAGATCGCCCAGGACGCAAACTTCGAAGCCACAGCGAAGAACTCTCGAGTAGACGTGAGCGGTGCGGACGAATGCGAGATCGAAGGCTCGCAGGAACTCTTGCATAGTGCGATTGAAAACGTCGTGCGCAACGCCGTGCGCCACACGCCGAACGGAAGAATGGTCCACGTTCATTTGGATTGTGATGGAAAGAAATCGCGGATCTCGATCTCCGACGAGGGGCTCGGCGTGCCTGCGGCGGAACTGGAGAAAATCTTTCGCCCGTTTTATCGCTTGAGCGACGCCCGCGAGCATCGCTCCGGAGGTACGGGCATTGGACTCGCTATTACGCGGCAGGTTGCGCGTCTGCACGGTGGCACCGTGAGCGCACGTAACGCAGATCCACATGGCCTTGTGGTTGAGTTCGAACTACCTTGCTCGGCAGCAGAGAAGCAGTTCGC
>CAYZHX010000002.1:50208-53865 GCA_964476905.1 uncultured Terriglobales bacterium
CGGTTACCGTTGGCTGCTTCCAGCCGCCGTTCGGAACCGTGGTAATACATCCAGCTACTTTCTTTTTGCCCGAAGCCGCAAAGCTGCATCATATTTTTCAGCAGGATGCTGGGTATTACGTCCGAAAGCGGGGTCCACAACGAGATGGACAAGAACAAGCAACTCACATATGGCTTGGGCGGCCTGGGGGTGCTACTGGGAGGACTTGGCGTATTCCTCCTTAGCGACCGTGGCCGCGACATCGTTCGCAACGTTGTCCGTCATCTGGAGCGGGCACCTGAGAGCATCGAGCAGTTTACAGAAGCCACTCAGATTGAACTCGATCGCATTCAGCAGGCCTTGAACCAGATAGCGGCAAGACTCGAAGCCACCAGCTAAGCTTCGAGGCGGCCAACCTCACAGCTCATCCCCCCACAAGGTCCTTCTTTCCCCCAAAACTTCGACCAAGCAAAAAACGGAATTCCGTGCCGCAGGGAATTCAGCAGCGTATTTTTTTTCCCCGCGAGTTTAATTCCTGCACATTCCGGCCAAAATCTGCAGATTTCGACCTATGGCAGGGAATGTTGCAGGGATTCATGGGAACTCCTCATTTAACTCCTTCGTCACTGCCAGGTTAGCAAGTCCACACGCGATTCCTGGTGTGCGTCAGCATGGAATCAGCAGCGAATTGCGGCCTTGACTGTGTGGTTGCCCTTCAAGACAGGCCCCGAAAGGGTTTTGGTAGTCTGTCCTCATGCTCACTTGCAGCGCGATTCTGTTTGATCTGGATGGAGTCCTGGTTGATTCCACTCCTGCGGTCGAGCGCGTATGGCGAAAGTGGGCCGAGGATCATCACATCGATCCCGACTATGTGATGCAGTGGGCGCATGGAAGACGTTCGATTGAGACGCTGCGGCGCGTCGCCCCCGCCATGGATGCAGCCAAGGAAAACATCAACGTCGAACGACGCGAGATCGAGGATCTCGAGGGTGTGCGGAAAATTGAGGGAGCGTCAGAATTGCTAGCCTCAATTCCTCCAGACCGCTGGACAATTGTGACTTCCGCCACTCGCCCACTCGCGGAAGCGCGGATGAACTATGTCGGGCTGCCTCTCCCAAAGGACGCGATCACTGCGGAACTTGTCGAACGCGGGAAGCCACATCCCGAGCCGTATCTGAAGGGCGCGCAGCTGCTGGGATTTCCCCCGGCGGAATGTCTCGTCGTCGAAGACACCGCGGCAGGCATAGCCGCAGCCAAAACAGCAGGCATGATGGCGATCGGACTCACCACCACTTATCCGGCCCACGATTTGCGCGAAGCAGATGTCGTGGTTCGCTCCTGCGCCGACATTCGCGTCGAGGTGAAAGAAGGCCACGAAGACGACCTCAAGCTTCAGCTCTATTTCGAGTACTCGCCTGCGGAAATCTAGACAGATTCTTTTCGGCCATTCCGGCATAGAATAGAGGGTGCTTGCTCCTCTAAGACAACCAGCACCACTCATTCTCTTCAAGGAGTCCGCATGGCGCTAAGCCGGACGGAGCAGAAGAAGACCGCAGTTGCGGAACGGCCTCAAGAAGCAAAAAACTACGCGGGACTTACCAGCGAACAACTGATCCAGATGTACCGGATCATGTACACGTCTCGCCGGATTGATGACCGTGAAATCCTTCTAAAGAGGCAGCAAAAGATTTTCTTCCAGATCTCTGGGGCAGGACACGAAGCCCTAATGGTCGCCGCGGCTTTCTCCTTGAAAGGCGGCTATGACTGGTTCTATCCCTATTACCGCGACCGGGCTCTGGTACTCGCCCTCGGCGTTACTCCCGAAGAACAACTCCTCCAAGCGGTTGGCGCGGTGGATGATCCAGCTTCGGGCGGTCGTCAGATGCCATCGCACTGGGGCCATAAGCAGCTGCACATCGTTACGCAGTCGTCCCCAACCGGAACGCAGTTACTCCAGGCAATCGGATGTGCGGAAGCGGGGCGGTATTTCAACCGCAATCCAAAAGCTGCGGACCGCCGTGACCGCGGCGATTATTCCGCCTATAAGGACGTGGTCTTCCATGGTGACGAAGTCGTCTACGTCTCCTGCGGCGACGGCACTACCAGCGAGGGCGAATTCTGGGAAGCAATCAACGGCGCTTCGAACATGAAGCTGCCGGTTCTGTTCGTGGTTGAAGATAACGGCTACGCGATCTCGGTTCCGGTGGAAGTGAACACGGCTGGCGGGAATATTTCCAAGCTTGTTTCCAATTTCCCAAATTTCTACTTTGCCGAGTGTGACGGGACAGATCCTGTGGAGTCCTATGCGGCGATGCAGGCAGCTGTGAAGCATTGCCGCTCAGGAAAAGGTCCAGCGTTCGTCCATGGGCATGTGATTCGGCCCTACTCGCATTCGCTCTCCGACGATGAGAAGCTTTACCGTCCGGAATCGGAGCGTTCGCGCGACGCGCAGCGAGATCCGATCACGCGCATGCAGTTATTCCTGATCCGGGAAAACGTTCTGGACGAGGAGGGCATTAACAAACTGGAGAAAGATGTCGAGCGCGAGATCCAGCGCGCTACAGATCACGTTCTCGGGGCTAGATTCCCGGAGCCGACGACGATCAAAGACAATCTCTATTCTCCAAATGTTGATCCAACATCGGCCCAGTTTGAAACTCAGCCGAAGAGTTCCGGGGCCGAGAAGACGATGGCCGACCTCATTAACGCTTGCCTGCGTGACGAGATGAAGCGCGATGATCGCGTGGTCATGTTCGGCGAAGACGTCGCTGACTGCAGCCGCGAGCAATACCTCACGGAGAAGCTGGTCAAAGGTAAAGGCGGAGTCTTCAAGCTCACATCTGGACTGCAGTGCGCGTATGGTTCAGACCGTGTCTACAATTCACCCCTGGCGGAGGCCTCGATCGTGGGACGTGCAACCGGCCTCGCTACTCGCGGACTCAAGCCCGTTGTTGAAGTCCAGTTCTTTGACTACATCTGGCCAGCGTTCCATCAGATGCGTAACGAGCTTCCAACAATCCGCTGGCGCTCAAACGGAGCGTTCTCCTGTCCCACCGTGATTCGCGTCGCGATCGGCGGGTATCTCACCGGCGGTGCGATCTATCACTCGCAATGCGGCGAAAGCCTCTTCACGCACACGCCCGGAATGCGCGTTGTATTTCCATCCAATGCACTCGACGCCAACGGTCTACTCCGGACGGCGATCCGCTGCGATGATCCCGTGCTCTTCCTCGAGCACAAGCGTCTCTATCGCGAAACCTTTGGACGTGCTCCATATCCCGGGCCCGATTACATGATTCCATTCGGAAAAGCCCGAATCGTCCGTCCAGGCGATGATATGACCCTGATTACTTACGGAGCGACGGTTCCGCGAGCATTGCAGGCTGCGCAGCGTATCGAACGCGAACTCGACATCAGCGTCGAATTGATCGATTTGCGCACGCTCAATCCCTATGACTGGGAAACGATTGCCACCTCGGTTAGGAGGACCAATCGCGTGATCGTCGCCCACGAAGATACGCTGAGCTGGGGCTACGGCGCGGAGATCGCTGCCCGAATCGCTGGAGAACTCTTCGAGCATCTGGATGCGCCAGTCAAACGCGTGGCAGCGCAGGACACGTTCATTGCCTACCAACCTCTCCTCGAAGACGAAATCCTGCCCCAGGCTGACGATTTCTA
>CAYZHX010000002.1:53965-61075 GCA_964476905.1 uncultured Terriglobales bacterium
GACCTTGATCGCGACGATGTTCTGCTGGCCACCCATCATGATGGAGAGCCGCTAACTCCGGAACATGGCTATCCGTTGCGACTGATAATTCCGCAACTGTATGCGTGGAAGTCCGTGAAGTGGGTCAGAGGTATTGAGCTGCTCGATCGCGATCAAGCCGGCTTCTGGGAGCAGAACGGATATCACATGCGCGGTGATCCATTTCAGGAGCAGAGGTTCGACACGGATTGAGGCTTGTCGGTTAGATGCATTAGTCAGTACCGCTCGGTAGCGAGTGGGTGCTGAAAGTCACTGACCCATCCGCTACCGCGGACGGTACTGACGTTGCGACTAGGCTTCTTTTTCTTCGAAGTCGGCGAGCGACAGGTTCAGATTTCCTGCGTTGGTCGCATAACCAAGGGCAGTGGCTTTGGTGATGACTCCCTCGCGCGCCATGCCTTCAAGAACGCCATCGAAGTACTGCATGCCTTCCAACTCGCCGTCCCGCATCGCGTCAAGGAGCGATTGTCCTTCTTTCTCGCCTTTCTGGACATAGTCGCGCGTCCGCATGGTGGATTTCAGAATCTCAATTGCGGCTACGCGTCCTTGGCCATCTTTTCTGGGCAGCAGGCGCTGCGAAACGATATAGCGGAAGGATTGCGATAAGCGATTGCGGATGGCAGTCTGTTCCGCAATTGGGAATTCGCCGATAATGCGTTCTACTGTCTTTGCCGCATCGATCGTGTGCAGCGTGGAGAAGACCAGGTGGCCGGTTTCTGAAGCGGTCATCGCGATTTCAATGGTCTCGCGATCGCGCATTTCGCCGACTAGAATCACTTTCGGAGCCTGACGGAGTGCGGCGCGGAGAGCCAGAGCGAAAGTCGGCGTGTCGCTATGCAGCTCGCGCTGGTGAATCGTCGATTTGCCGTGCGGGTGCATGAACTCGATCGGATCTTCGATCGTCACTATGTGATACGCCTTCGTCTCATTAATCAGACGAATGACGGCAGCGAGGGTCGATGACTTGCCGGAACCAGTGGGTCCCGTGACCAGCACGATGCCGTTCTTGAGATTGCAGATTTCTTTGAGTTGCGGCGGAAGCTTCAGATCATCAAACGACGGAATACCCATCGGGATGATACGCATCACAATCGCGTACGTGCCGCGCTGGCGAAAGACGTTGATGCGGAAGCGGGCCAAATCGGGAATGCTGTAGGAGGCGTCGCATGCGCCATCGTTCTTTAGAGTTTCGGCTGCCCTCTTGTTCGTTCCAATTAGATCGGCAGCGATGCGCGCTGTGTCCTGCGCGGTAAGAACCGGCACTCCGGGAACCACGACAAGCTGGCCGCTCAGTTCGACCTGTGGCGGGCGAAATGGCGAAATGACGAGATCACTCACTCGTGGGTTGAACTTAACCATCGCCGCGATCAGCGCTGGTGTAGAGATTGCCGGCTGCGCCGGTTTAGTGGCTGCGCCTTGTGCAGTGACAGTAGTTGGCGTAGTCGCCATTGCGGTTCCTTCTTTAACTTGATTTTTTCGTTATTTCTTGACGATTGCGTTATACCCGTCCCCGGCCAGCCTGCTCTTCATGGCTTCAGCATCTTTCAGCTCGGCGAACGGCCCGACCTGTATGTGATAGAGATTGTCGCTTCCAGCGTTTGAGGAGACGAACACGGGGTAGTTCTTCTTCTGCAAGGCTGAGACGAGAGCCTGCGCGTCTTCCTGCTTCGTCACTGCAGCGACCTGCACAGTGATGGCTCCGGAAGCAGGAGCGTCAGCCGAAGTGTTAGCTGCGGCCGTTTGAGTAGCTGCCACAGGAGTAAGAGTTGGTGAAGGCGCCGGTGCCGAATCAGTGTTGGATGTGCTCTGGTTTGTGGGCGGAGCTTGATCCACCTGCGCGTTCGCAGCGCTATTCGGATCATTCGGAAATGGCGGCGCTTGCTGAGGCGCTGCTGGAGTGCTTACAGTCACACCGGCCAATGGTTTTGCGGCGCTCGAGGCGCTGGTTTTTCCCGATTGCCCGGTTTGGATCGCCATCGGACTCGCGCTGTGGCCGACCGAATAGCCAAGTCCGAAGAACGTTCCACAAAGAATCACGAGACCAAAGAAAATCGCGAGCAGTTTGCCCGTCCCTAGTACGATCTCAGTGTCCTTTTCCTGCTCTACTTGTTGCGACATCATCGTTGTAGCCATAATGTTTACGCGTTTTTGTTCGTTTGCGCGTGCAATTCCAAAATCTTATTGAAGCTGCTCATGAACTCAATAGGCAGCGGGAAGACAATGGTCGTATTCTTCTCGACGCCGATTTCCGTCAATGTCTGTAGATACCGGAGCTGCAGAGTGATCGGCTGGGTGGCCAAAACCTGCGCGGCATCGGCGAGTCGCTGAGCAGCTGAAAATTCGCCCTCGGCGTGAATGATCTTAGAGCGCTTCTCGCGTTCCGCCTCCGCCTGCTTCGCCATTGCGCGCAACATGCTTTCTGGCAGATCGACCTGCTTCACTTCGACGTTCACGACTTTCACGCCCCACGGCGCGGTGTGCTGATCAAGAATCGTCTGTATGCGGAGGTTCAATTTCTCGCGGTGGGAGAGTAACTCGTCCAGTTCGACTTCGCCAAGGACAGAGCGCAACGTTGTCTGTGCAAATTGCGAAGTCTGATAGACGTAGTTGGAAACCTCCACGACTGCCTTATTGGGATCGATCACCCGCAGGAAGATGACAGCATTGACTTTCAGCGTGACGTTGTCGCGGGTGATGATGTCCTGCGGAGGAACCTCGAGCGCCTCCTGACGCAGCGAAACGCGTACCATGCGATCGATGGGGCCAAAGACGAGAATCACTCCTGGACCTTTGGCACTCATCAGCAACCTGCCGAGCCGAAAGATTACGCCGCGCTCATACTCAGCGAGAATCTTGATGGAACTAATAAGGTAGAGCCCAACGATGATGACGATGGCATAGATTACGTAGTCCAATTTCAAGTCCTCGTCTCGCGTGAGAGATGTTCGCTGGGTAACTGGAGCGGATTTTACCCCAGAAGTTCAGCTACTTAGCTCAAGCATAAGCCTGAGCTGAAGTTACGAGAGTGTGTTGATGGAAGTGGAACCAACAGGTACACCCGCGGTGGCTGGCACGACCGTCAGTGTGAGGTCGTGGACGGCTGTGACGCGAACCGAACTGCCCGGATCGACCGGCACCGAGGAGGTGGCATTCCATAATTCGCCGTGGACAAAGACCTTGCCTTCGGGCCGAAGCAGGGTGCGAGCCACGCCGATCTCTCCTATCAAGCCCCGCTTCCCCGTAACCACTTTGTTTCGTCGCGCGCGAACGGCGATATCGACGAGGAAGATGGTCAGTAATCCAAAAGGTACGCTCACCGCGATCGCAGTCAGGAGCTTAATCCGCATCTGCGGAATCGGTCCATCGACCAGCAGCAGCGCGCCGAGGATCATCATCACGATGCCGCCAACCCCAAGCGCGCCATGTGTCCCAAACTTCGCCTCAAGAGCGAATAGGACGAAGGCTGTCAAGATGAGCGCCACACCGGCAAATCGCACCGGCAACAGACCCAGGGCGAACACCGCTAGAACTACGAAGATGATTCCAACTACGCCCGGAATCACGGCTCCCGGGTGATTGAATTCGGCATAGATCGCCGCCGCTCCAATGATGAGTATCAGGAACGCGATATTCGGATCCATCAGAAATCCGAGTATCTCTTCCTTGAGCGTGAGTCCGTAGTCGTCTATGCGGGCACCGGCAAGATGCAGGGCGGCCTTCTGGCCGTCAAAGCGGGTGACGGTCTTGCCATCCATTTGCTTGAACAGATCAGTCGTGTCTTTTGCGACGTAGTCGATCAAGTGCTGCTGTAGGGCTTCCTGGTCGGTGAAAGACTTCGATTGCCGAACTGCGCTCTCGGCGGTCTCAACATTCCGTCCGCGCGTAGCAACGAACGAACGCATGAAGGCCGCCGAGTCGTTCTCGACCTTTTCCTTCATGATGGGATCCATCGTTGTGCCCATCAGCACTGGATGAGCCGCGCCGGTGTTTGTTCCAGGCGCCATGGCGGCAACGTCTGCAGATTCAAGAATGTAAAAGCCTGCCGAAGCGGAGCGGCTTCCCGTCGGGTAGACGTACACGATCACAGGAACTTCCGAAGCCAGGATCTTGCTGATAATTTTCCGCGTGGAATCAACCAGTCCGCCGGGCGTGCGAATCTCGATGAGCACCGCCTGTGCGTGCTGTTTGCCCGCTTGATCTATGGCTCTCTCGATGTATTCGTCGGAGATGGGATTAATAGTGTCGTCCACCACCACGCGCAGCACGTCAGCCCGAGCAGACGCGGCAATGCCCACGATCGCCAGTAACATCAGCGCGAGCCGAATTGGGAATCGACGCTTCATTGGTTTTGCGAGGTCGCAGCGCTCAGCTTCGATTCAAGCTCTTGTTTGAGCTGCAGAGCAGCGGTGTTGTTGGGTTCCATCTTGAGTGCTTCGGCAACAGCCTGATTCGCTGCGTCTAGCTTATTCTCTTTCAGATTTAGCTGTCCCAAGGTTACATACGCATCTGGCGTCGGTTGAGTTCGAAGGGTTGAGTCGAGTTCGCTGCGTGCACCGGTGAGATCGTTCAGCGCGATCTGGGCATTGGCAAGTCCCACGTGGGCTTCGGTATTCTGCGCGTCCAGCGCAAGAGCTTTGCGGAAGTTGTCTCGTGCTTCCTCATAGAATCCCTGTCGTAATTGCTCCTTACCCTCGTCAACGTGCATGGTTGCGTGCTTCTTGGGATCGGAGTGCGCCATCTGCGCTTCTTCGGCATTGTCGATAGCGAACGCGAGCTGGCGGAACGAAGCTTCATCGTAATTGCGTTTGATCCGTTCCAACGGAGGACGCCCGCCCGAAGATAATCCCGAGATGGTGTCGAGGTAAGCCTTGGCTTCTACATCGGATGGTCGCAGTGCGAGAGTTTCCTTCAGCTGCTTGGTAGCTCCAGCTGTGTCCTTTACCCGGGCAAGCGAGAGAGCCAGGTTAAAGTGATAGTCGGGATTGGCAGGATCCGCTTGCACAGCGCGTTCCAGATATTCCACTGAGTTCGGCCTTCGCCGACGCGCTTCAACGACTCCAAGATTGTTGTAAACCTCCGTAAGCGGCAGACGCGAGGCCACGAAGTTGAAAGCCTCCGCCGCGCGGTCCAGGTTGCCGGAATAATACGCCGAAAGGCCAAGGAAGAAGTTTGCTTCCGCAGCGTGTTTATCTGAAACAGGAATTTTGCTGAACCACGATATGGCCGAGGTGTAGTCGCGCTGCTCGAAGTAGGTTTTGCCGAGCTGGAGCATTGCGACGGAATAATCTGGGTTCAGCCGTACTGCTTCTTTGAAGTGACGGACCTTCTCCGCCGTGTCGGTCGCAATCACGCCTCGCACGTAACTTTCCAGGGCGTCGAGGCGAATATTCTTGGTTTCAGCGATGAAGTCCTGCTTGGTTGCTGCGAGGTCAGGGTGAATCTCATGCATCAGATCCCAACTCGTGCCTGCCTGAACGTCCGTAAGCTGCAGCAGCGATCCCGATTCGGTAACTGCAGGAGCAAGATGGAGGCGGCGCATGTCGAGGAGCTGCGCCTTTGCCGTGAACATTTTGCCGTCGTAGTTGTAGTTGCCGAAAACCACATAGTCAACGTCCATCTGCTGCGCGATCAGTAGCAGGGTAGCCCGCGAGAGCTGTGCGTTTGCTGGCACGCCTACTCGATCGAATGCATTCAGCCGGTCTTCGCGGCTGATTACAAACGTGCTTTGCGATTGCATTCGTTGACCCAGCACCTCCGCGAACGCCTCCCCGATCCATTCCAGTCCAGGAGCTTTTGAGTCGTTGTGAAAGGGAAGTACGAGCACAACCTTATTGCTTGGTTGAGAGGCTTCGGTGAGCGCAGTTGGCGGCGACTGTTGGGCCGCCGCAAGGCTGGGAACTCCCAAAATGGCGCAACACACGGCCAGTCTGGCGAATATGCGGGTACTACTCAAGATAGTGAGATTATATCTCTGGAAATCAGCCTGCTTTGGCCCGCTGAGCAAGGACGAGATGGTGAAGACGCATGCTTGTCCCCCTCACATCTTCGCCGGGATACCTGCGCGCGGCTTCGATTTCCGCGATGCGGAGCGCATTCCGTATGTGTTCCGAGCATAAGTCCATGCGGAGTCGTCTTCCGTTGGAGAGTTCGACAGCGACTCTGTAATGAGCTGGGTTCTCGCAAGGAGTGGACCCGCGCAAGTTGAGCTGCTTAAGACGGCAGTCTGGTAGTCGACGTGGCACTGAGTTGATCTGGGGCTTTATCGAATGGATTCGTTCAGCCACTCAAACGTTGCACTTGACACGTTTGCGGCGTCGCTAACGCGCCAATTCAGGGGAACAGAGGAACAGAAATTGGAGCGGGAGACGGGGATCGAACCCGCGACATCCGGCTTGGGAAGCCGACGTTCTACCGCTGAACTACTCCCGCTCAGCAGAAGCTTCGCAAAACATCTTAGCAGCCCGGCATAGGGCTGTCATAGCAATTGGAGCTCGTCTTTCGCACCGAGACGAACTCACCACACCTTGCACACCTGCTCTGCGGGTTTCGTCATCGGCTGACCTGCTTTGCACGAGAACGCCTGCGTGAACTCCGGCATGTTCACGACTACGCCATTGATGCGGTACTCCGCCGGAGAGTGCGGATCGGTGAGCGCGCGCAATCGGGCGTCTTCGGGACGGTCACTCTCGCAGGCCCACTGCGCGAAACCCACGAAGAAGCGCTGATCCGGCGTGAGATCGTCGATCGGTTGCAGGTTCTTGCCTGCGGTTGCGCCTTTCCAGGCCATGTATGCCAGAATCTCGCCGCCGAGATCGGCGACATCTTCACCCAGCGTGAGCTTGCTGTTGATGTGGACATCATCCACGACAACGTATTTCGCATATTGGTCTTCGACGCATTGGGTCCGCTGCATAAACTTATCGGCGTCTGCCTTCGTCCACCAATCGCGGAGATTGCCTTTTGCGTCATACTTGCGCCCTTCGTCATCGAAGCCGTGGGTCAGTTCGTGGCCAATCGTGCCTCCCGTATCGCCGTAATTGGGAGCGTCGTCCAACTTAGCGTCATACAAAG
>CAYZHX010000003.1:0-7920 GCA_964476905.1 uncultured Terriglobales bacterium
CGGCTAGGATCGCCGACTTCCACTTTCGAGCGATGGTCCTTGACGAGCTGATACGGCGCGAGGACGTAAGAACGAATTTGCGATCCGAAGTCGATGTCGAGCTTGGAGTCTTCAAGCTTTTTCGTTTCCGCTCGCTTCTTCTCCATCTCGTATTCGTACAGCTTGGAACGCAGAATCTTCATTGCACGATCACGGTTCTTGTGCTGCGACCGCTCGTTCTGGCAGCTCACGACTATTCCTGTAGGAATGTGCGTGAGGCGCACGGCGGAGTCGGTCGTATTCACGTGTTGACCACCCGCGCCGCCCGAACGATAAGTATCGATTTTAAGATCGGTTTCTTTGATGTCGATCTGGATCGACTCATCGATCTCTGGCGAGACAAACACACTGGCGAAAGATGTATGACGGCGCTTGGCCTGATCAAACGGCGAGATACGCACGAGGCGGTGAACTCCAATTTCGCTCGTGAGCAAACCAAAAGCGTAATCACCGTTCACGGTAAATGTTGCAGACTTGATGCCTGCTTCTTCACCGGCTTGATAATCGTTCAGGACCGCCTCAAAGCCTTGGCGCTCTGCCCAGCGCAAGTACATGCGCATGAGCATCTCGGCCCAGTCTTGCGATTCTGTGCCGCCGGCACCAGGATGAATGGTAACAATGGCATTGCGCGCATCGTTCTCGCCGGCGAGCAGGGTTTGTGTTTCCAGCTTATCGACGACATCCCTGAGATTGTCGATTTCGCGGCGCAGATCCCCGTCAACGTTCTCGCCTTCTCGTGCAAGCTCGAAATAAGCTTCGATGTCCTGCGTGCGACGCGTCAGATCTGTTTCGTTCGCTAAAGCGGCTTCGATGCGCTTGCGCTCGCGCATGGCTTTTTGCGAGAGTTCCTGATTCGACCAGAAGTTTGGATCGGAGGCTTTCTTTTCTACTTCGGCGAGCTGCTCGCGCAGGCGCGGCGCGTCAAAGATACTCCCGCAGATCGTGGGCCTTCGCGCGGACGCCCGCGTATTCGCGTTCGAGTTCTTCAACCATCATTTTTGGTTCCCCGGTCTGCATAGAGATTCACTGGCGAAGCCCTTGCCGGGCTCGTCCGCTGAGTGCGGCCATGATCAGAGCCAGTACTGAAATTATCGCACAGGCATGCGCGAACCAATCCCCATGCCGAGTGTAGAAGGTGGTTCCCGATTCAAAGCTATACGGCGCTTGCAGAACAGTCCGCACATTGCGCGGAGCCGTCGCAACGAGTTCACCCAGCGGGCTGATTGAGACCGTAATTCCATTGTTCGTCGCGCGCAGCAGCCAACGTCCATTCTCGATGGCCCTCATTCTTGCCATGTTCAGGTGCTGACCTGGCGCACCATAGTCTCCATACCAGCCGTCGTCAGAGATGTTCACGAACAGCTCGGCGCCGTTGTGCGCGAACTTCAGCACTTCGTCCGGAAAAATCGACTCGTAGCAGATGAATGTGCCTACTTTGTGATCGTCGACGGGTAGCACATTACGCTGATTTCCACGAGAAAGGTCCGCAATCCCGTGCAGGAGAGATTCAGCAAAGCTCAACAAGTTCCGAAACGGGACAAACTCGCCGAACGGAACAAGATGAATCTTGTCGTATCGCGCTGCCATGCTGCCATCTGGTTCGATTAATTGTGCGGAGTTGAACACGTCAGGATTTTGGGGTTTTTTCCCAGGAGTCACTCCAAACGTTCCAACGATGAGGTTGGATTGAGAGTCCTGAGCCAAGGCCGACATCCAGTGCTGAAATCTTGGATCCGAAGTAAAGAATGGCGCGGGCGCCTCGGGCCAGATAATCATCCTTGGACTTGAACTCTGTGGTGCAGCCTTTGCGCCTTCCGTGCTGAGCTGAACTAATTGCGCGATTGTAGTGTCGTAATACGCAGGCGGCCAATCACCCTCGAGAATGGGCAGGTTCACCTGCACGAGCACGGCAGCACGATCAGGATGAACTGATGGATACGGAACGGCCACGCCAGACTCGAGCGCGATGGCTCCGAGCACGGCGACGAGAGCAACGCTCATCCTTCGCTCGCGCGGCAAGAGAAATCCAAGCGCGAAAATTGTGTTGACCAGAGCGACAATAAAAGACAATCCGTACACGCCAGTTACAGTGGCAATGCGCGTGAGCGGAAGATTGCTGATTTGTGTGTATCCAAGGAGGTCCCAGGGAAAGCTCGTGATATGAGCACGAGCTAGCTCAACTCCAACCCACAGGACTGGGACCAGAATCAATACGCGAGCATTGGCGAAGAAGCGGCTTCGGGTAAGCAGCCCAACTAAAAGTCCGAAAAGCGCGTGATACAACGCGAGATACAGACAGAACAAAATGAGCACTCCGACAGCCGCTGGCTCAGACATGGGGCCGTAGACGTGCATGACGTGGAAAATCCAATAGCAAGTGCCTGCGTACCAGATGACACCGCTGAAATAGGCGAGTAGCACAGAGCGAAGCAGAGTCGGAGCGTATCGCCGGTCAATGATGGCGACCAGCAAAGGAGCAAGCGCAATCCAGCTAAGGAAATAGAGACTTGGAGAAGGAAAGCAGAGTATCTGCAGAATCGCAGAAAGAAGTGCCAGCAGCCATCCAGTGCTGGGAGATGGTCGCATCCACGCAAGTTTACGGGAAAACGCGCGATCAGCCGTACTAGCGAGATGTCCTTTAGCGCGTGGCAGGCTGATAAGGAGTATATGTTCTGCTGAGGATAGTCTGCCGGAAAGAAAACCCACTCACCATGCCGAATGAGTGGGTCTCAATTGAACTCTGGTTCTGAGCGTCCTCTAGAACAAGTTCCAGAGGAACTGGTTGTACACGTCGTGGTGGTACTGCACCTCCGGCGTCTTTACAAACGTTCCCAGTAGACGCGGGCAGCGATCAGCCGACGCTTTCTTCAAGTCGGCATAGCGGCCTTTTACGTCAGCGCCGAGCAGCTTTGTTGTCCATTCCGAGGCCATGAAGTTATCCATTGCCGTGTAAATGTTGTCCGGCAGGTACCGCTCAGCCTGGCGAAGGTTTTTAATCTTCGATATGTCGCCTTCGAGCCCGGTGCGAAACACTGAGTACATGACCATGTAGGGATTCGCGTCGGGACCAACCGAGCGTACTTCCACGCGTGAGGTCTTTTCGTTCCCGATCGGAATACGGATCATCGAACCACGATCAACGGGCGACGCCTTGATCTGGTTCGGCGCTTCGAAGTGTGGGTCGAGACGGCGATAAGCATTCACGCTGGCATTCAGCAGCAGGCAGATATCATTGCCGTGGGTGAGGATGCGATCGATGAAGTTCCAGCCGTTCTTCGACAGCTTCTCTTCGCCTTTCGGATCCCAGAACGTGTTCTTTCCGTTTTTACTCACGGAGACGTTGGTATGCATGCCGCTGCCGTTCACGCCGACAACTGGCTTGGGCAGGAAAGATGCCGTGTATCCCATTTTGGTCGCGACCTGTCGGCAGATCAGCTTGTAGAGCTGAATCTGATCCGCCGCGGCAACTGCCTCGCCGTAGCTGTAATTAATTTCAAATTGGGAAGGTGCAACCTCGGGGTGATCTTTCTCGTTCTGGAA
Source organism: uncultured Terriglobales bacterium (assembly GCA_964476905.1). GTDB lineage: Bacteria > Acidobacteriota > Terriglobia > Terriglobales > Acidobacteriaceae > Gp1-AA112. The sequence goes on from CAYZHX010000003.1 coordinate 3,580, forward strand.
ACCCATCGCGCGCTGCACTTCGGCCGTTGTATCGATAAACGTGCGCAGCGGGTCGCCCGGTAGCGAATGATAGTAGCCGCCGGTATTTACGTAGTTGAACTTGGCAGTCTCGTGATACCGACGCTCGGCGTCCGGTCCCTCAAAGAGAAAGCCTTCAATTTCATTGGCGGCATTCAGCGTAAATCCTTCATTTTTATAAAGAGCTTGCGCCCACTCTTTGAACATGCCGCGAATATCTGCTGTATAAGGAGTTCCGCCTTTATCGATCACATCGCCGAAGACCAAAACTTTTCCGGGACCAAATATATCGGCTGGTGCCCAGTAGAAGGCAGACCAGTCGATCCCGAGACGAAGATCGCTCTCACGCTGAGCCGTAAAGCCACGGATCGACGATCCGTCGAAGGTCAAGTTGTCGTAGGCGCGCAAAAGAAACTTCTTGTCGTAGTCGAGCATGTGCAAACGACCTTCGAGGTCGCTGAACAGCACTGTGACTGCCTTAATGCGCTTCTCGTCAGTCAGATAACGAAGACGCTCTTCTTGAACCTGCTGCAATGGGACACGCTGCTTGCGCTGTTCTTTGGCTTGAAGGTTCAGGTCTTCCAATTCGTCGTATGGAATGGCGAGAAAATTTCGAAGTTCGCTGGACATGCGTCTCCTCAGGATGAATTCTTCACGGAACAGCAAAGCAGAATGGAGAGTAGAGTATCTGAGCGCTTCGCCGCACCCAAATAAATTTAATTGATGGGGGATATACGTGTTTTATGCTGCAGAATTGCGGCTGCCGCCCTGCGCATCCGCTAGAATGTATATCGCATGAATGCGCTGCTCCAGGTCGGAGCCAGGATCTTCGTGGTCCTCTTCCTTGCCGGGATTGTAGGCTCGCTGGTGGTCGTGCTGATCAGCTTTGTCGAAGATCTCGAGCTGCTGGTAGAGACCGACGATGCTGCTGAGATTGACCGTACAAAATCGCAAGCGTACAGTTAACTCGCGAAGCCTCTCCAGCGCCTGATTGTCTCTGCGGCAGCAGGTTCTGCTAACGAATGTCCTCTGGTTCCCAGATACTTACGCCTTCCAACCGTGTACGAATCGTAGTCGCCTCTTCGGTGGCACTTACGTTTATTTCGTACTGGCGCGCGGCCGCCATCGTCCTAAACGATCTCGGATCGTCCGCTTACTACGTAGGTGGCATCGCCGAAGACGCTTTTGGACGCTCTGCTCCCTGGTTCATTTTGGGAGTGATGCTCTTCTCCTTCGCCGTGCGGGCTGTCTACGTCGAGAGCTGCTCGATGTTCGTACGGGGCGGCGTCTACCGAGTTGTCAAAGAAGCCCTTGGCGGAACGCTGGCGAAGCTGAGCGTATCCGCTTTGATGTTCGACTACATCCTCACTGGTCCCATTTCGGGAGTATCGGCAGGACAGTACATCGCCGGTCTCGTCAACGAGCTGTTCAGCAAAGCTGACGCTCATGGCTGGATAGGTCCCGGTATTCACGCGATGTTTCATGGCACCCCTCAGATGAACGTGAATGCGGCGTCGGTGGTCATCTGCCTTGCCGTCACACTTTATTACTGGTGGGAGAACATCAAGGGGATCGAGGAATCGAGCGACAAGGCTCTGCGCGTGATGCAGATCACCTCAGTGATGGTCGTGCTCCTGCTCGGGTGGGCAGTGATCACTTTAATGAGGAACGGTGGAGAGCTCCCGCCCTGGCCTACGCCCTCCAACCTGCACTTCAACGAAACGTCACTTGGATTCCTTCAGCACACCAGTGTCGCCAGTACCTTCGGTCTTTTCGGCATCCTCATGGCATTCGGACACTCTGTGCTCGCCATGAGCGGCGAAGAGACACTCGCGCAGGTCAATCGCGAAATCGCGCATCCCAAACTCAAGAACCTGAAGCGCGCCGCGATTATCGTCGCCATCTATAGCTTCCTCTTCACCGGCGTGGGCACACTGCTGGCGGTGATGATCATCCCGCAGCATGTTCCGGTTGCGAGCTACGAGAACAACCTGCTAGCCGAGCTGGTGATGTGGTTTAACGGCCCGCTGGTCGTGCGGCTATTGTTCCGCACCTTCGTGGTCGTGGTTGGATTCCTGATTCTGTCGGGAGCGATCAACACTTCAATTATCGGCTCGAATGGCGTCCTCAACCGAGTATCAGAAGACGGAGTTCTGACCGATTGGTTCCGCAAACCGCAGCGCAAGTATGGGACCAGCTATCGCATTGTGAACTTGATCGTCGGACTTCAGGTCATCACGATACTTCTCAGCCGAGGCGATGTGAACGTCTTGGGTGAAGCGTACGCGTTTGGCGTGATCTGGAGCTTCACCTTCAACAGCTTCGCCATGCTGGTGCTGCGCTTCAAGTACAAAGGCCAGCGCGGCTGGAAGGTTCCTCCCAATTTCCGGATGTTCGGGAAAGAAATTCCTCTCGGATTGCTCTCCGTATTCATGGTGCTGCTCACCACAGCGCTGGTAAACCTGGCCACGAAAAAGGTCGCTACGGTCACCGGCGTGATGTTCGCGGCTGCGTTTTTCGTCATCTTCACCATCTCCGAAAACATAAACGCAAAGAAGTTCAAGCACGCTGAGAAAGAGATGAAGGAGCACTTCCAACTGCTCCACGAAGAGCGCATTGAACGCGAAGCAGTCGGCGTGCGTCCGGATTGCACGGTTGTCACGGTTCGTGACTACAACACGCTGCTGCAGCTACGGTGGGTCTTGCAGAGCACTGATACGACTGAACACGATGTAGTCGTACTCGCGGCGCGTCTCACTGGACCCGGGAGCGGCGAGGTCGATCTCTCCAGCGAGCAGATATTCAGTGACCACGAGCAGACTCTTTTCACGAAGTGTGTCAGCATCGCAGAGAGCTACGGCAAGCACATTTCTCTCATGGTCGTGCCGGCACGTGACGTGTTCTCTGCCATCGTCCAGACTGCAAACTCGCTCGGCGCAGCGCGCGTGGTAGCAGGTCTGTCAACAAAGATGACAGCCGAGGAGCAGGCCTTCCGCATGGGACAATCCTGGGAAGCCGCACCGCCTCCGAAACATCAGTTTGTCTTTCAGGTTGTCCTTCCGGGACCAGAGGTGCGCAGCTACCGGATCGGCCCGCACAATCCTGACCTGAAAACAGAAGACGTCATGCTCGTTCATCGGCTGTGGCTCGATGCGCGACGGCAAACAGGTATGGAGGAGCTCCATCATCACGACATCGTGACTCTCGCCTTGACTCGGCTTGCTGCCGATTACTCCCGCGATCGCCAGACCATCCTGAAAGATCTGCGCGGAACCAGCGATGGTGTCATCGGCAAAACTCCTCCACGTATCGGGCCGAGCGGCAAGCCTTTGCCGAATCCGCTAACAGCGACTCCCCCGACGGACCCTCGGCGGCACTAACTTCAACATCGTCATTCAACGATGCTGTTCTGAAAGCGCGTGATCAGGCGGAAGTGTTTTGCCTGACCATATCTGTTGGGAGGTCCACGGGGAGTCTGGGCTGTTCCAAAACGGGTCTGATGGAGCTAGTCCGAGCGGTAGAAGCGCTGTCGAGCAGAGATACAAGCTGCCGGTTGAGATGTAGGGCTCAGCTAACGTCGGCTGATGTCCACAGAATCCTATTCGCAGCCAGCCGCCTTCGTCGAATATGCCCGGTGCTTCGATCTGTTTGCGAATGACCGCCGTTAGGGCGCAGCGCACCTGCGAGGGAGTGACGCGTTCAGGCAGTTCACGCATCCATGCTGTCTGCGCAAGGGCGTGGAACGCGCCGAAGCGATAGGTAATCGAACGACCGATCGCGGGATAAGTTCCGTCTGGCGCGATCAACCGCTCCTGAATTTCCGCGTACCGGCGAGCGCGCTGCAGTTCGGTCTGATACTTCGACGCATATTGCTGGTCTTTCTTCTGCAAGATGGCAAGCACATCCACCAGCATGGGGTGAATGACGAAGCTGTTGTAGTAATCGAAATGGAAGAACTCGCCGTCCCCGTAGACTCCATCCCCCTTGTACCAGCCGAGCATACGTTCCACGCAGTGTTCTAACCGGTCTTCGAGCGTCTTCTCACCGAACACATACAATGCCGCTTCAACCATAGCTGCAAACATCACCCAGTTGTTGCTGGCAGGAGTGGTAATGGATCGCGAGGATTTGAAAGCGTCGATGAGTTGATGCTTTACGCGGGAGTCCAGGGATTCCCAAAGCACATCCGGCGCGCGGAGAATGCCCTGAGCTAAGAAGGCAGTATCTACCAGCGGTTGATTGCCTTCAGAGAAATTCATGAAGTCGGGCGAATGGAAATCGCTTGCAGCATCAAGAGAAGCATGCGTGAGATCGAGAAAACGA
>CAYZHX010000003.1:8020-9218 GCA_964476905.1 uncultured Terriglobales bacterium
TTCGGAACTGTTGGACGCGCGGTGAAGTATTTCGAGCCAAGAAGACCCTTCTCTTCGCCGGTCACAAAGACAAAGAGAAGCGATCGTTTGGGCTTCTCCTGAGAGCTCTTTAGAGCGGATGCAACATCGAGCAGTACGGCGTCACCTGAGGCATTGTCCATGGCACCGTTGTAGAGCTTATCGCCATTGATCGGTTCGCCAACGCCGAGGTGGTCAATGTGGGCGGACAGTACTACGTACTCGTTTTTCAAATTGGGGTCGCTGCCGCTGAGCTTTCCGATCACATTCGCCGATTGCACATCATGCGTGATCGTCTTCGCGCGTGCTCGCAGGGAGATGTTCAACGGAAAGCGGGGCAACTGCTTGCGGTCTTTGGCGACATCAAGAATCTCCTGGAACTTGTGACCTGAGTTGGCGAAGAATTTGTCGGCGTGTTCGGGATTAATGGTGCCTGCGATCCTCTCGCCCGCTGTGTCGTTGAACTCCTCTCCGACGAGTTCCATGCTGGGATGTGTGCGGGAAAGACTCATCCGGGACCACGGAATGTCCATTGATGCCGGATTGGGAATCGACAGCGCGCCGATAGCGCCAGCTTCCTTCAGAGCCTTCCAACGCTCCGCAGCGGTTTGGTAGTGCGAACCAAGCGGCCCAGGGATATTCGACGGGATCCCTGAAAAGAGGACGGCGATCTTGCCTTTGAGATCAAGACCAGCGAGATCGTCGTAATTCTGTTCTGGAACCCTCAGTCCGTAGCCGACGAATACGAGCGCCGCTTCCACTTGGGGAGCGAGATCCACGCGTGTAGAGAAAAAGGCGTCATCGCCAAGTGTGAGCGGCTCGGCTTTGCCATCCTTCACCAGCGCCATGCTCGAGTTCTTCTCGTCTATCGCGCGAGAGGTGAGCTTTACCGGTTGGTAGTATCCCTTCTCGCCCGCGGGTTCAACACCAGCCTGCTTGAGTTGATCGACAACGTATGCTTCGGCTTTCTGCAGGCCGGGACTGCCGGTCTCACGTCCTTGCATGTTGTCGTCTGCGAGAACCTTGACGTGATCCCACCAGCTCTTGCCGTCGAAATCTTTGGGTGGATTGGGAACGTCTTGCGCGGTCAGAAGTGTTGCGGTTAGTAACAATAAGACGAATTTGTGCATCGAGTTCTCCGGACTAGAAGGATAAAACAGAACCGGCGCCGGTAGGCGGT
>CAYZHX010000003.1:9318-13774 GCA_964476905.1 uncultured Terriglobales bacterium
CAGTCCCCTGCAGTTGAAGTGAATCTTGCGGTGATTTAGCTTGAAAAGACCTCGATGATCCTCGAAGCCCTGCATCAGGTCGCGAACCATCGCGAATCGCTTTCGCGCGAAGCTGCGCGCGAAGTGATGTCGGAGATTCTCTCCGGCGGCGCTACCGATGCGCAGATCGCCGCGCTGCTGGTGGCGCTGCATATGAAAGGCGAGACGGTGGAAGAAATCGTGGGCTTTGCCGAGGCCATTCGCAAAGCCTCCGCCCCTCTCGCGCTTCGGGATTCAGCGCTCGATGTCAGCGGCACCGAGCGCGACGCACTCGTCGACACCTGCGGCACCGGTGGGGATGCCAGCGGAACATTCAATATCTCGACAGCGACGGCGCTCACGGTTGCCGGCGCTGGCGTGCGTGTAGCCAAACACGGCAATCGCAGCGTGAGTTCGCGCTGTGGCTCTGCGGACGTGGTTGAGGCACTTGGGATCAATATCACTCTGCCTCCAGCGCGCGTCGCTGAATGCCTAGAGGCTGTAGGCATCGCGTTTCTCTTTGCACCCTCAATGCATTCGGCCATGAAGTATGTTCAACCGGCACGGCGCGAGCTTCGGTTGCGAACCGTTTTCAATCTTCTTGGGCCACTTTGCAACCCGGCGAATGCTTCCGCGCAAGTAGTTGGGGTTTATTCATCTGCTTTGGTTGAAAAGCTCGCACGCGCTCTGCAGATGCTTGGTCTGAAGCGCGCTCTTGTCGTGCACGGAAAAGATGGGCTGGACGAGATCACGATCACGGGCCCCACTCACATCGCCGAAGTTCGCAACGGCGAGATTCGCGCCTACGACATCTCGCCTGAGGAGTTCGCTCTGCGCAGCGCTCCCATTTCGGAAATCCAGGGCGGGGACACGAAGGCGAATGCAGAGATCATCAGGAAGATCGTCGCTGGGGAGAAATCGCCACGCCGCGATGTTGTGTTGCTGAATGCGGCGGCTGCTTTGGTAGTCGCAGGACGTGCAGACTCGATCGCATCAGCAATTCCCATTGCCGCGGAGTCTTTGGATTCTGGTGCTGCGCGGGAGAAACTCGAGAAGCTGGTGGAGTTCACTTCGGGACGGCACTAAGGGCCTCTCATTCCGAACACCTGGTTTTGGCGTTAGGAATCCCTACTGTGCCGATGAGCTTCAGCATTCACCGGTCATAGGGATTCCTCTCTCCTGCCTCAAGCGAACACCACGCGTGACCAACCGCTCGGAATGACAGAAAGAAACCGATCCCGCTCCTGTAGAATTTTCCGTTCCCTCTTGAAATAGCATGCCCCGCTACGAATACCGAACGCTTCATCCCGACGCCGAGAAGAGTTTTCTCGCTTTCATCTATCATCTTGATAAGGAATTCACCAATCCTGATCCCGAGCATCGCAGCGTAGTTGTGCGCGATGCTCTGCATCAGATGTACCTCGGGCGGCCTTACGTTCCGGCAGATGAAAACGAGCCCTACGACAATGCTTCGGTGACATCGCAGCTTGCAGGTCGAGCGCTGACGCATTCTTTCGACCCGCGCAACATCACACTAGAGCCCGAATACTACGGGGACATCGACGCGAAGAAATACGAGCCGCGCAAGCCGCTGATCTGGTTCTGGATGATGTTCGACCGCTCACCTCTCGGCCTGAACCACTGGCTCGGATACCGTATGCGCCACATGATCGCGCGTCATGTGCTCAAGCACATCGGGAAGAACGTCAAGCTGTTTCACGGCATCGAGATCTCATTCGGCTACAACCTGACGATCGAAGACAACTGCGTGATTCACAAGTACGTGCTGCTCGACGATCGCGGCGAGCTCATCATTCATGAAGGCAGCTCTGTCTCAGACTATGCCAACGTCTATTCCCACGAGCACGATCTCAACGACTCGATGATCATTACCAACCAGAAGACGGAGATCGGACCGAAAGCTCGCATCACCTATCACGCAACGGTGATGAGCGGGGTGAAAGTCGCCGAGCACGGCCTTGTTGGTGCTATGGGAGTGGCGACGAAAGACGTGCCTCCGTTCAATGTCGTAGCTGGCATTCCGGCCAAACCGGTGAAGGTGAAGACGATCGCGCCGAAGTAGGTCCGCTTTCCTGATACCATCGAATTTCCGCGCATGTCTTTCAAAGTTGTAATCATCATCTTCGAAATCGTGGTGTTTCTGTTCGCCATCAGTGTGCATGAATCATCGCACGCGTGGATGGCGAATCTGTTGGGCGATCCTACGGCGCGGATGCTGGGACGCATTACGCTCAATCCGATTCGGCATATCGACATCGTCGGAACCATCCTTCTTCCGGCGATTGCGGCAATCACAGGTATCCCACTGTTGGGCTGGGCGAAACCGACGCCCGTAGACACGAGGAACTTTAAGAATCCGGTTCTCGATGACGTGCTCACTGCTGTGGTCGGGCCGATCAGCAACTTCGTGGTGGCGATTCTATGCTTCCTGGTGTTGATCATCATTGCCAAAGGCTCGACTGTGGGATTAGTTATTGTTCAGGCGCTGGCGAGCAATGGCATTGTTGATACGTCCTCTTCTCTCATGCCGATCGCGTTATTCTTTCATCTAGCACTTGAACTTAATATCTTGCTAGGGATCTTCAATTTGATTCCACTTCCGCCGCTTGATGGCAGTCATGTGATCCGGCACGTACTGCCCGAAGGATTCAGACGCGGATTTGATATTGCAGGTATCGCTCTACTTTGGATTCTCGTGCTATTCGGCGGTAATTTCATAGGCACGATACTGGGATCAGTGATGAACATCTTCGACGCCCGATTACGACTACTTTGATGGATCAGGCCCCTTCTAAATCTCAAACATCTGCGAACCCGATCGTCTCAGGACGAAGGCAGCGAATCCTGAGCGGCATGCGTCCGACGGGAAAGCTGCATCTGGGCAACTATGTCGGTGCCCTCGCCAACTGGGTAAAGCTCCAGAACCAGTACGACTCCTACTTCTTCATCGCCGACTGGCACGCACTCACCAGCGATTATGCTGATACCTCGGCGGTGAAGCAAAGCTCGGTCGAGGTGATGCTGGATTATCTGGCCGCCGGACTCGATCCGCAGAAGTGCACGATGTTTATCCAGTCGCACGTGCCGCAGCACGCGGAGCTGCATCTGCTGCTCTCAATGATCACGCCGCTCGGCTGGCTCGAGCGTGTGCCGACGTATAAAGAACAGCAGCAGAATGTTCGCGACAAAGATCTGAATACATACGGATTTCTCGGGTACCCGCTGCTGCAGTCAGCGGACATCATGATGTACCAGGCTGATTTTGTGCCGGTTGGGGAAGATCAGGTTCCCCACATCGAAATCACGCGCGAGATCGCGCGTCGGTTTAATGGTTTTTATCCGCGAGTGATCAACCCGAGTGACAAAGATCTTCAGCGCGCGTTTGTGTTCCCTGAACCTCAGGCTCTACTCACGCCATCACCCAAATTGCCCGGCACCGACGGCCGCAAGATGTCTAAGTCGTACGGCAATTCCATTCTGATGAGCGATCCCGAGCCCGTTGTCCGGCAGAAGCTGAAGACAATGGTCACTGATCCAGCTCGTGTTCGGCGCACCGATCCGGGGAATCCGGACGTTTGTCCTGTTGGAGATGTGCATAAGATTTTCAGTTCTAGCGATACACTGCAGAAGGTATATGCGGGGTGCCGGAGCGCCGGAATCGGCTGCATTGAGTGCAAGAGTTGGGCAGCCGACGCGCTGGTCAGTGTACTGAACCCGATGCAGGAGCGCAGAAGGCCCTATGAGCAGAATCCACGTGAAGCGTGGGATCTGCTCGAAGCTGGTGCACGTCGCGCAAGCCGCACCGCTGAGGCTACGATGGAGGAAGTTCGGGCGGCGATGAAGATGTCGAAAGAGTACGAGGCGCCCACCGGTCAGGCAGCGACGAAGTGAAATGACGCAGACGCAACCAATCAAGCGCGAGCCAAGCGAGTTCCCTTTCGCTGTCACTGTAGGACAGGTCTACGAAGGCCCGCTCGATCTCCTGCTCGATCTGATCCGCAAGCAGGACATCGACATCTACGACATTCCCATCGCGAAACTCACGGCACAGTATCTGGGATATGTAGAGCGAATGAAGCAGCTCGATGTGGATGTCGCAGCGGAGTTCATCTACATGGCGTCGCTGCTGATTCACATCAAGTCGAAGATGTTGCTGCCGCGCGATCCTGACGCGCCGGCCGAGGCACAGGATGATCCCCGCAACGAATTAGTCGAGCGCCTGCTGGAGCACGAAAAGTTCAAGAGTGCTGCGCAGATGCTTCTGCAAAAACAGCAGATCGAAGAAGCAGTTTGGACAAATCCAGCACTGAAGGAGTTCAAAGAAGACGAAGGCGCCGAGCCGGAGATGGCGGCAGACGTAGTTGATCTCGTCCGAACTTTTCAATCCATCCTCGATCGTCTGCGCGAGCGCCCGATA
>CAYZHX010000003.1:13874-60514 GCA_964476905.1 uncultured Terriglobales bacterium
AGCTGCCGAGCATCGAAGAATTTGAGAAGCTGACAGCAGCGCACAACGATCTCTTCGAATCTAGCGAGGGCGGAGTCGCCGATGCAACCGGCGTTCCAGATGCGCAGGAGCAATCCACCGAGCAGGCGGACGCGCAAGGACATTACGAAGAGAACACCATTGAGACGCCGCGCGCGAGCAATGAGTAGATCAGGAAAGCGAACTCCCCTATGGCTCTTGAGCGATTGCAAAAGATCATCGCCGCCGCTGGCATCGCCTCGCGGCGCAAAGCTGAAGAGCTGATCCAGTCAGGATTGGTGACCGTTAACGGCACGACTGTCACCGAGCTTGGAAGCAAGGCTGATCCCGAAGCCGATTCAATTCGTGTCAATAACAAGCTGCTCAAAGGGCCCGAACGTCACGAATACCTGGCGCTGAACAAGCCACGGGGATACGTCACTACGGTTTCCGATCCTGAAGGCCGTCCGACGGTAATGGAACTCGTCCGGACGAAGGCCCGCCTCTATCCCATCGGTCGCCTCGACTTTAACAGCGAGGGTCTGTTGCTCCTGACCAATGACGGTGATCTGGCCCACAAGCTGATGAAAGCCGCGTCTCACATCCCCAAAACTTACCTGGTGAAGGTTGCCGGACAGCCGAACGAAGAGCATCTTCGCCGCCTTCGCGCTGGAGTCAGCGTCGCGGAAGAGCGCGACCCGAAGCGCCGCGTGCTCACTGCTCCGGCGCAGATCCGCCTGATCAAAGAGGCTGAGAATCCCTGGCTGGAGGTCACACTGCACGAAGGTCGCAACCGCCAGATTCGCAAGATGTTCGAGGAGATCGGGCATCACGTCGAGAAAATCAGGCGCGTGCGTTACGGGCCATTGGAGCTGGATTTACCGCCAGGAGAATCCCGGCCGCTCTCGCAACAGGAAGTCCTCCGATTGAAGCGCGCAACCGAAGCCCCGCCAAGATCAAATTTCAGAACGGGACGTGAGCCGCAGGGCGACAAAAGAGAGCGTCAGGAGCGCCGCTTTGACAGGCGCGAGAGATCGGAAAGACCCGCGGCTGCGGAACCTAGTAATCGTGACAAGCGGTTTACACCTAGAAAGGAGTGGACGCCGAAGCGTCCAGCCGGCAGGGTCCGCGATCGCGGGCCAAGAGAATCAAATCGGCCACCAGAAAGGCCACTCCGGTTTTTCAATAAAGATTTCCGGCCGCGTGGACGCCGCTCCCCAGAAGATCGCGGCGGCAATAGAGGGTGGGATAGGTCCTCGTCTCACCCTCGTGAAGGAAATCGCGATGAGATAAAACGAAATCGCGATGAAGAACAGGAAGCTTTTGCTCGCCGAAAATCCAGTGATCGCAAGGGACGAAAGCAACGTGGCTTCGGCCGACCTCGGCCAGGTTCGTAGTTCACTAAAGCTGTTATCCCGCCTATCCTTCGTACCCACATCTCGGGGGCGCGCATCGATATTTCCCTGATAGACTCCTCCAGTTCCTCACCTGCTTCTGCGTGCATTGATGAACAAAATTTCAGACTTTCTACCCGAGCACATTCGTGGACTCTCGGCGTATGTGCCGGGAAAACCTGTGCGCCAAGCCGAGCGCGAAAGCGGCATTCGATGTATCAAGATGGCTTCGAATGAGAACCCTTTCGGCCCATCACCTCTCGCCATCGCTGCCATTCGCCAAGCGGCAAACTCCACCAACTTTTATCCTGACAACGACGCCAATGATCTGCGACGGACTCTGGCGGACTTTCATTCGGTTGACCCAGAGCAGATTCTAGTCACCGATGGCTCGACGGCTCTGATCGACATCATCGCTCGAACTTTCCTCGTGCCGGGACTCAACGCCGTAACCAGCGAGCGTTCTTTCGTCGTGTACAAGATCGTGACCCGGTCGGCCGGAGGCACTCTGCTCGAAGTCCCAATGCGGGAGGACTGCTTCGATCTTGATGCAATGCTGGGCGCGATCACGCTGGAAACACGAGTGGTTTACGTCGCGAATCCGAACAATCCTACAGGCACAATGTTTTTCGCCGATGCCCTCGATCGCTTTATCGAACGCGTACCTCAGCATGTGATGATCGCGCTCGATGAAGCGTATTCGGACTATGCCGAGTTTCACGCACGAAAAACGGGCAAGCTCTATTCACGTTCCATCGAGCACGTGAAACAAGGACGTGAAAACTTAGTCGTGCTCCGGACCTTTTCCAAAGCGCATGGGCTGGCCGGACTTCGGGTCGGTTACGGCGTCGGCGATCCTCAGATGCTTCGTTACTTCGCCCAAGTGCGGACCGCTTTCTCGGTATCGGGAGTCGGAGAGGCAGCCGCTCTGGCTGCGCTTCGCGACGATTCGCACATCCGTATGTCGGTTGAGCGCAACGCAGAAGGCGTCGCGTATCTCACTCCCCGACTGCGGGAGCTAGGCTTCCGCGTTGTTCCCACAACGGCAAATTTTGTGTACCTGGAATCGCCGGAGAATCCCGGAGATCTCGGGTATCGCGTCCAGAACGAGGGCTGCATCATTCGCAGCCTTGTCCCTTGGGGTATTCCTAATGCCCTGAGAATCACAGTCGGAACGCCGGAGCAGAACAAGACCTTGATTGAGGCGCTCAAGCGAGTGCTGCAGCGTGTTCCAAGCGCGCGCTGACTCTGCAAGGTCCCGTTGCTGATCAGCTAGCGCGCTGGAGGCGGTCACCGGAACGAGTCTTGCCTGCGCGCTGCCGAGCCTTGGTGACTAGTCGGACTGTGCCTTCTGAATCGCGCTCTAGACTGTGTGTCTGATTGCAGTGCTCGCAGAGCCAAAACAGCTGCGAGCTCTCGCGGATCGAATCTGCTGTGAATTCAAACAATCTGCCGTCGCCGAAATAGCGGAACCGGGCAGAGCAATGCGGATTGTGACATTTAGAAACCACGGCCAGAGTTGCACAAAAATTGATGCTGGAAGAATGGATGCCACGCTTCGCTGGGATAGATGCCCTGCACCAGTTTCGGGCAGGAGCTGGCGTTAGCGGGGAGCAGGAACTCGGCCGGTCGCGAGAACGCTACTGGTCTTTGGCTTTTTTGCCGCCGTGCTTGGAGGATTTCTTGGCGCGCTGGCGAGCGCGCTCAGAAGCTCCGATGTCGTCGGCGTTCTGATCTGGTTCTTGCATCGCGAATTGGAAAATAAAACATGTTGCTTCGCATCGCAAGAGTTTTTAGAAAAATTTACTTACACAAAAGTAACAAGCGGCAGGAAGTCGGTCCCACCGCTCGTAACCTCGACGGTCCAGCTGCTTATGTCGTTGCCGGACGGCCGCGGAATAGATGCACGATGAATGAGATCACCGCCAGAGCAATCAGAATGTGAATCAGACCGCTCGTGATGTGAACTGCCAACCAAAGGATCACCCAAATCACCGCGAGAATAATCGCAAGCGTTAGGAACATACTCACCTCCGGAGCCGGAGCTACTCCAGCTCCCATCTCGCGCGACACTTCGCGCCCGTGCAAGATGAGAGGTATTCCGTCCCGTTTCGGGTTGGCATATCTGCACATGAAATGCTGCATCGGATTAGTGTTTGCTGCCAGTTCGTTCCCGATACTCGCGCGCGAGTAGGCCATAAATCGCTACATCCAAAAACTCCCCCCACTTACAGATATGCTCCCGGCTTGTACCTTCGTATGTCATCCCGAGTTTCTGCAGGATGCGCCCCGAAGCGGAATTGTTCGCAAAATGACCCGCGTGGATGCGGTGAAGCTGCAAATCCTCAAACCCGAACCTCAGCACCTCACGCGCTGCTTCGGTGGCGTATCCACGGCCCCAATACGCCACTCCGAGCCAATAGCCGAGCTCCGCGTGATTGTGCTCCAGATTGGCATGGAGCCCGATTCCACCACAGAGCTGCTCGCCTTTGCGCAGAAATATCCCGAAGCGTGCACCTTCCCGTTTCTCCCAAACTGAGTCGCTGTACTCCAAGAATCTCACAGCATCCTGCTCGGTGTAGGGGTGTGGAATGCGCAGCGTCGTCGCCGCAACTTCGCGCGCCCCGATCAGCGGAACGAATTGAGGAATGTCATCTCTTCGGAGTTGCCGCAGCATAAGACGGGAGGTGTTCAGAACCACAGCGTTGTTTGGCACCTTCATGTGAAATCCGAGCAGCTTTACCTTGTTTGTCCGCGAGGCTATTCGCCCAGCTCAGCTGAGTATTATGAGAAATGGCAGCTCTCGGATTGATGAAGAATCAAGATGCACCAATCCGACTTGCATCCTAACCAACGCATGGCCACACTGACCACGCCCGCGCCGCAGTCCAGATTGGCCGGCGCGTTCCGCTCGCTGCGCCATCGCAATTTTCAGCTCTTCTTTGCCGGACAGCTTATCTCATTGGTCGGCACCTGGATGCAGAGCGTCGCGGAATCATGGCTCGTTTACCGACTCACCGGCTCTTCCCTGCTACTGGGTACCGTCGCATTCTGCGCGCAAGTTCCTATCTTCCTGCTATCACCAGTTGCTGGAGCGGTAGTAGATCGGCGAAATCGCCATCGCATTGTGATTGCGACGCAAACCACATCGATGCTGCTCGCCTTCACGCTTGCCATGCTCACGCTTTTCAACGTTGTCCGCGTCTGGCAGGTCTTTCTTCTGGCTTCGCTGCTGGGATTTGTCAACGCGTTTGATATTCCCGCGCGCCAGGCGTTCATCGTTGAGATGGTCGGAAAAGACGACCTGATGAATGCAATCGCGCTCAACTCCTCGATGTTCAACGGCGCGCGCATTGTGGGGCCGGCGATTGCGGGAATACTAGTGGCCAGCATCGGCGAGGGTTGGTGCTTTTTCGGGAATGCGGTGAGCTACATAGCCGTAATTACCGGATTGCTGATGATGAAAGTCACGCCGCGTGAACTCTCAAAGCACACGTCGGCGCTCACCGCGATTAAAGAGGGCTTTCAATGGGTTTATAACACTAAGCCTATCTTCTCCCTACTGCTGCTAGTCGGCGTGGTCAGTCTGGTCGGAATGCCGTATGCCGTGCTCATGCCGATCTTCGCTGACCGCATTCTTCATAGCGGCGCGCGCGGGCTAGGCATTCTGATGGGATTTAGCGGAGCTGGAGCACTAACCGGCGCACTAGCTTTGGCTGCCAAGTCCGGGCTTAAAGGCTTAGGCACTTGGGTTATGGCGTCTTCGGCCTGCTTCGGCGTTTTCCTCGCCATGTTTGCTTACTCCCGCATGTTTTGGATTTCGGCTGTACTGCTGATTCCAGTGGGCATGTTCATGATGGTGCAGATGGCGTCGACGAACACACTCATCCAGTCCATGGTCCCCGACAGGCTGCGTGGCCGCGTGATGTCGGTATATTCCATGATGATGATGGGGATGGCTCCACTCGGCGCTTTGCTCGCCGGAGCACTCTCGAACCGTATCGGCGCGTCACTCACCGTCGCGCTGGGTGGATTCTGCTCCGTTCTTGGATCAATCTGGTTTAGCTCACGTCTACCGAGGATTCGGGGTGAGGCGCGTCGCCTGATCATCGCGCAAGCCTATGCAGGCGGCGATCCTCCGCAGGAGATGACTACTGTGCGCGAGGACTGAGCTGCATGACGGAACCACCGCCGGTAGGCGGTAGCAGCCGCCTGTTTTTGCAGCTGGTGTCTTAGCAGTGCGAACAAGATACTCGCAACGCGGAGCTCACTGTTCGGCCTTCTCCAGCCACCCGCGACGCCGGCGACTTGTTCCACGATCTACACTAAACTTTCAGCAATGATCCGGGACCTCTCACTCGAGCACCAGCCAGTCAGCAAATTTCTCGATCGCACAGAGAGTAACGTTGCTCAACATCGCCTAAGCGACGAGCAGGTGGCCTTCTTTCGCGAGCATGGATACCTCAGCGGCATTCGCATTCTCAATGACGAGCAGGTCGAAACGCTGCGCGAGGAACTCGCGCAATTAAGTGATTCTTCCCGTCCTGGACACGAGCTCTTCTACGAGTACCACTCTAACGAATCGAGCGATCCCGCTACGGTGTTGTTTCACGCTCTCGGAGCTTGGCGAATTACGCCGGGCTTTCATGATCTGCTGTGGAGTTCGACGTTCACGGTTCCCGCCAGCCAACTATTGGAAGGGCCGGTGCGCTTCTGGCACGATCAGCTCTTTTGCAAGCCGTCGCATCACGGTGGCGTCGTCGCCTGGCATCAGGATTACTCCTACTGGACGCGCACGCAGCCTCTTGCGCATCTTACGTGCTGGATTGGGCTTGACGACTCGACGCGAGAAAACGGCTGTCTGCAATACATTCCTGGTAGTCATCGCTGGCCGGATCTTCCCATCACGGGACTCGCAGGCGACATGAACGCCATAGAGGCTGTACTCAACGACGAACAAAAGCAGCAGTTCAGGAATCCAGTTGCCGTAGAGTTGAAGAAAGGCGAGGCGTCGTTCCATCATCCTCGGCTCGTGCACGGATCGTTTGCGAACCAATCCAGCCGTTCACGACGCGCCACGGTGATCAACGTCATGCGGGACGGAGTGTGCTCGGCTACGGATGATCCTCTGCTCACGGGAGTACCCATTATTCCACGCGGGAAAAAAGTCGAGGGTCAGTTCTTTCCACTCTTGTTCACTGGCGGAAATTGACGCAAGGCGTTGCAAATTTGAGTTTCGCTCACATGCAACAAACGAACGTCGTCTCCTAAGCACAACCCCCATCTCGCGACAATCCTCTCATCATAGTTGCTCGCGGAGGAGTGTCCCGTGCTCAAAGACCTGCTCTCAAATTGGCCCCTTATTCAGCAAATCAAGACTGGCGCCGACGGTACCGGACCGGAGGCGATGAGCGAGCGAACGCGCAACCTAAAGCCGAAATTTGATGGTGCCGAGGTGGCGCGCTCGGTTTGTCCGTACTGCGGGGTGGGATGTGGGCAGCTCGCGTTTCACAAAGACGGCAAGCTGATCAGTATTGAAGGCGATCCTGAGTCGCCGATTTCGCGCGGGCACCTTTGTCCTAAAGGGGCGGACAGCTTTGAGCTGGTCACAAGTCCCGCGCGCGAAACCAAAGTCAAATATCGTCGGCCCTATTCTCGCAAATGGGAGTCTCTGGATCTCGAGCAGGCAATGGACATGATCGCTGATCGGCTCTGGAAATCCCGCGAGGATACCTTCGAAGAAGAAAAAGATGGCCATCCAGTGATGCAGACCAAGGCCATCGGCCATCTCGGCGGCGCAACACTCGACAACGAAGAAAACTATCTCATTAAGAAGTTGTTTACCGGCGGCCTGGGAATGGTGTGCATCAGCAACCAGGCCCGTATATGACACAGCTCTACGGTTCCCAGTTTGGGAACCTCATTCGGACGCGGCGGCGCGACCACGGCTCAGCAAGATCTCGCCAATTCTGACGCCATCCTCATCATGGGATCGTCGATGGCCGAGAACCATCCTGTCGGCTTCCAATGGGTGATCGAAGCCCGCAAACGTGGCGCGAAGATTATTCACGTTGATCCCCGATTTACGCGCACTTCGGCGATGGCAGACATCTGGGTCCCGATGCGCTCTGGCAGTGACATTGCATTTCTAGGCGGGCTCATCAACTACGTCCTCGAACATGGAAAAGAATTCCGCGAGTACGTCGTTCATTACACGAATGCTGCAACGATTTTGCGCGACGACGTAAAGCTGCCGGACGATCTCGACGGTGTCTTCTCAGGTTGGGATGAAGAGCAGAAGAAGTACTCGCCGGAGACGTGGCTGTACAAAGGCGAGCCGGAACACAAGGACGCGATCAAGCCCGGGCACGCGAGCGCAGGCGGAGGTCACGGCAAAGATCGCGGCGGCGAAGCCGGCGATCTCACGAAGCACGAGAGCGATCCCAGCCTCAAGCATCCGATGTGCGTCTTCAATGTTCTGAAGAGACATTACGCGCGCTATACGCCGGAGTTCGTAGAGCGCGTGTGCGGTGTACCGAAAGAGCAATTCCTGAAAGTAGCGTATGTCTTCTCGAACGCTTCTGGACCGGAGAAGACCGGAGCGGTGTGCTACGCGGTTGGCTGGACGCAGCACTCGAATGGCGTACAGATCATTCGCACCGCCGCGATTCTTCAGCTCTTGCTCGGAAACATCGGGCGTCCGGGCGGCGGAATTTTGGCTCTGCGTGGTCATGCCAGCATTCAAGGCTCGACCGACATTCCCACTCTCTATGACATTCTCCCCGGCTACATTCCGATGCCGTTTTGGGAGAGCGACGCGCATAGCCTCGACCAGTACGTGAAACGTCATCGCAGCAAAGCAGGCTGGTGGAACAATTTCGAGAAGTACATCGTCAGCCTGCTGAAAGCCTGGTATGGCTCCGCAGCAACCAAGGACAACGAATTCGGTTTCGACTGGCTGCCGCGAGTCACCGGCGACCACTCCGAGTCAGGCTATTGGCTCGATATGCAGGACGGGAAGATGGAAGGGCTGTTCGTCATGGGCCAAAACCCTGCAGTTGGAGCAGCAAACGGGCGGCTGCAACGCACTGCACTCAGCAAATTGAAATGGCTGGTCGTGCGCGATTTTGTCGAAACCGAAACAGCATCGTTCTGGTACGACTCGCAGGAGATCGAGCGTGGAGAACTGAACACAGAAGACATCGCTACTGAAATCTTCTTCCTCCCCGCAGCCTCACATGTTGAGAAAGAGGGCAGCTTCACCAATACGCAGCGCCTGCTGCAGTTCCACGAAAAAGCCATCGAGCCACCCGGCGATTGCCGCAGTGAAACCTGGTTCATGTACCACCTGGGTCGTCGTATGAAGGAAAAGGCAAAGGGCTCAACCCGGAAACGCGACGCAGGTCTGAACGCACTTACATGGGACTATCCCACGGAAGGCGCGATTCAAGAACCGAGTGTCGATGCCGTCGTCTGCGAGATCAACGGCTATCGTACCGATACCGGCGAACTGGTTCGCGAGTATACCGAGCTACAGGACGACGGCAGCACAGCTTGCGGCTGCTGGATCTATTCCGGCGTACATCCCAAACCGGGACACAACATTGCCAACATGCGCAAGCCGCACGACTATCTCGGCCACGGCTGGGGATTTTCGTGGCCATCGGACCGGCGCATTCTTTATAACCGCGCATCGGCACGCCCGGATGGCAAGCCGTGGAGTGAGCGCAAAAAGCTGATCTGGTGGGATGAGAACAACCGTGAGTGGACCGGGAAAGATGTCCCTGATTTCAAGAAGGACGTCGCTCCCGATTATCGGCCAGAGCCCGGCGCCGAAGGAATGAAGGCCATTGCCGGCGATAAGCCGTTCATCATGCATCCCGATGGCGTGGGTTGGATCTGGGTCTCGAGCGGATTGAAAGACGGCCCGCTCCCAACACATTACGAGCCGCTCGAAGCGGTGGTCCAAAACGAACTCTATCCGGATCGTCCATACAATCCACCTGCAAAGAAGAAGGAACGTCCCGACAATGCATACGGATTCCCGCAAGACAAGCGCTTCCCGCACGTGCTCACGACGTATCGCTTAACCGAGCACCACACCGCGGGAGGAATGAGCCGCACGCTCTCGCACCTTGCCGAGTTGCAGCCGGAACTCTTCTGCGAGATCTCTCCCGAAATGGCACAGGAACTTGGGATTGAGCATGGCGGATACGCGACCATCATGAGTCCGCGCGGAATCATTGAAGCTCGCGTGCTGGTAACGCCGCGCATGACGCCATTTATGGTCGAAGGCCGGCGCGTGCATCAGGTCGGACTTCCCTACCACTGGGGACGCCGCGGCATTGCCGTGGGCGACACGGTTAACGATCTGCTGGCGATCTCCGAAGAACCCAACGTACGAATCATGGAGACCAAGGCATTGATCTGCGACATTCGTCCGGGCCGGCGTCCGCGCGGCAAGGCGGCACTCGACGAGCTGCGCGCAAAGATGAAGGAGGCAGCATGAGCACCACTGCATTCCTCACTGACTCAACACTCTGCATCGGCTGCAAAGCCTGCGAAGTCGCCTGCAAAGAATGGAATGACCTCGGCGACGACGGCTTGAACTGGACCGGCTTTTCTTACGACAACACCAGCGCCGTTGGCCACTCCACCTGGCGACACGTGAAGTTCGTAGAACATCCGCCGCAGCTCGGGCATGGCGGAAACAGTCCTGATGTTGCTTCCTGGACCTTCTCTTCTGACGTCTGCAAGCACTGCGAAAATGCTGGTTGTTTGGAAGCTTGTCCGACAGGTTCGATTGTGCGCACGGAATTTGGCGGCGTCTACGTCCAGCCCGATATCTGCAATGGCTGTTCGTATTGCGTGATTGCGTGCCCCTTTGGAGTCGTTCAACGCAACAAAGAAGACGGGCGCGCCTTCAAATGCACATTCTGCTACGACCGCCAGAAAGTCGGTCTCACTCCCGCATGTGCGCACGCATGTCCAACGGAGTCGATCAAGTTTGGGGAACTCGATGAGCTTCGAGCCGAAGCCGCCCGCCGACTTGAAACGTTACATGCAGAAGGGATGGAGGACGCGACGCTCTACGATCCCATCGACACCAGCGTCGGCGGAATTCACGCGTTCTTCATCACGCGCGGAGATCCGCGACAATACAATTTGCCGCCGCAGCCGGAGATTCCCACTATCTACGCAGAGAAAGGCTGGAAATCTGCCGCAATCGGCGCTGGCGTGCTCGCGGTTGGAACACTGCTGGCTTTTCTGGGAGGCAGACAATGACCGACTCAGCTCTTCCCTCTCGGCTCCAAGTCAGCGATCCTGACGTTTCATTCCAACGGCGCGAGCGTCGCCTCGAAGCCATTCGCACCGAGGCATTGCGGACTGGGCGCGTTGAAGCAATCGGCGCGCGTCCTGCAGGCTCTCCAATTCCGGTGGCCAGCGTTGAAACCGGCTACTACGGCATTCACATGCTCAAAGAGCCGCAGTGGAGCTGGGAAATTCCGGTTTACTTGTTTGTAGGTGGCGCAGCCGGAGCTGCTGCCGTGGTCGCTGAGTTCGCGCAGATGACCGGAGCTGAGGCCGGAATTGTAGATGACGCGCGTACTGTTGCTGGGGTTGGCGCGATTCTGTCTCCCGCGTTGCTCGTCTCCGATCTCGGTGTGCCCTCGCGATTCCTTAACATGCTCCGCGTGTTCAAAGTGCAGAGTCCGATGTCGGTGGGCGTGTACATCGTCAGTCTTTTTGGACCGAGCGCGACGGCGGCTAAGATCGTGAACTGGGCTCGCCGGAACGGCTCGGGAACGATGCTGAAAATCGTCGAAGGCACTGCTGGACTATTTGCTGCGCTTTCCGGATTGGGAATGGCAACGTATACCGGCGTTCTGCTCGGGGCCACAGCAATCCCAGTTTGGAACGAGAATATCGACACTCTACCTACTCACTTCGCACTCTCCGGCCTCGCAGCCGGCGTTTCAGCGATTCAGCTCATGGGCCACGAAGAAAGCCGCGCGCTCAACCTCCTCGGAATCGCGGCATCAGCAGGAGAAACGTTCGAAGGAGCAAAGATCGAGCTGGAAAAGAAGCCGGCGAATGAGGCAATCAAGAAAGGCTTCAGCGGAGCCATCACGCGCCTGGGAGGCGTTCTCTCCGGACCTTTACCTCTCGCACTGCGACTTGCAGCGATATTCGCAAAAGACACCCGCTCGAAGCAGCTCGTGCGCGCAGCATCGGCAGCGAGCTTGGCTGGCTCGCTCCTTACCCGAATTGGATGGATCCGCGCCGGGCATTCATCAGCGCGGGACTATCGCTTGCCTCTTCAAATCGTGGCAGGGACTTCGAAAGTGCAAGCGCCGAAGGCGCGAATGCCCAAAGGTCATCCCAGACCGGAAGGTCTGGGTGAGCGGAGTTTTGATCGAGCGCTGTAAGCGCGGGACTCCACACGATCCTGACATAATTTCAGCTAAACACGTTGTTTTCGTCGCGCGTTTCCGGCGCTGCTCACTGACATCTCACCCAGCCTCATCTCACCCAACCTCCTGGTGCGGAATCGGCCTTTGTATGCATCGATACAGCCCTATCAATGAATTACTATCATCCCAAGTAAGTTTTTACTTACTTTTTGTGAATCCCGCGCTAGCTAGACGGAATCCAACCGGACGTTAGCCGGTTCTCGCCAGAAGTCACGCCGACGGCGGCGCAAATTGGCGAGAAGAACCCGGCACGGACCACAACATCTATCTCACGGCGACTGTTTCCGCCGTGATTCAACTGCTTGCGTTGCGTGAGTCTTCCAGCACAAGCCAAATTCCAGGATTTTCGGAGGACGCATGAACCGATGGGTTTCTATGTTGCAAGTCTTTAGAGCCACCCATCGCATCTTCGCACTTCTGCTGGCTTTCTCGCTGGCGACATTTGCTCAAATTGGCGGTCCATCAGCTCCTGTTTCGACGCCTTCTTCCGCCGCCCAGACTTCCGGCGGTTCCGGTTCGGCGATCAACGCACAGATTTCGACTTCTCCGCCTTCCACGGAGGACCCGTTCAGCGGGAGCGTAGTCACGGAAAAAGCCACCGATCAGACGATTACTATCTCGCTGAAAGACGCAATCAATCGTGGACTCAAGGCCAATTTGGGAGCGCTGCTTACGGAGCAAGGTATTACCTCCGCTAACGCCCAGCGCTGGCGCGCCCTGCAGCAAATGTTGCCTGACGTATCTGGGCGAGTTACTGAAACCGTGCAGCAGCTGAATCTGGCCGCGTTGGGCTTTAAAGGGGGGTTTCCAGGCGTTCCGTCGATCGTTGGGCCGTTTTCGAACTTCGATGTCCGGGCATACCTCACAGCTAGCGTCGGGCTTTCGCAATACCAAAGCATTCGCGCAGCCGTGGAGAACCTGAAGGCATCGCAATTTTCTTATCAGAACGCATTGGAATTAGTCGTCTTCTCGGTCAGCAATGCATATTTAGAAGTTCTTACGTCAGCGGCGAACGTTGTGAACGCGCAGGCACAAGTGCAGACGGCACAAGCAATCGTGAACCAAGCGGAGCAAATGCATCAGGCAGGCGTCACTGCGAAAATCGACGGTTTGCGCGCTGCCGTCGAGTTACAGTCGCGCAAACAGGATTTGATCGTCGCGCAGAACAATCTCGACAAATCGAAAATCACTCTTGCCCGTGTGATTGGCCTCCCCCTTGACCAGAAATACCAATTGAGCGACATGCTGCAGTTCATCGCCGCTCCGACCATGACGCAGGAAGAAGCCGTTCACGAGGCGTATCAATCGCGGCTGGATTATCGGCAGGCGCAGGCACAGGTTCGGGCTGCCGAATCTTCGCAAAGAGCAGCTCACTTTGAGCGCCTTCCAAGTTTGTCCTTTAACGGCAATTACGGGGATCTTGGAATCAGCCCTGGCACTTCGCACGGGACGTTTGTTGCAGCAGGCGCAATCGAGTTTCCCATTTTTGAAGAAGGACGAATCCGCGGAGACATCAATCAGGCTTCCGCGGAGCTGAAGCAAAGCAAAGACCGCTTATCGGATCTTCAGCAGCGCATCGATGGCGAGATCCGCACAGCGTTTCTCGACATCAACGCCGCTGCGCAACAGGTGCAAGTCGCCGATGCAACGGTTAAGCTGGCACAGGAAGAGCTCTCTGAAGCACGGGAACGCTTCACGGCTGGTGTGACTGACAATTTGGAAGTCGTTCAAGCTCAGGGGTCTCTTGTGAATGCTCAGAATCAATATGTAGCCAGTCTTTACATCCACAATCTGGCGAAACTTAGTCTGGCTCGCGCTGTGGGGCAAGCGAGGCAGAATGCTGCAACGTATTTGGGAGGAAAATAATGGCCGCGACACAAGAGAAGCCAAGAGACACAGTGGAAGAGCAACAGGTCGCGAAAGGCGACGGACAGTCGCGGCCGCAGCAGCGCACAGAGACAGAGCCGCAGCACGGTCCGCAAGGTCCGCAGCCTGTGGATCAGGAGAAGTCGCGCGAGGAAGAAGAAGTAGCGGCGCGAACCGCGCAGCGCAAGACTCGCCTGAAGAAGATTGCTCCCATTGTGCTGCTGGTGCTCGTGATCGGCGCGTTGCTCTGGTGGCTCCACTCACGTCAATACGAAGACACTGACGACGCTCAGGTCGACGGACACATCGCGCAGATCGGCTCCCGAGTAGGCGGATACATCAGCGCGGTGCACGTTGAAGACAACCAGGAAGTCCAGCCCGGACAAGTGCTGGTTGAGATCGATCCGCGCGATTATGAAGTCGCATTGGCGAGAGCTCAGGCCGATTTTGCCGATTCTCAGGCTCAAGCGACAGCCGCTAGGTACAACATTCCGATCACAACCATTAATACTCAGAGCCAGACAGCCGCAGCGCAGGCAGACGTAAATAACGCCCAGGCTGCACTCGATGCTGCTAAGAAGAACCTCGATGCAGCCAAGGCAAAAGAGCAAGCGGCAATCGCGACCAACAACAAAGCCCAGGCGGACGTGCAGCGCTATAAGCCGCTGGTCGAACGCGACGTCATCTCAAAACAGCAGTACGACGCCGCCGTTGCCACTGCGCAAAGCACTGCAGCCGATGTCGAGAGTGCTCACGACAACGTTATTTCTGCCCAGGCTGGCATCACTCAGGCCGAGGCCAAACTCGCGCAGTCGCAGGCGAATCTACGTAGCGCGGCGACAGGTTCCCGTCAGGTTGATGTAACCGAGGCGCACGCGACTGCCGCACAATCGACTGCAGCCAAAAATAAAGCCGCGCTGGAACAGGCACAGCTCAATCTTCAATACACGAAGATCACAGCGCCGGTGCATGGCATCGTCGGGCATCGCACCGCCGAGGTGGGTCAATACGTTCAGCCCGGGCAAGCGCTGATGTCGCTGGTCGATATCGAGAACGTTTGGATCACGGCTAATTTCAAAGAGACGCAGCTCAGGAACATGAAACCCGGCCAGCCGGTCGATATTCGCGTCGATGCTCTTGGTCGCGACTACAGAGGCAAGGTGGTGGCGATCGGCGGTGCCAGCGGCGCACGCTTCAGTCTCTTTCCTCCGGAGAACGCCACCGGCAACTATGTGAAGGTCGTGCAGCGCATTCCAGTGCGCATTGAGCTCGATCCTGACCAGAACAAAGATCATCTCCTGAGGCCGGGCATGTCGGTTGAACCTAAGGTGAAGGTGCGATAGCTTCAACAGCCTCGTCACTCCGAACGAAGTGAAGAACCCCTACTCAGCCCAGAAGTTCTCGTGGAAATAGCGATTCCTCACCGCCCGAAAACGGCGGTTCGGAATGACAAAAAACACCACCATGCCGGCGACGACTGAGAATGTAGAAGTCCGGGAGTTCAAAGCGACGAAGTCGCACCACGACTGGCGACCGCGCCACAATCCCTGGGCGATCGCGCTCACCGTCACCATGGCGACATTCATGGAGGTGCTCGATACCAGCATCGCCAATGTCGCCCTGCCTCACATCGCCGGCAGTCTTTCGGCCACGACCGACGAGAGCACGTGGGTACTCACGTCGTACTTGGTCTCAAATGCTGTGATTTTGCCCATGAGCGGATGGGCCTCCGACTTTCTCGGGCGCAAACGCTTCTACATGACCTGCGTTGCTCTGTTCGGCGCCAGTTCCTTGCTCTGCGGATTGGCACCGAGTCTTCCGCTATTGATCTTCTTCCGTGTACTGCAAGGAGTTGGAGGCGGCGGACTCGCTCCGAGCGAGCAAGCCATCCTCGCTGATACTTTCGAGCCCAGGAAGCGTGGTGCCGCATTTGCACTATATGGCATGGCCGTAGTCCTGGCGCCGGCCATTGGACCTACTCTCGGCGGCTGGATCACCGACAACTACGACTGGCGCTGGATCTTCTTCATTAACGTTCCCGTTGCGCTCCTGTCAATGTTTCTGACAAACCGTCTAGTCGAAGATCCGCCGGAAATGACCGAGCGGCGCAATGCGGGAATCAAGATCGATTACATCGGCTTGGCTCTGGTTGGCGTCGGCCTTGGTTGTCTACAGGTAGTGCTCGATAAGGGCCAGCACGAGGACTGGCTGCAGTCGAACTTCATTCTTACCTTCGCCATCATCGCGGTCTCCGCCATCATCGTTGCAATTTTCTGGGAGTACTACCAGAAAGATCCAATCGTCGATGTTCGGATGTTCAAGAACCGCAACTTCACCATTTCCTTCATCATGATGGTGATGCTGGGCTTGGCCCTTTTTGGGACCACCGTGCTGATCCCGCAGTATCTTCAAACCCTACTGGGATACACCGCCGAACAGGCAGGAATGGCGCTCTCTCCCGGGGGAGTAGCAGTGATGCTGCTTATGCCGCTGGTCGGCTTTCTGGTAACTCACTACGACGCGCGCTGGCTCATCGCAATTGGTTTTCTGGCCTGCGCTATCGCTCTCTTTCACATGACGGAGTTGAGTCTCAGCATCAGCTTTGCTGAGGCCGTGAGGCTTCGAATCTATCAGGCAGGCGGAATCGCGTTTCTGTTCGTCCCGATCAATACGTTGTCATACGTAGGCGTCCCCAGGCACAAGAACAACCAGGTCTCTGGCATGGTGAATCTGGCCCGCAATATGGGGGGAAGCATCGGGATTTCAATCGTAGAGACGCTGCTGGCGCAACGGTCGCAGAAGCACCAGAGCGACCTGGTGTCGCATCTTACTAGTACAGACCAGGCTTTTCAGAGCCGAATTGAAGGCATAGCCCACGCCATTACCAGCGCGGGCTATAGCGCAGTCGATGCGTCCCAGCGCGCGTACCACATGATCTACGGTCGGGTACAGCAGCAGGCAGCCGCGCTGGCCTACAACGACGTGATTTTCATCTTCGCCATTGTTTGTGGGATGATGGTGCCGCTGGCCTTCCTGATGCAAAAGAACAAGCCTGGCGCGGGTCCCGGCGGAATGCACTGAAACGCTTACTGGCGAGCCTCAACGCTGAGTCTCTCGCAGGGATGCCAGCGAGGTACCATGGTCATTCGCAACATCACTATCGACCGCGAAGTCGGGTGTGGCGGAGTTGAAATCGCTGCTCAACTTGCCCGTCGCCTGAACTGGAAACTCATCGATAAGTCACTCATCTTCGACATCGCCAAAATGGCGAAGGTCGACGTCGAGGCGGTCAAGAAGCTCGACGAACATCCCGATCCCTTCTTCACACGCGTGAGCCGACTGTTCTGGGGTGGAGGCGCGGAGCGCGGAGTGCTCGGTGCCGACGACTTCGATTGCAACAAAATGTGCGACTTGACGCGTTCAGTCTTTATTAAAGCAGCAGATGAAGGAGAGCGTGTAATTGTCGGACGCGGAGCCTCTTATCACTTGGCCACTCGCGAAGATACCTTTCATGTATTCCTTTACGCTCCGCGCGAGTTCAAGATCAACCGTGTGCGCCAATACTGCACATCGCAATCCCATGCCGAACATGTGATCGATACTGCCGACCGGGAGCGTGCAGCATTCATTCATCAGCGCTTTCGTATTCAATGGCCTGAGCGACATGTGTATCACATGATGCTAAACACGATCGTCGGTGAAGATGCAACTGTGGATCTGATCGTCACCGCAATTGGCGCGATGCACACCGAAGATGCTCCTTTACAACCGGTGCTGGTGAAATAGTTTCAGTTGCCAAATTGCTGGAGCGTTCAATAGACTCCCCGAATGCCAGCGCCATTTTTGCTGCGCGCACTTTTCTTGTGCTTCCTATCCACAGCCGCCTGCAGCCAGACCGTCACTCACCAAACAACTCAACAGAAGACCGCCCCAGCAAAGTCGAAAACGCTGGAGAATAAAATCCTTGACCTCGTGAGTCCGAATCGTCTCGTGATTGAGGGGCGAGACACAAAGGTGGCACCGCTGAGCACTGCTCAGAAATTTCGACAAGTGGGGAAGAACTTCGTCAATCCATTCACGTTTGCAGGTATCGCGATCGAGTCCGGCTTCGACCAGGCGATTGATGTTCATCATGCTTACGGTCCAGGCGGCAAGGGCTACATCAAACGTTACGGAGCCAATCTCGCCGACGTTGCGAGCGCTCAATTCTTTGGCATCGGGGTGTACCCATCCATCTTCCGCACCGATCCGCGGTATTACCGAATGGGGAATGGCGGTCTGCGGGCTAGAACGATGTATTCAGTTACCCGGGTGCTGGTCACGCGCACCGATTCCGGACGCGAGCGGTTCAATGCTCCTGAGATCCTCGGAAGTGCCACTTCGAGCGCTATCAGCCGAACCTACTACCCCAACGATGAACGAAACTTTGGGGACTTTGCCTACTCAATGGGCTCCCGCGTGGCGTTTGACGCTGCTTACAATCTCGCCAAAGAGTTTTGGCCCGATGTTCGTATCCGTCTGTTTGGACGCCCGAAGTAAATCATCATCGCCAGAACAGGCATTCTCGAAAGATCGATGATGGATCCCAAAAAAGAAATCTGGCTCATGCGTCACGGTGAGACGGAGTGGTCCGCCAAAGGCATGCACACTTCCCGCACCGATCTGCCTCTTCTCCCAAGCGGCGTTAAGCAAGCTGAAGACCTGCGCGAGAAGCTTAAAGGCCGCAGTTTCGGACTCGTACTGGTGAGCCCGATGCAGAGAGCACGGGAGACTTGTCGGCTTGCGGGCTATGGCGATACCGCTCGCGTTACAGACGATCTTAAGGAATGGGACTATGGCGCCTACGAAGGCCGCACTACGGCAGATATCCGCAAAGATCGTCCCACATGGTCGCTGTGGCGCGACGGAGTGGTTGATGGTGAGCCCCTGGAGCATGTTGGCTTGCGCGTTCAGCGAGTAATTGACGAGTGCCTAAGAGCGACAGGAGACATTGCGTTGTTTGCTCACGGCCACGTGCTGAGAATCCTTACTGCAGTCTGGCTTGGGCTCGAGCCGAATAGGGGCCAGTTGTTCATGCTCGGAACTGGAACAATCAGCGTTCTCGGATATGAGCATGACTACCGCGTTATCCAGCGTTGGAATGCTCCGGAACTCTGACAAGCCTGATCCTCGAACATGGGAACGGCGGAGTAAATTGCAACGACGCGGCGCCATGCCCCAGAACGCCGCCGTCGACAAAAAGTCGGAATGTGATCTACGAGAGTCGCGAACCGTGGTGGCTCACGTCTCGAATCACCCAAAGAGGGCACGAATAATACGACGGAAGAATCCGCGTTTTTGAGTTGCATCGCTTGCGGCTTGAGCCTTTCTACCCTGAGGAGGCTGCGGGGCGACGGTCGGAGTCTGGGGCCAGGGAAGGCGCTCGATGTGAACACGAGCGAGGGTCGCAGTCACGTCCGGCGCAGTATTCGATCCTTTGAAGACCATAGGCGCGTCAACTTGCACCTGAACAGGCCCGGCAGGATGTTGCGGTAAGGCTGCTGCGGCGCTGGCGGTTGCAGCTACA
The DNA here is from genome assembly GCA_964476905.1 of uncultured Terriglobales bacterium. Taxonomy (GTDB): domain Bacteria; phylum Acidobacteriota; class Terriglobia; order Terriglobales; family Acidobacteriaceae; genus Gp1-AA112. The sequence goes on from CAYZHX010000003.1 coordinate 33,173, forward strand.
GCAGGTTCGTCTCGGATTGCAGAGGCGACCGCAGCTCTTTGCTGGGGTGTAGGGACAGGCTCTTGCTGCTGAGCTGACCGGGAAGGTAAATCTGGTTCCGACGGTGGTTCCATTTTGGGAACCGAACTTGAAGTCATTGGTGCAGGTTGAGCGGCTGCCACCTGTGCCGGTGCTGGTGAGGGCTGTTGTGGAGCGGCTTCGGCCCTCTGCAGAGGTGATGGAGCGGGGCATCCGCAGATCGTTGTGCCGTTCTCTTCCGGATCCTTTACGTGTCCCGAATGGAAGACTACCTGCTCGTCTGGCTTCAAGTGGTAGAAGTCATCTCCCATCAGTTCAGAAACGACCACGTAGGAATTGTCTCCGCGGGAACGTACACAGGCGTCACCATTTTTATTGGCGGTGATTGAGACGCTCACATCTGCCGGTCCCGAAATAAGAATGCGGTAATCGGGTGTCAACACGACATCGGCAAGAAACGGAATACTGTAATTCGCCTCGAACGAGCCTGCGCTCATAGCGAACATGAGCTCTTGACCCTGTGGAGAAGTGTTCACAGTGAGGTTCGTTCCGGGACAAACGCGTACTTGTCCGCCACGCGTCAGGCGCAGTGTGGCTGAGTGTTCACCCGCAGTAATGGCCACTCCGTTGCTGACTTCAAGTCCCCCTGATGTTTCGCGCACGCTACCCTTTACCGAGGCGTCTGAGGCGTACACATCTCCGATAACCTGAGCGGCTGCTGGAACGGCTGCAATGATTGCGAGGCTCAAAACAAAAACCCCGCGCTTTTGGCGCAGGGTCTTTGCTTTGGGAGGGTGGTGCTTTGCTGAGGACGAAACTCTACGCGTCGGCTGTCTCCGGCACGAAATCATACTGCTCAATTATCGCAGCTACACCCACGCGAGGCGGGTCGTCATCGATGCGAACGACGCGACCACGGCAACGAACGCGAATGCTTTCCGTAAGCGTGATTTCAGGGGGCAACGTGAGGGTGAACTCCACTCTTGTTCCCTCAGCAACATTAGAGCCGGTGTAGAAAAATACGCCTTGAGCACTAACGTCGCGCGTTTCCGCTGACACTTCCTCGACGTGTCCGTTTTCACAACGGACCGATACCGGCAGCTTGAGAACAAAGCGACGGCTCGTTCTCTGCTCAACTTTGGTTGCAAATGTCGCCATGGGGGGTACCTCAATGTGGGACCTTATGAGCATGACAAGGAGGCTGAATCAAGTCAAGGCAATTCGAGGTACTTGGATGGTTTCTAAGCAGCTTCGGGCTGCAGGTTTGCACGCTCCCCGTCTGTGACAGCCGGGCGTTGCAAAGAGATGGTTTGGCGTTGCTTGGCCGGCAGAAATACCTGAAAACAGGTATAACTGCGACCCGGACGAGAGTCGCTGTGGACACGAATAGTTCCTTGGTGTCTTTCCAAGATTCCGCTGCTCACCCACAACCCAACTCCACTGCCTTTTTCCCCTTTCGTGCTGAAGAATGGCTCAAAGATCCGCTCGCGAACGTCTTTCGGAATTCCCGTTCCGGAATCCAGCAAAGAAATGACCAAGCCATCGCGTCCTTGCGCCCCAGTATGCCGAGTCTGCCGTATGTGTAATCGCAATCCGCCGCCTCCCGGCATCGCTTCTACTGCATTCACAATGAGGTTGGTGAAGACCTGCCTCAGCTCAGCAGGAAATCCGGGGACTTCTCCGACCCAATCGTATCGGCGCTCCACGCTGATTTTGCTCGCCTCAATTTTGTTTTCGTACAGCAGCAACACACCGTCGAGCAGCTTGGCAATGTTTACTGGCACCATCGACGAGGATTGCCGATGCATGGCGAGCGTTTGCTGCGTCACCTCAGTCATGCGGTGGAGCTCCTGATCGATTAGCTCAAGCTGCTGGCGCTCGGCCTCGCCGAGCCGACTACTTTGTTTGAGAACGTAAAGAAGCTGAATTACGGAGTCGAGCGGATTGCGCAGTTCGTGCGAAATGGTTGCGGCAATTCTTCCCGTCGCAGCCATTTTCTCACTGGCCTGCAAGGCTGCTTCGGCCCGCTTGCGCTCGGAAAGATCACGAAACATCATCACTGCACCGAGGGCTATTCCGTCGCTGATCACCGGCGCCGCAGTGTATTCGGCCACCAGCTTTTCTCCCGACCTGGTGGTGAGGGTTTCTTCTTGTACCCAGCAGGAGTGGCCTGCGCGCACAGCGTTAAGCAGGCAGCAGCCATCTTCTGCGTTACATCCCATGTGAACCAGCTCGTGAAGTTGCTTACCTCGCACCTGCTCCGACTTGTACGCCAGCATGCGTTCGGCGGCTGCGTTCAGGTACTGAATGGCACCCGCCGTGTCGATGTAGCACACACCTTCCGTCAAGCTTCCAAGGACTGCGCGAAAGTGCGACCGGACCTCCTCCGCCTGCTTCTCGGCAGTGATTTCCGAAGCCATTCCCAACATCAAATGAGTGCCGTTTTCTTCAAAGATCTTGCCTTTGCTCGAGAGCCAGCGAACAGTGCCCTCGCGTTCGACAACGCGGTACTCGAGTTCGAGGCGATGATGACGCGCAGCGGCCTCAAACAACGACGTCAACACACGCTCGCGATCCTGGGGATGCACTCTACGGTTGATGTAGTCATCCAGTGCGATTTCATAGCACTCGCTCCGCTTTTCGTGATCGCTCAGGTACTCCCCTTCTCGCGACCAGCGCAGCAGATTAGACTGCAGGTCCCACTCCCAAAACCAGATTCGAGCGGCACGGCGCGCTAGCCTGAGGCGTTGATCGTGTTCCAGCAGTTGCAAGCGTTCGCGCTGCTGGCGACGAATGACCTCGATCAGGACAATTCCGAGTCCAACATATGCGCACCAAAGCACCACTCCCGACCCGAAATCCGCTGCCGCTGTGCTGGATCCTGGGAGCAGAAGCCATAGCCCAGCAGCGGTGATCACCAGAGCGAGCCAGCCTGCACCGTATCCGCCAACGAGTGCGCTGATCAACAGTGCAAATAAGCAAATCAACCCTGCAGGCTTCTGCGCTCCCACCGGAACGGCATCGATAAAAACGGCTGCAAGAGCAAGAGCGGCAGCAAGGACGTAGCGCCAATAAGACTGTCCGTTGCGGAGGCGATGCGGACGCAGAAATCTCGGCCTGGCCGTGGAAGGAGACATAAGCAGGCCCGGTAGTCGTGACTTGCAAAACGCGGGATAAATCCTGTGATGACGTTGACGTTATTGGGGTTGGCGCACTATGGCGCACTGCTGCTGGTTCTCCACTTTTACGCCATTAGCAAGGGCCAAAGGACCCTCCAGCCGACTATCCCGTGACTTAAGAATTCTTTACCCGCTGAGTTGCTGCCTGCGAGGAATTTGCATCAGATGTGGGTTGATTACAGGTGAGGCCGCTCTCCTATGGTGGATTCCAGAGGCTCAAGATGACGAAACTCGAAAGTTTTTTCGCTCCCGAGAAGTTGCAAGGCGCCAACGCCGAGTTCTATCGTCGCGCGATTAGCGAGTTGCTCTGGTACCGAATGCTGCGCGACGGCGAGGATCAGATCGAAAGCCTCGGCAAGGATCATCCTCTTGATCCACTCGCGTTTGACGCGATTGGAATTCAGTTCGGACGAGCATAAAGGATTGTGCACGCAATCGCCGGAAGTGCACTCCCACTCGGAGGCTGGCTTGCGGCGGTCAATCACAACTGCGCCAGCACCCTCGCTCTTTCGAACACTGCGCGAAACATTTCCTTGGTGAGTTTTCCCGTATTGGTGTTCTGAAGCGAGGGATGATAAGCACCGATCAGAATCACGTTGTTCGGCATTTGGTACTCAACTCCGTGACCAAAGACGTACGGCGCACGCGACCCGATTACTCCGGTGCGACGCAGATGGTTGAGATACGCATCGAAGCCGATCTTCCCCAACGCGACGACAACACGCACGCGCCGCAGTGCCGCCAGTTCGGCATCGAGGAAATGCGAGCAATTAGCGATCTCCTCGGGACTTGGTTTATTGGCGGGAGGAGCGCAACGAACGGCTGCTGTGATGTATGCGTCAGTCAATTTCTGACCGTCGTCGCGGTGCGTAGCTGCGGCTTGTGATGCGAATCCAGTTTCGTGGAGCACCGGATACATGAAATATCCGGAACCATCGCCTGTAAAGGGACGACCGGTGCGATTGGAACCGTGCGCTCCTGGCGCAAGTCCCAAAATGAGAACGCGCGCATTGGGATCGCCAAATCCAGGCACCGGCTTTGCCCAATATTCCCAGTCGATATAGGCCCGCCGCTTCACACGTCCAATTTCCTCGCGATAGGAAACGAGTCTCGGACAGAGGCGGCAACCCACGACTGCTTGGTTCAGTTCGGGAAGAGAGAGGACCTCAGGCGCGCGCGGGTTCGGTCGTGACCTTGCTCCAATGCGGTTGGATTGCTTGGTCGATTTGGCGGTTTTTGCGGCTGCGGACGGCAATGCTTTGTGGATCTTTGTTTGATCTCGTGAAGTGAGCGAGGGTTCGAAGTGCGTTTTCGAAGCTACTGACCATCTCCTGCCGCCTGCTTCCCTGCTTCGAACGGCTCTGCCTGGAGCTTGCCACCCTGCTTCATCAGGATCTCGACCTTTCCTTCAGCGGCTTCCAACTCCTGGCGGCAGGAATTCGAAAGGCGCACGCCTTCCTCGAAGAGTTGAAGAGATTTCTCCAGCGGAAGATCGCCTTTCTCGAGCTGTTCAACGATTTTCTCTAGCTGCTGCAGGCAGTCTTCAAACTTGGGCACGATGAGGCTCCATGCATATTGTAAACGCAGGAACGAAAGAGAGAGCCAGGCACGCTGCGCTTCCGGATCGAAAATGAAGCAGGGGGAATCTGGCCACATCAATGCCGCTGGGCTTAGACGCCTAGCGACACCCACTGGCTACCTCCGGCGGTTCTGTTATTTCTGGAACAGCAAGGGCGCGAACGCTGCCAGGTTGCGTCGCCAGACCATCCAGGTGTGCATACCGGGAGTATCGATATCCGTGTGCTTCACACCCTTGCTGGTGAGCCAGTCGCGGAAGCGACGATTCACGTCAATTAAACGATCTTCGGTGCCGCAAGCAATCCATAGCAATTGCAGGTTGGCAGTATCTTTGGGATTCCAGCCGGTGAATTGCTGATCGAAGTTGTCGTTGAGGCCGCCGGTGCTGAATGCGCCGATCCAGCCAAAGCGATCGAGCGTAGTGAGGCCAACAAATAGCGATTCCGATCCTCCCATGGAGAGGCCTGCAATCGCTCGGGACTTGCGATCCGTCAGCGTTCGATATTCGTGCTCAACCTGTGGGATCACTTCCGAGAGCAATGCTTTGCGGTAGTTCTCGAGATTGCGTTGGCGGAGGTCGTCGTTGTTGAAGGCGCGAAAGCCGCGTTTCAACATATCCAGATCGCCGTATCCGAGGGTCATCACGACGATCATCGGCTTCGCCTTTTGCTGCGCAATCAGATTGTCGAAAATTAGATTGGCGCGCCCGACTGCAGTCCAGCCACTGGCATCGTCGCTATAGCCGTGTAGAAGATACAGGACCGGATATTTTTTCTTCTTTGCGGCGTCATAGTCCGGCGGAGTGTACACGTAGTAATCACGATGGTCGCCGACGACGCCGGACTTATAAAAGTGATGATGCACGACTCCGTGCGGCACATCGTTGATTTCCCACGGCAGCGATGCCCCAGGGATATGGACCATGTTCTGCGTGTTCAACAAGTTTGGTTTGAGCAGCGGATTCGAAGGATCGATCAGCACAACATCATCGGCGGCGAAAGAGTAGCCGTAGAAATCCGGTTCCAGCGCATCAGTCGTGGCGCTCCAAACACCCGCATCATCCCTCTGCATCGGAATGTGCGCGGTGCGACCTTCAATCGCGACTTCTACTTTCTGCGCATTTGGATCACGAAAGCGGAAGGTTACGCGATGGTCTGGCTGAACTTCCGGCGAAACTATGGGAGCGGGCGGCTGCTGCGCGAAGACTGAAATCGCGCAGAAACTGAGAATGGTGAGAGCTAGACTGCGCAGTCTTGAGTTGAGCACGCGAGGATTATACGGATTAGCCTCGAAGCCGCAAACAAGCGCGAAGTTTCGCTCGTGTAACCTATAAATGTGCCCCCTGAGACAGAACTGGCTGTCCCACCGAGAGCCGCATTTCAATATCGCGATTTCCGACTGTTCCAATTTGGGCGCGCGCTATCAATTGTCGGGACAGAGATGCAGTCGGTGGCGGTTGGCTGGCAAGTATTTGAGATCACACATCGACCCATCGATCTCGGATACGTTGGGCTCTTCCAGTTCCTACCCGGCGTTTTACTCTCAATTCCGGCCGGGCACGCCGCCGACCGCTTTGATCGTCGCGCGGTGCTGCTGACCTGCTATATCTCCTACGCTGTTTGCTCGGTCTTGCTCTTTCTGCACGCGCATAGCGGCGCCAAGTCGGTGCTTCCAATTTTCGCCACGCTGCTCCTCATCGGCATCACTCGCGCGTTCAGCGGACCTGCTAGTCAATCTTTAGTCCCACAGCTCGTCCCCACGGAGCATTTTGGGAACGCAGTGGCTTGGGGAGCTACCGTTTTTCAGATTGCGACCGTGCTCGGTCCCGCTTTGGGCGGCCTGCTATATGGCTGGGCCCGCGGAGCAGCCAGCGTCTACGTCTCTGCGGCCGCCTGCTATGCCGCAGGTTTCGTTTTCTTGCTGATGATGCACGTGCGCACGGGCCGGATGGAGGAGAAGGACATCTCCATCGACACGTTACTTGCGGGTGTGCGCTACGTCTGGCGAGAAAAGATCATTTTAGGATCGATCTCGCTGGATTTGTTTGCCGTTCTGCTGGGCGGCGCTGTTGCGTTGCTCCCCGTATATGCCGAAGAGGTGCTGCATGTTGGTCCCGGTGGCCTGGGTGTCTTGCGCAGCATGCCCGCCGCCGGTGCCGCACTGATGGCGGTGGTTCTTGCCTACCGTCCTTTGCAACGACGATCCGGAGTAATGATGTTTATAGCCGTCGCGATCTTCGGAGTCTCAACCATCATCTTCGGTATATCACGGTCGATGACAATCTCATTGATTTCGCTGTTCGTCGTAGGCGCCTCCGACATGATCAGCGTTGTCATCCGCAACACGCTGGTTCAGATCGCGACGCCTGCAGCGATGCGCGGCCGCGTGAGCGCAGTGAACCTGCTGTTCATTGGAGCATCGAATGAATTTGGTCAGTTTGAATCGGGAATCACTGCCCAGTGGTTTGGGGCCGTACCTGCGGTCATCTTCGGCGGAGTGGGTACATTGGTTGTCGTTGGGCTGTGGGCATGGATATTTCCGCAACTGCGTCAAATGGATCGCCTCATCCCGGTTCAGGAAATTGAAGCAGAAGCCAAGCAGCAGGAGTTGGTGTGAAGACGCGAAGTGCGCGTCACAAATATCGGGTTGGATCTGGCAGGCCCGCTTCGGCGAAGCCTTTGCGCCGCAGTTGGCATGAATCGCAACGGCCACAAGCAAGCCCGTCCGCGGATGGATCGTAGCAGCTTGTCGTAACCGAGTAGTCCACGCCAAGTCTGGTTCCTTCGTGAATGATTTCTGCCTTCGTCAGCTGAATCAACGGAGCGTGGATTGTATATCTGCGTCCTCCCATCGCAGCCTTCGTTGCAACGTTCGACAGAGACTCAAAAGCTCTAATGAACTCAGGACGACAGTCCGGATATCCGCTGTAGTCGAGCGCGTTCACGCCGATAAAGATATCGAATGAGCCAATCACTTCGGCAAGCCCAAGAGCGAACGAAAGAAAAATGGTATTTCGTGCCGGAACATAGGTGATCGGAATGCCTTCCGCAATCTGATTGTGTGTGCGGTCTTTGGGGACGTCAATGTCGCTGGTCAGTGCCGAGCCGCCGAACTGGCGCAAATCAAACGAAATGATCGAATGCTGTGCTCCGACAGCTTCGGCCACTCGCCGTGCCGCTCTGAGTTCGATGCGATGACGCTGCCCGTAGTCAAAGCTCAACGCGTGAAGCTCAAATCCACGTTCGCGAGCGATGGCGAGCACGGTACCTGAATCGAGCCCGCCGCTTAAGAGCACCACGGCTTTCTTGTTCGCCGACATTTTCGCGATTAAAGTTAGCTCTTTTCGCCGACGTGCGCTGAATCAGCAGGGTGGCGCATCGGTCCGCGTCCCTTGAACCAGAGCGCGCCGCCGTGCTCACGGAAACGGCTCGGATGGACGGGATCATCATCGCGCGTGACGTCCTGCCTTTTCACGGCGTCGCGAGCTTTGATGGCGGCTAGCACCCGATCGGGTGTGAATGGCGCTTCACGCAGACGGATGCCCACGGCGTCATAAATCGCATTTGCAATCGCCGGAATGCATGCGGCCAGAGAACCTTCACTGGCTTCTTTCGCCCCGAATGGACCTTCTGGATCGACGCTCTCGACGATGTAGCTGACGACTTCTGGTGATTCGACCGCAGATGGCGACTTGTATTCGAGCAGGCCGGGATTCATTAGCAGCCCGTCTTTCCATACCATCTCTTCCTGCATCGCCTGCCCCAGTCCCATCCAGACTGAGCCGATCACTTGTCCTTCAACCGCCGTGGGATTCAGCGCGCGTCCGCAATCGTGGGCTGCCCAGACTTTGTGAACGGTCACTTCGCCGGTTTCCTCCTCGACGCTTACTTCCGCCACTTGCGCCGAGTACGAGTACGCCGGCGAGGGTCCTACCCCGGCGCCCTTGTGTTTGCCGCCGCGAGCCTCGGGAGGAGGAGCATACGAGCCAGTGCCCGTGATTGCGCCACTGAAGTCAATTGCGGCGACCACCGCCTCTTCGAAGGACATGTGTTCTTTTGGACCTTCATCTCTGCGCTTCTGCTGAACGGAGTTGCGCAAAATTTGCCCTTCGACTCGGCCGGATATGCTGGGTTCAGACAACACGCGGCCCAAGGCAGCCTCTACGGGAGCAGGCTGCTGCACAGCTGGGTCACCGGCTTCCGGAGCTCTCGGCGCGTCTTTGTCCTCGCGTATTTCCGCAGCGCTCTTCTCTCCCGAAACGGAACTGACGCCTTTCTTGCTTACATGGTCGTCGCGCATGATCACGTCTTCGGGAGCACATGCCATCTTGTGCGCGGCCGCGGCAACGATTCTCTTCTTTACCTCCTCGGCTGCGCGCAGGGCGGCGTTGCCGTTCATGAAAGTCACACGGCTTGAATAAGACCCGATATCGACCGGCGTTAGGTCGGTATCGGCGGCAACAACCCTCACGCGCGCGAGCTTACAGCCAAGCACCTCGGCGACGATCTGCGCGACCATCGTGTCGGAGCCCTGGCCAATATCAGAAGCGCCGGTGTAGACGACCACTCCACCATCGCGGTCGATCTTGATATTCACGGTGGAGTGCGGCATGTCTGAGCGAATGATTGAATTCGCTGCGCCGCTCACATAATGGCTGCAGCCAATACCGAGTCCCCGTCTACGTCCTAACTTGCCTTTGCGCTCAGCCCAGCGCGACCCTTGCAGTACCTTATCGATGCACTCCGGCAAGCCGTAGCTCTGGACGCGCAATCCGTTCGCCGTAATACAGGGCGGCTTCAAGAGATTTACGCGACGAACCTCTGCCGGATCTTTGCCAATCGCTGCAGCAAGTTCATCGAGCTGTGATTCGAAGGCGAATCTTACATTCACGGTCCCATGCCCACGCATCGCACCGCAAGCAGGCTTGTTCGTTAACACGCGATAGCCATCGAAGCGAATGTTCGGGATGTCGTAAAGAGCGCCGAGCAGCGCTCCCGAATAAAGGATTGTCACAACACCATATGAGCAATAGGCCCCGCCATCCTGGATCACCCGTGCGGCTACCGCAGTGACTTTGCCATCGCGTCTAATTCCGGTTTTGAGATCGACAATCGTGCGTGGGCGTCCGCGGTGGGCCCAGAAGACTTCTTCCCGGGTGTATGTGATCTTTACCGGCGCTTTTGCCTTGCGCGCCGCAACGGCAGCGATGATCTCGAGCGGAATAATCTCGCTCTTACCTCCAAAGCCACCGCCGACCAGGGGCTTGATGACGCGAATTTGCGCCATGGGCATCTCGAGCACGATCGAAAGCTTGTGCTGAAGGTAATAAGGCACCTGTGTTGACGACCAGACTGTCAGTCGGCCAGCCTGTCCGGTTTGGGAATCAAAATCGAAACGGGCTATGGTTGAGTGCGGCTCCATGGCCGCGTGCGTCACCTCGTTTGCAAGATAGCGGCCTTCGATGATGTGGGCTGCTTCTCTAAAGCCCTGCTCGGGATCACCGAAGACGTGGTGGTAGTCCTTTTCAATGTTGTTTGGCTTCTCCGCGTGGATCAGATCGGAAGTCGCCTTCATTGACTCTTCAGGATCAAAATGTGCAGGCAAGGCCTGGTACTCGACATCGATCAACTCGAGGCCCTGCTCTGCAATCGACTCCGATTCAGCGACAACGCAAGCGACGTTGTCACCCACATAGCGAACCTTATCCACCGCGAGCGCGGTTTCATCGTGTCCCACAGGAAGGATGCCGTACTTGTTCGGCGCATCCTCCCCAGTAATGACGGCAACCACTCCCTCCAGCGCAAGTGCGCGTCGGGGATCAATGCGCTTGATAATCGCATGCGGATAAGGCGAATGCAGGATTTTGCCGATTAACATGCCGGGAAGGGAAAGATCATCGGCGTACTTCCCTGCTCCCGTAGTCTTGCCCGCTGAGTCAATCAGGGCAATCGGCTTTCCTATCACAGAGAACTCTGACATCGTCTATCTCTTGGCGGCCGCCATTCCTTCCTGCTCCGCGCGGACCGCTGCCTTAACAGCCTGATACATCTGCGTATATCCCGTGCATCGACACAAATTACCACTGAGCGCGTGGCGAATCTCTTCATCACTGGGCTCGGGATTACGCTCAAGTAAAGCTTTAACCGTCATGATGAATCCTGGTGTGCAGTATCCACACTGCGCTCCACCCCATTCACCATACGCTTTCTGAATTGCCGCCATCGCTCCGTGTTCGGCCACCCCCTCGATCGTGGTGATCTCAGGAGCGTTGCCGTCGTCATCTGCGGCCAGCGAGGCAGCAACGATCGTGCATGACAGCATGGGAACTCCGTCCACCAGAACGGTACACGCACCACACGAAGAATCATCGCAGGCTCGCTTTGAGCCGGTGAGTTCGAGTTCCTGACGCAGAGTGTCGAGCAAAAGCTGTGAAGGCTCAATCGCGAGTTCACGGGGTCTAGCATTCACGCGCAGCTCGATCAATTCCTTTTTCATGAGTCAGCTCTAGGATAGCTGAGCGGGGACCTGTGGAGGAATTGACGGCGGATGAACTTAGCTCGCCTTGTGATCAGAGCTCGACCGCAATGACTGGTGCGCTACTTCAACAAAGGCCATGGCAGCGCGCGGGAGAGTGCGATCTTTTCTATAAACGAGGCCTAACTCACGCTTTAGCTTCAGATCTTTGATTGGAATGAGTCGGAGCCGCCCTGCCTGGATATCGTCCTGAGCAAAGGTGGTACTGATAACCGACGCGCCAAATCCTCCAGCGACAAATTGCTTGATTAGAGTGATGCTGCCAAGCTCCATCGAAATGCGAAGCGTGTCACGATATGGATTGAACATCCGTTCGAGCGCTTGCCGCGTCGATCCTGTTTTAGGAAAGATTAAGGGCACCTCAGCAATCTCGGAAAGGGTTACGACTTTCTTGCTCGCCAGCGGGTGGTTCGCCTGAATCACAAATTGCAACTCGTCGCGAAAGATCGGAATGACACGCAAGCAAGCACTCTTCACAGGAAGCGTGACGATCCCGACATCGACTGCGCCTAGCTCGATCTTTTCGATGATTTTGCGGCTGAAGTTACGATAGACGCTTATTCGTACCGACGGGTACTTGCTATGAAAGCGCTCGAAGACCCTTGGTAAAACGTAAAGAAAGGTCGCCTCGTTCGCGCCGATCGAGAGCACGCCGCGCGTCTCCTCGGAAGCGTGGGAAAGTGCATTACGCGATTCGTCGTGTAGGCGAAGAAGACTCTGCGCATACTGCAGCAGAATTTCCCCTGCCGGTGTGAGCCGCACTGCTTTGCCAGATCGATCAAACAAGCGTTGCTGATAATCTTCCTCGAGCTGGCGAATCTGCGCACTGACTGCCGGCTGAGAACGAAACACTTTTGCCGCTGCACGCGAAAAGTTTCCTTCTTTGGCAACTTCGACAAAAGTTTTTAAGTGATCCAAGTCCACGCCGCACCCAATCAAACGCGCGAATTTCCTTCCAATCTGATTACATCGCGAGTTGAACGGCTTTACCTAATAAGAAAAATCAATCTGAGGGATTGATTTCCCTGATGTTGCTACATTGGTAAAAGCTAAGAGGTGAATGATGCCAAACCGACTCTTTTGCGTGTGCGCAATTCTACTGAGCACAACTGTTGCTCTTGCTCAATCCAGCCAGGAGCCGAATCCGAAAATGACATCTACCGTCCAGCGAAGCGGAACCATCCAGCAGCCCGTCGACTTAAAGAGCGACCTGGAAAAAATGCGAGTTCTTATCGAGCAGATGCAGCGGAACGTAGCGTTCGTCTCCGCTGGGGATTCTCCAATGAAGCATCAGTTTCAACTCGAGATCGAAATGTGGCAGCTTCTTCTGCGAGACATGGACCGAAAAGTCGACGAGAGCGGAACCGCAACTCACTAAGGCGCGCCACATTGCCGCCGGGCAAAGACAAGCGTGCAGACCGCCATGGAACGGACTACTGGATTGTTCAGAGAACTTGTGCCTGCTCCACCAAATGGCGGACATCCTGTTCCCGAACCACGATTCGCTCGAATTCGTTGCGTGCTCCTCCGAAAGAGACTGTCTCATTTCGAAACAGCATGGGTCCGGGAACGGTGGTGCGGAGTCCGGCATGCACTTCCCTGACTCCTGTCTGCTGAAGGATCGCTCTAACATTTGCGGGACGAACGCCGCCGGCCGCGATGAGAGAGAGCTGCTCGCCCGCTTCCTTCACGAGCCGTTCCAGACTCGGAATTCCTTCTGATGCCAGGGCTGCGCCTCCTGAGGTAAGTACGCGATCTACCCCGCAAGTGCTTACGTCTTTCAGAGCAGCCGGAAGATCTCTGCACAAGTCAAATGCGCGGTGGTAGGTTACCGACATGGGACGCGCAGTCTCAACTAATTCCCGTGTGAGTTCCACATTGATACTCCCTTCGGGACTGAGGACGCCAAGTACCACGCCGTTAACGCCGATCCGCTTCGCAGCCGCGATGTCCCGATGCATAACATCTTGCTCTTCATCGGAATAGCAAAAATCGCCACCACGAGGACGGATAAGCACGTGCAATGGGATTTTGAGTTGATCTCGAATTACGGTGATCAGTCCGGTGCTCGGCGTCACCCCTCCTTCCAGGGGATCGCTAAATAGCTCTACTCGGTGCGCCCCACCAGCCTGGGCCGCCAACGCCGACTGCACCGAATGCGCAGCAATTTCCACGATGATTTGCTTTACCGACATAGAACCGGAATGGAACAGCGTAACTTAATTCTCCGCGGTCGTAACTCTTTCAGGTTACCGTTTTCGATTAACCATAATGGGAACAAAGCATAGGAAAGAATTCTATTCACAATTTCAGAATTGCATGTAAACTCTGTGATTCACTCGACTCAATACACAGCATTCGATTTCTTGAGAAGAAACAGTTGTGCCCCTTTGGCGTGACTAGCTTATCTTTTTATTGGTAGAATCATCTTCCCAATTCGGGAGTTAAGGAGATCGCGTTGGATACTGAACAGATTATTCGAGCATTGAAGGCCGAGCGTGAGCGGCTTGATAGAGCCATCACGGCGCTCGGGGGTGGAGGAGGCGGTGGCGGATCCCGTGCCCGGCAGGGCGGGGGACGCCGTGGACCTCGGATGATGAGTGCGGAAGCGAGGAGGCGAATCTCCGAAGCTCAGAAGAGACGTTGGGCGGAACAGCGAAAGAAGAACAAATCCTAATATCAACGGAAGACAACTATGCCTAAATCAACGAAGAAAAAGGGTTCAGCTTCGCGAGCCTCCGGCGGAGCTGGAAAAGTCGTTCCTTTAGCCGTTTTGGAGAAGCAGGCTATCCAAAACGCGTTAAAAGCCACAAACGACGACAAGCTGAAAGCAGCGCGCATGCTTGGCATCGGGAAGACGACGCTTTATCGCAAACTGAAAGAGTACGGCTGGTAATACATCCTTGGGAAGGCGCTGCTACAGAGTTCCTGCAGCAGCGCCCACAGGATGAGTGCAGCCATCAACTTAGGTGAGATTTGGCGAACTCTGCGGGGCTAGGGAGGGGATCTACACGGCCTCTCATGATAGCCTGCATCTCGCTCATGAGTTCTGAGTGGATGAGTCCATTTGTCGCCAGCACATCGCGACTTATTGCGACATCAAATCTACTTCCATCTACATGCGTGAGCTTGCCCCCTGCCTCCTCGACGAGTAATACACCCGCCGACGTATCCCAGGCATTTAGATTGAATTCCCAATACCCGTCGTAACGGCCCGACGCTACGCACGCAAGGTCAAGCGCCGCCGACCCGGCGCGCCGTAATCCATGAGAATTGAGCGTGAGCTGGTGATAAAAGTGGATATTAGGATTGAGATGACGTTTCTTGCTCGGAAAGCCGGTTCCCAGCAAACTCTCACCCAAAGTGCGGATTTTGGAGACGTGAATAGCTTCGCCATTTAGCGTTGCACCGCTTCCGCGCTCGGCTGCGAAGAGCTCATTCCGCGTGGGATCGAATACAACACCGGCGATAACTTCATTCTTGCGAGCCAGTCCCAGCGACACACAAAACACTGGAAAACCATGCGCGAAATTGGTGGTGCCGTCGAGTGGATCTACATACCAAAGGCACTCGCTTGAGCTCTCGGAACGCGATCCTTCCTCTCCTACGATTCCGTGGCTGGGAAACGCCGCGCGGAGACTTTCGACAATGAGTTTCTCGGAAGCACGATCGGCCTCGGTTACCACGTCCACTGTTCCTACGCCTTTGTATTCTGTCTTAACGCCACGATGGAGATACTCAAGCAACAGTGCACCGGCCCGTCGTGCGATTTCAGAAGCAGTGGTGATGTAGTCGGGATGTTCGGTGCTCACAGACGCCCTCGGCGTCCGGTGTCTTCGGCGATGTAGATGATCTCGTGCTTATAGATGAAAAGATTCGGAGCGTGCTCACGTGTCAGCCGGATCATGTTCGCATCGTAATACTCGATCCACCCACGGACTGACTCGCCACCTGCAAGCTTCACGGTTACGGGTGTCTGCTTCTCACCAAGAGCTTTCAAATAAGACGCCTCCATGCCCGTCTCTTCAGGTGGAGCAGCCTTGGATTTCTTCTGGAGTGCAGGCGTTGCAGCGGTGGCGCGAAAGCTCATGCGTGCATTTTAAACCAACAACGTACAAGGGAACACGGCCGTGAAAGGTTTCGAACGGATTTCTCCTTCACGCTTCACTGTACCTTTCACGTTCGCTTAGAGTTCATTCCAGCTTCGAAGTGTAATACCCGCGCCGCGCCCGCACGATAAGCGAATCGTTCGAACCTGAGTCCCGCGAGTGCGCTAACACATCGATCTGACGAAAATCCGATGCAGCGCGCCGCGGCACCGGGTAATACGCAAGCAAGTACTGGGTACGCAGTTCATCGCTGATCTGCTCAAAGGCTTTATCTAACTCGAAAACACTGGAAACGTAGTAATACTTCCCACCGGTGTCATTCGATATCTGAATAAGCGCGTGTTCGCCACCGGTATTTCGTCCGGCACTGGCTTCGACCGGGACGTCAATCAAGCTGTACACCAGGGCCTCCGACTGCTGCGCCGCACGAAGGGCTTCTTTGTAGTCGATCGTGCTCGCTGTATCGCCTCCATCTGTGATCAGCAACATCACTTTCCGGCCTTCCCGCTTCAATAGTGCCTTGGAGCCAAGGTAAATGGCGTCATAGAGCGACGTTGCTCCGCCGACTTGGACCTGGTTGATGGCTGAGTCAATCTGGTGGAGTTTCGACGTGAATGAAACCATCTCGCTCACGTCAGTCGCGAACGCATACAGTGAAATTGCGTCCTGGGGTCGGATAATCGAATGAATAAATTTTCGCGCAGCGTCCAATTCCAGCCGAATGTCTTTGCGAGTGCTCGAGCTCGTGTCGACGGCTAAGACAATGGAAATTGGTAACTGCGATTCTTTACTGAACACCGAGATCTTTTGCGGCACCCCGTCTTCTGTCAGGCTGAAATCACTCTTGGTGAGATCGCCAATCGGCGCGCCCTGCTGGTCGGTGACCGTTACATAGACGTTAACCAGCTTTACGTCCACTTTAAAGGTTGGCTCAGAGGGTTCTTGCGCCGAGATCGGCGAAAGCAAAGCTGCAACCGCGAGAGGAATGGCCACAGCTCTCATTAGACGCACTCCTCCGGAGGCTCCGGACTGCATCGCAACTCGTCAGGAAAAGGCTCCCCATCAGCCCAAACCACCCCATCGGCGAAGTGCTCTTTCTTCCAAATTGGAACGGTGCGTTTCAACGTATTGATAGCAAAGCGACATGCATCGAAGGCTGCCGCACGATGAGCAGAGGCGACCACGATCAAAACGCTGGTTTCGCCGATCTCGAGACGTCCGAGGCGGTGAACCATTACGATTTCCCGAACTTTGTAGTTCGCCAGTACTTTCTCAGCCAGTGCATTCATTTGGCCGAGAACCATCGGCTCATAGGCTTCATAGTCGAGAAAACGCGTCTGCCGGTTGCGTGTATGGTTGCGAACGATGCCCTCAAAGACGACCACGGCACCATCTTCCCCGTGCTTAATACCTTCCAGAATCTGCTCCGTTGCGATACGCTCTCGGACAATCTCACAGTTGTAGCTTTCTGGCCTGAGTGCGGTTTCAAGACCGCCACTTACCGGCGGCAGTAGTGCTACCTCGTCGCCTTCCTGTAAGCGGCGAGCCGGAGCTGCGTACTCTTGGTTCACTGCGACCGCGAGTGAATCGAAGACGCCAGTCCTTTCGGGAGCAAGTCCACGGTATCGTTTCAATAGGTCCGAAACCGTTGCGGCGGAGCTGAGCTCCAGAACGTCTTCGCTGCGTTGGAAGATGTCTTTGAGTACTCCGAACAGGAGAACGCGGACTCGCATGGCTTCCTTAAGAATACGTGACAGTAATCGAAAAAGACGTGCAGGGCCAAACACCAAGTGAAGGCACCGGCAATCAGGTTGCGTGCCCCAGCCAAACGCTAGTTTCATCGGAAGAAATCCGGTTTATTTCCCTTCTGGAAAGCATCGGCCCCGAGCTAACATCCTGGTAAACGAAAGTAATGTCGTATTTCCTTTCTAGTACTGCCCAATTTGCGGTACATTATTTCGGCCCCCGGACAGCAGTCCTACTTCCATGACCACGCAGGAGTTCCCTTACCATGGGCATTAAGCCCAAGCCTGCACGTGTGACCAGCACGCCAGAAACTCGCCTTCCCCTTCTCGGGAAGTCCCGGAAATCCATTGGCTTGCGCGAGGTCCAGCAGGCGTTGCGCGACACGGAAAACCGCTTCCGAGCATTCGTTGAACAATCATCAGACATGCTGTCCCTGCTCGACGAACGCGGCACTATCATTTACCAGAGCAAATCGATCGTTCATCACCTCGGCTATGAACCCGAAGAGACGATTGGTGTTTCTTCTTTTGAGTTTGTCCATCCCGAGGACTTGGAGACAGCTGTCGCGGGCTTCAGGCTTGGGCTCGAAGACGCTTCCGAAGGTGAGGCGATCACCGTCCGGCTCCGCCATAAATCGGGCTGCTGGAAGTCCTTTGAGGCCGTCAGCAGTCCGTATATTCATCAAGGACGCCAGGCCGGGCTACTGGCCAGCTTTCGTTATGTAGGCGGCCGTTTTGAAGCCGAATTGGAACTGCGGCGTTCTGAAGAGCGGTATCGGCGTCTGTTCGAGCGCAACCTCGCCGGCGTATTCACCAGCCAATCCGGACGCTTGATCGATTGCAACGATTCTTTTGCCCATATCTTCGGGTATAAATCGCGCGAACAGATGATCGCTGCTGGCGACTTCGATCCTTACTACAGCCCTCAGCAGCGGGCTGAGTACATAGCGAAATTAAAGAAGGAACGCACTCTAACCAATGTTGAGTTCCGTCTGAGAAGGCGTGATGGCTCGGAAGTATGGGTGCTTGAAAACATAATGCTCGAGGATGAAGGACACGAAGCCATTCTCGGCACATTGATTGACATCACCGAACGCAAGCGTTCGGAACGCTTGCAGAGTGCGTTGTATTCCATCAGTGATTGCGTCAATTCGGTCGTCGACTTGGAACAGCTTTATCCGGCGCTACACAAGATTGTTGGCGAGCTGATGTATGCAAACAACCTTTACATCGCGTTGCTCGATGAAAGTGGCGAAAAGTTGCACTTTCCGTATTTTGTCGATGAAAACAATCGGCCGCCCACGAGCCGCAAACTGGGCAAGGGTCTTACTGAATATGTGCTCCGCACCGGTAGACCTCTGCTTGCGGACTTCGCAAAAATTCGCGAACTTGAAAATCAGAGTGAAATCGATGCTATTGGCCGAACCTGCGTCGATTGGCTCGGAGTTCCTCTACGCCAAGGCAATAAAGTCTTCGGCGTAATCGCGCTGCAGAGCTACAACACCAACATCCAGCACAGCGTACATGACCGCGACATCCTGACGTATGTTTCGCAACATATCTCTGTGGCGCTGATGCGAAAACAACAGCAAGAGGCTCTACGTGCTTCGGAAGCTCGCCATCGGTCACTTGTGGAGAGCGCCGTGTACGGCATGTATCGGTCCAGCCTCGATGGCAAGTTCCTCGATGTAAATCCAGCACTGGTGAAAATGCTGGGCTACTCCTCTGCCGAGGAACTCATGGCTGTCGATATGGCTCGAGACATCTACCTCGATTCCGAGCAGAGAGCAGCCGTTATCCACGCCTATCGTGAGTCAGGCTGCCTCGAGAGCTGCGAGTTGCTCTGGAAGCGTAAGGATGGCAGATCGATCATAGTCCGGCTAAGCGGAAACGTCTTCAAGAGCGAACAGGGTGAAACTCTCGGTTTTGAAATGATTGCGGAAGACGTGAGCGAACGTCGAGCACTCGAAGAGCAGCTTCGCCAATCGCAGAAGATGGAAGCGGTGGGGCGTCTGGCCGGAGGCATTGCGCACGATTTCAATAACCTGCTCACGGTCATAAAAGGCTACAGCGAGTTGATGCTCGACGAGCTCGACAGTGCGGATCCTTTGCGCACGGAGATCGACGAAATCAAGAAAGCCGCCGATCGCGCGGCTGCGTTAACGCGGCAACTTCTCGCCTTCAGTCGGCAACAGGTGCTCGCACCAAAGATTCTCGACCTCAATTCGGTGGTGGGAAATATGGACAAGCTGCTTCGCCGTCTGCTGGGCGAAGACATTGATCTGTTTACGGTCCTTGAACCGGGGCTGGCAAGGGTAAAAGCAGATCCCGGGCAGGTTGAGCAGGTAATCATGAATCTTGCCGTCAATGCCCGTGATGCGATGCCGAATGGGGGCAAGCTCACGATTGAGACTGCGACCGTCGAATTGGACGAAAACTACATACGCGATCACGCTTCCGTACAGGCGGGTGCGTACGTAATGGTTGCTGTGACCGACACCGGAACGGGAATGACGGACAAAGTAAAGTCACGCATCTTTGAGCCGTTCTTCACTACAAAAGAGATTGGCAAGGGTACTGGCCTCGGGCTCTCAACTGTGTACGGCATCATCAAGCAGAGTTGCGGATACATCTGGGTGTATTCCGAAGTGGGAATCGGTTCGACATTCAAAGTCTACTTGCCTGCGGTAGACGCTCCAGCAGAGGTTCCTGCAAGTGCGCCGCAGCCTTCCGTTGGGCGCGGTAGTGAAACCGTTCTGTTGGTTGAAGATGAAGATGGCGTCCGCGCGCTCATGCGACAGGTTCTGCATAAGCATGGCTACAACGTCCTTGAATCACGCCATGGCGGCGAAGCACTGCTGATGTGCGAGCGCCATTCTGGGAAAATCGACCTATTGCTTACGGATGTCGTACTGGAGCAGATGAGCGGACGCGAGCTCGCTGAGCGCTTGCTAAAGGTACGCCCCACCATGAAAGTCTTGTACGTTTCTGGTTACGCCGACGATGCGATTGTGCATCACGGCGTCCTGAACGCCGGTGTCGCCTTCCTGCAAAAGCCATTTACAACCGAGGGTTTGGCTCGGAAGATCAGGTACGTTCTGGATGGCTCCGCCCGCGCGACCTCCCGAGGTTGACTGTTCGCTTTCGCCTTCTTTCATTTCAGATTCGAACAGTTGGGAATCTTAGTTTCGTTTCTCCCTTCTCGTAACCTGCTCAATTATTGAGAGATATTGCCCGGTGTTCCGAAGCACTTCAAGTCGGCAGGATGGAATCGGGCTTGCTCATTGCGGAGGGAGAACAGGTGCCGGTTTCGACTTTTCGGTTCCTTCGGATTCATCCCATTGTCTTCCCTGCTCAAATCGGAGATTGAAGTGACCGATAGCTCTTATTCCTCTCCCTTCGGCGCCGGAGTTGGCGTTGCAGCTCGACCCAAGCGCGTACTGGTCGCTGATGATCAGGCCGACGTTCTGCACGCCATCGCTCTTCTGTTAAAACTCGAGGGGTTCGATTCGCAAACGGTCAGCCATCCCGCCGCCGTGATCGAGGCACTCAACTCCGGCGAGTTTGATCTGCTCATCACCGATTTGAATTACACACTGGATACTACTTCGGGTACAGAAGGTCTGGATCTGATTTCCAGCATCCGAAAAATTAACGCCAATGTTCCCGTTTTGGTCATCACCGCTTGGGGCACGATTGAGCTCGCTGTGGAGGCCTTACGGCGCGGTGCGTCGGATTTCATTCAAAAGCCTTGGACCAATTCTCAGCTTGTTCAGAAGTCCCGTGATCTCATCGAGCGCGCCGAGCAAGCCCGTCGCTTGAGCGCAGAGGCCGAGGAAGAGCAGCAACTATCGGTCGAGATACAGCGCAAGTTGCTGTCGCTGCGATTGCCCGAGCAGCACGGAATTACCGTCAGCGGAGACTCGCGTTCCATGAAGTATGTGGGCGGCGACTATTGCCATCTCACGCCGCTAACATCTTCGAAGTTCGCCGTCTCGATCGCAGACGTCGCGGGCAAGGGAGTTCCTGGCGCTCTGCTTACGGCCAGCCTCCGCGGTTTGGAAAAAAGCATTGTCACCCACGATGTTTATCCGCAGCAGCTGTGCAGCTCTTTGAACGAAGCTCTCAGCGAGATCATGCCCATTGGCAAATTTGTTTCCTTCTTTTTTGCCGTAATCGACACCCAGACTCGCAGTCTTTGCTACAGCAATGCAGGTCACAATCCTCCAATTCTCGTGCACGCAGATGGAACAGCCCAGGAGCTCCGTGTAGGCGGAGGTGTTCTCGGGCTATTCTCCGAGTGGACCTACGAGCAAACACAGCTAAAGCTCAACGTCGGCGATCGGTTGATTCTGTACACCGACGGCATCACGGAAGTGGAGAGCCGCCACGACGAAGAGTTCGGCATGGAACGCGTGAAAGAGATTGTCATCAAGAATCGCATCGCTTCGGCTGAGGAAATTCAGCGTGCAGTCATGAAGGCCGTGAGCGCCCACTGCGAAGAACGCTTCCACGACGACGCGACGGTCGTAGTAATAGCTGTAGAGTAATCCAGATTTGACGCGCCGCATCAATCTGGGCGTTCGGCCTTCATGTCTGAACTTTCTTGCCCTATAGCATTCTTCTCAACGCAAATTCGACGACTGCAGGAAACATTTCGTAAAGGTGAGCGATGATTCCTGCGTGCCACGGCACGAATACTTCGCGCGAAGCGTGTAAGTAGCCGCGCAAGATCGAGCGAGCGCAGCGCTCGGCTGGAATCCCTTTTTGGAATCTCTCACCAAGGCGTCTGCCTTCGCGTCCTCTTACCGTGTTCGTTCCGAATTGGGTCTGAATTCGTCCTGGACATACGCTTAAAACGCGAATGCCGCTTGACTCAAGCTCCAGCCGCGCCGCTTCGCTGACTGCATTCAGCGCATGCTTGCTCGCTGAGTAAGCACCGAGATGCGGAACGGGAAGATGTCCGACGAGGCTGGAGACATTGATGATTGTTCCTCTTCCCTGCTTTTTGAAAACAGGAACTACCGCCTGCATGGAGTCGATCGCGCCAAACAGGTTCGTGTCGAACATTCGCCTGCATTCATCCATGGACATTGATGCGATCGAATCCAACAGACCATAACCGGCGTTATTTACCCAGACGTCGATCTTCCCAAATTGGTCGCACGTTTGACGAACGACTGAGAGAATCTGATTGCGATCGCGAACGTCGCAAGCAATTGCTCTAGTTCTGTCGGGAAATCCGACGCGGGTTCGCGCCTGTTGGAGTGTCGACGCGTTCCGCGAACTCATTACAACCTGAGCGCCTTCGGCAGCGAAGACCCCGGCGAGTGCCTCGCCAATTCCCATAGAAGCCCCGGTAATAACTACGACGTGATCGCGGCAACGCATGCTGTGGATTATTCACGAACCGCCGATTATTGGAAACAGCTTGCGATCAAACCGGCGCTGAAGCTCGCGTGAACGGTCATTTAGAATCGGGTGGTGAGCGAACTTCTTCCCCTCTTTCCGCTCGATGTGGTGCTGTTCCCCGGTATGGCTCTGCCGCTGCACATCTTCGAACCGCGTTACAAGGAACTGATCGGTGAGTGTCTGGAGCATGATGCGCCTTTCGGCGTGGTACGTGCCGTGGAAGATGGCCTTGCCCAAGTCGGCTGCTCGGCAGAAGTCGTGACTGTAGTGAAGAAGTACGACGACGGAAGAATGGATATCGTCACTCGCGGTCTGCGTCGCTTCGAGATCGTTGAGCTGAATCAGGATCGCTCATTCTTGCAAGCCGACGTCAGCTTCCTTAAAGAGGGACCAGATGCGGAATCGACAGAAAAGAAAAAGGCCTTCGATCTTCATCACTCACTCCTCTTAATGGCCGCAAGCGGTCAAGCTATTCCGACGCTGGATCCCCCCGACGAGTTTCTCTCGTTCTACCTGATCGCGCAGTTGCCAGTCGATCTTGACTTTAAACAGACGATCCTAGGGATGCCGACCGAGGCGCAACGGTTATCAACGCTCATCGAATACTACGAGGCCATCATTCCCAAATTGCAAAAGACCATTCAGGCAAAAAAGAAGAGCGGCTCGAATGGACATGTAATGTAGAAAGCAATTGGGATTACAGCGCCAGAGCAGAACCTGTTTATTCATCCCGGTTCTGCCTACACTCTCTCTTTGTCAGGAATGGCACCGAAGGTGGCCGTCGTTCACGTTACAGTCCTCTTCAACTGCCCGCAGGCGGCATAAATATCGCGTCCCCTCGGGCGCCTAATAAATGCGGGGATTCCTGATTTAGTAAGGATCGACTGGAACTCTACAACGCGGTTGTACTCGGGCATCGTGTAAGCGACGCCTGGCCCCGGATTGAAGGCGATCAAGTTTACCTTGCAGCGAAGGTCCCGCACACGACGCGCGACTTCTTGTGCATGCTCTGGCGCGTCGTTTACGTCGGCTAGCAGCACGTATTCGAAGGTAAGGCGCTCGCGCGAATGTAGCGGAAACTGCCGCGCCGCGTCGAGCAGAGATTCCAGATTCCACTTGCGGGTAATGGGCATGACGCGCTCGCGGATTTCATCGTTGGGAGCATTGAGAGAAATCGCAAGCTTCGGACGAATAGGTTCGCGACCAAAGTCGAAGATACGTGGAACGATTCCCGAAGTGGAGACCGTCATCCGCGATTCCGGAAATCCCACTTCCTCCACTAGCAAACGAACTGCCTTTATGAAGTTGTCATAGTTAAGAAACGGTTCGCCCATTCCCATGAAGACGATGTTCACTCGCTCGCGTTCCAGGTCGACGGAGTGATCGCGCAAAACCGCAAGGACCTGCCCCACAATTTCCCCAGCCGAGAGATTGCGCTTCACTCCGAGCAAGGCCGTAAGGCAGAACTGGCAATTCACTGCACAGCCGACTTGGGAGGAGACGCAGATCGTCGCGCGAGAACGGGCCGGGAAGCCCCGAACCTGCGAAGCCGGAGAGCCAGCTTCGGGATAGGGCTTTTCATTTCCGACTTGCTGGCGCAGTCTTCGCTCGGCGGTCTTTCTCGAGCCCTCCGAAGCGTTGGCTTCGTGGCTTCGCGGCTTCGCGCCTTCTGAGCTTTGCAGCTCTTCGTCTCCTGCTTCGCTTCCGTCTCCCGCTTCTCCGAAATCGCCTTCTGGCATCCAGACTGTCTCAACAGATTGGCCGTCGGCGAATGCCATTAGGTATCGCACCGTGCCATCGATGGATTGGAACTTGGCTTCGACTTTGGGGAATCCGATGTGTGCGCCGCCTTCGGCGAGTCGGGATTTCAGCGTTGCTGGGAGATTTGAAACATCGACGAGTGAATCTCGACGTTGGCGGAAGATGGCGTCCGCCAGCTGTCGAGCCCGAAAACGGGGCTCGCCCAGCTTTTGGACCAGCTCGGTAAGTTCCTGATTCGACAGGCCCAGTAATTCAATCTGCATAGGGAGGATGAGCATCTAATACTCTGGAACGGGGGTTATCGGCTTCGGCTAAGCCGCCATTTTCGCAACCGAGGAAAATCTCAGCATTTTCAGTTACTTACGAGCCTTACGCAGCACCAAATGCGTCATCCGCCGTTGCAATGAGTAATTCTGCGACGTTCGCTGGATCGAAAGCATTGAAGCCGGAAGCCGATTTACAATAGCAATCCTACGACTTAGATGGTTCAAGAATTAAGAAATGTGCGACGTGAGGTGATGCCCAACGGGCTCACCATCCTGACCGAGGAGATGCAGCAGATTCGCTCCGCCTCCATCGGGATCTGGATCAGAACTGGATCTCGCAACGAGGAATCCGAGCGCAACGGCATCTCGCATTTTGTCGAGCATATGCTCTTCAAAGGGACGACCAGTCGCTCGGCGCAAGACATCGCTCGCCAGGTGGATTCCATCGGCGGCAACATGGACGCATTTACTGCGAAGGAATGCATCTGCTTCAACGTAAAAATACTCGATGAGCACCTGCCGATCGCGATGGACATTCTTACCGATCTCGTGCTCAATCCGGTTTTCGCTGCCAAAGATATCGTGCGCGAGCGCGGCGTCATCCTTGAGGAAATCAAGATGGACGAGGACAGCCCCGATTATCTCGTTCATGAAATCTTCACGCAGAATTTCTGGAAAGATCATCCGCTGGGCAAGCCGATTCTAGGTACCAAGGAGACGGTCCGTAAATTCGAGCAGCAGATGCTGATCGATTACTACAGCAGCTTCTTCTATCCAGGGAACATGATCGTTGCTGCTGCTGGCAGCATCAATCATGATCATTTCGCCGATCTCGTGCGCCAGAAGTTTTCAGGTCTGAAGCCCAAGCAGAATGGCTTTGTGCAGCCACCACCTCAAACGTTCGCGAAAATCGTGACTCGCAACAAAAGATCACTCGAGCAGGTGCAGATCTGCATGGGCGTTCCCGCCGTACATATTTCAGATGACCGGCGATACGCCGCCTATGTCTTAAACACGTTGTTGGGTGGTGGCATGAGCTCGCGGTTATTCCAAAACATCCGCGAAAATCAGGGTCTGTGCTACGCCATCTACAGCGACCTGAATTCCTATCGCGACACCGGGTGCTTGTCGGTGTGCGCAGGGACCTCCCAGGAATGGGCTGCAAAAGTCGTGGAATCGGTCGTGAGCGAATTCCGCAACTTGAAAAACGAGTCAGTATCGCAAGAAGAACTCAGTCGAGCCAAGGCTCAGCTCAAGGGCAGCCTCATGCTTAGCCTGGAGTCCTCAACTGCGAGGATGTCCAATCTTGCACGTCAGGAGATGTACTTCGACCGATTCTTCTCGCTCGACGAGATTATTGAGCGCATCGAGAGCGTAACCGTTGACCAGCTGCAGCACATGTCGCAGGAGCTATTCCATCCGGAAAAGATCGCAGTGACCGTCCTCGGGAACCTTGATGGCCTGAAGATCGCTCAGGAGCAGCTAGCCTGCTAAACGGCGTTGTTCAAATTGCCGTCCGCTCATGCTCGTAAAATTAATGCAGAAATTCCTCCGAGTGACGTTCTGTGTCTGTGACATTGACATTTCTCGGCATTGTTACCGCGACCAAGACGTTGCATTTTGACTCAATGCGACCGAGATTCAGGACTTATACTACCTTAGTTGTATGAATTAATACCTTTATTTAACATATACTTAGAGAGATTTCCACAGATTTAATCGCGCTGTTGATTCTGTAGTGCTCCATGGTGGGCAAGCTGCGAGGAACAGAGCGTCAGGCTGAGGTAAGAGAGCCAGAGAGGCTCTTGGCCAGCCATACTATAAGGAGCACAATGAAAAAGCAGAAAGGTTTCTCGCTAATCGAACTTCTGATTGTCGTGGCGATCATCCTGATCATCGCGGCGATCGCGATTCCGAACTTAATGCGCGCCAAGATGGCAGCCAACGAGGCCTCAGCGGTCGGTTCGATCCGAACCATCGTTACAGGTGAAATCTCGTACAACACTGCCAACTGGCAGGCAGCCGGCGGAGGACCGATAGGGTTTTCGGCTCTTCTGACTGACTTGGGAACCAATGGTCCTTGTGCAGCGGGCGGCGCTTCGCAAGTGAACGCAACCTGCTTGATCGACAACACCTTGGCGAATGCTACGGCTGCCGCGACGGCAAAGAGCGGTTATTTCTTCACCTACGTTCCCATCGCCACCGGCGGTGTAAATACTGGGTTTACGATCAATGGAAACCCGGCGACGACTGGTCAGACCGGTAGCCGCTCATTCTGCAGCGACCAAACGGGTGTGATCCGTGCAGTTCCAGCTCCCGGACCCGCAGTCTGCGGCAACGCTGCCGCCCTGTCTCCTGCGATCCAGTAGCAAAGGCAACGCATTATCAATTTGGCGAAGTACCTGGGGGAGGGTACCAGCCAGGGAGGCCGAACGCGAGTTCGGCCTTCTATTTAGTGGGCTGATGCCGTTGGCGTTGACAATTCCAGTCCCCGGAACTGACAGTTTGCGTCATTCCAACGTCGTTTGGCAGTATGATGCTGGAGCATAGTCGGTTGAATTCGTCTCGCCAAGCCTGCGTAAGTTATTAAATATATTGCACTTATTTAAGAGATAGCAAAAAGTCTTAGCCGTTGGCACCGAAGCTGCACTACACAGAGCGTCAGGCTGAGGTAAGAGAGCCAGGGAGGCTCTTGGCCAGCCATACTATAAGGAGCACAATGAAAAAGCAGAAAGGTTTC
>CAYZHX010000004.1:0-2253 GCA_964476905.1 uncultured Terriglobales bacterium
GAAGTCGCCCATGATCTTGAGCTAGTGGATCTTTACGCTGATGGGACTACAGGCGCCGAGAATAACGACATCATCCCGATTGAACTTCCGGTGCTTGCGCCTGAAACGCGGGCTACTGCTCCACTTCGCGCAGCAGCGCACTGGCTGGCGAGCGAGGCCGGAGCGATGAACATGGGGCCGGCCGCTCCTGAAAGCCTGGGGATTCGAGACCTTCGTTCAGCAGCTTTGCCCAGCTACAACGTCGATACCAGCAAACGGCCTGTGAAGCTAGCACCTCGGGCTGGTGCGCGCCGAGAGAGTCCTTCCTCAGGTGCTTTGGCGCTGGCAAGAAGAAGATTGCGAACGAGAAGCGCTCGACTCCGTACTGCTGGGCGTGAAGTTGGGAGGCAATTGAGAGGTATCTCTGCTTTTCTGATCCGGCTGGCAGGTGTCGAGATTAGCCACGATGGGATTCCGGCGTCCTCTGTGGCTTCGGAGTCGGGGCGGACGCCCTCAATCTCCGCGCGTGAGATTGCGGAGCACGCTCCACCGAGCTACCGGGTGGAAGGAGCAAACGTATGAGCAGAAATTTCGAGCTCTTGCACCAATTGAATGGTTCGGCGAACACCGAGGCCTCAGCGGGGGTCTTCGCAACTCCTGACTTGCATGAACCTGCGGTGGAGAAATCGCGGCTGATGCCACTAGAGCGGACCGCCGATTTGCTCACCGTTCGAGAGCTCGAAGAGGAAAAGCTTGTGCACTCCCTCTTCTTCGAAACGCAACCTGGCCCGCGCGTCGTAGTATTCACCGGCCTCGATGCCGGCAGCGGAGCCACATCTCTCTGTTCGCGCGCCGGAGAACTTCTTGCTTCCAAGGCGACCGGATCGGTTTGTCTGGTCGACGCGAACTTGCGAAATCCCGCTTTGCACCGAGCTTTTGGAGTTGAAAAACCGCGAGGGTTGGTGGACGCATTACTCGAGGTTGGAGAGATTAATAGTTTTGCGCGGCCGCTCGAGAAGGAAAGACTTTGGCTTGTGTCTGCGGGAACAGAAGTCCCGGACGCGCACACCCTGCTTGCCTCAGAGAGGCTCACTGGATACATCAGCGAGTTGCGCCAGAACTTTGATTACATCCTCATCGATTCTCCGGCGGCATCGTTGTACACCGATTCGCTGGTACTCGGTGCGATTACCGACGGTGTGGCGCTCGTGCTAAAGGCAAATGTAAGCCGGCGTGCAACCGCGACGAAAATTATTGACGACTTTGCCGGGGCCGGCGCTCGGGTGTTGGGAGCTGTACTGAACCAGCGCACGTTCCCCGTTCCGAACGCGATTTATAGCTGGTTGTAAGTTCCCAGCTGGCAGCCGTCATTCGGCTGTGTTGTAAACGCTCGACCGAAGCAAGTTTGCTTTTCGGGGTCACGAAGATGTGACTCAGAGGGCGAAGCTATGACCACTCACAGTGAAACCGACTTAACCGCGCTTCCCGCGACAGGCAGCCGTCAACGCGAAGGGGCCTGGTTTGCCGTTCACACTCGCGCCCGTCACGAGAAGAAAGTCGACACTCTGCTGCGTGGCAAGGACATCGATACTTTTCTCCCGGTGGTCACAAAAGTACAACGGTGGAGCGATCGAAAGAAAAAAATAGAGTTTCCCTTATTTCCTTGTTACACGTTCGTGTACGTTCCTTGTTCTGCTGAACAGTTTGTGAACGTGCTTCGGACGCCGGGAATCGTGCGCATCGTAGCTTCCGGCTGCGAACCATTGCCTGTACCCACGGAGCAAATCACGAGCATCCGACTCTTGCTCGATCAAGATGTCCCATATTGGGAACATCCTTTTCTTCGCACCGGCCAACGTGTGCGAGTCCGCGGGGGCTGCCTGGATGGACTCGAAGGAATTCTGACAGAAGTGAAATCAAATCGGACTCTGGTGATCTCCGCTGATCCAATCCAGCGTTCAATCGCGATCCGAGCTGACGACTACGACGTGGAACCAATCTAGCAGTGAACACCCGATAAACCCTGCAAACAGCAGCGGAGCCAAGAACTCCAGCACATACAACATGGCAAGCATTCCCAGCGGCGCTCCAGATTCACTTTCTTTACTTCCGGATGTTGCAGAGACGGCATCTGTGCCCATTTCTGTTGAGCCGCCGAAATCCGGCACGGGATTGTCGCTGGTCCCTACGAACAATTCGTCAGAAGGAAGCAGAGGTTGGCGAGACAGCTCTGCAGGCAGTCCCGTTGAATTCTCTCCCATTGCTACTGATCTG
>CAYZHX010000004.1:2353-16072 GCA_964476905.1 uncultured Terriglobales bacterium
ATCGTGTCGAAGCGGGCACAATGCGCAACGTTCTGATCGTTGGCGCCAATGCTTCGGGGACGGCATTGGCGCGATCGATTTCGGCGAACCCGCACTGGGGCTTCATCGTGCGCGGGTTTCTCGACGATCGCGTGCATTCTAACGGTATTCGAGTAGCTGGAGGCGTGGCTCAGCTCGCTGAAATTGCGCGCGCCGAGTACATCGACGACATCTTCATCGCGCCACCTTATGATCGCGCGCTCGTCTGGAAACTTACCGACCAAGCGCGCAGGAATCACTGGAATGTAAAAGTAGTTCCGGAATTTTGGGAGCCTGCAATGGTACGGCCCCAGGTGGAGCTCCTGGGAGAGTTGCCGGTCTTCTCGCTGCATCGGGAGCCGATTCCCGCATTCGCACTTTTTCTCAAACGCTCTTTAGACGTGGTGTTATCGCTCGGTGCGGCGCCCATCGTGATTCCTCTTATAGGAATTCTTGCGTTACTCGTGAAGCTGGATTCACCAGGCCCGGCCTTCTATTGCGCAAACAGAATTGGGAGAAAGGGACGCAAGTTTTGTTGCTGGAAGTTGCGCACCATGGTCTCGAACGCAGACGCGATGAAAGAGGAACTTCGATCGAGCAATCAGAGGTCGGGACCATTTTTTAAGCTGTCGTTTGATCCGCGTATCACGCGCATAGGTAGGCTGCTGCGTAAAAGCAGCCTCGACGAGCTGCCGCAGCTCTGGAATGTGCTTCGCGGAGACATGAGCCTGGTTGGCCCGCGCCCCCATCCCGTCGATGACTATGCGCGCTACCAGCTCGAACACCGCCGTCGTCTGCAGGTCCGCCCTGGAATTACGGGACTCTGGCAGGTGAAGGCACGACGAGATCCTTCCTTTGATCTCAATATGGCACTCGATCTCGCCTACATCGAGAACTGGACTCTGTGGCTCGACTGCAAAATTCTTTTGCAAACCATCCCGGTAGTTCTCAGAGGAACCGGACAGTAGCACGCGAGTAATTCGAGAAATCCTTCCTTACTGCACTTATCCACAATTCCCAACTCAGCTGCAAGCAGCAGGAGCTTTATGACCGCGACCGCGAATGCAATCAGCCTATTTGAACCCCAAATCACTTGTGCCGCCGAGTTCTGTTTTCTGGACCAAAGCGCAGTTCTCGCCGCCGGCATATTGGACATGCATCGGGCCTTCGACGTCATCCAGGAGGCGCTCATCCTTCTCGAATTGGGAAAATGTGTGCAACCGCACAAGGTTGTTCTCCGGGATCAGGAAAGCGTCGAGAGCGAGAATCGCGGCCGCTTCAATGCTTTGTTTGCTTCCATTAAGGGACACAGGCCTGCGGTGGGAATGAAGTGGATTGGAAGTTTTCCAGCAAATCGCTCTCTTGGGCTCCCACGAGCGAGCGCAATCCTCGTTCTGAACTCGCCGGAGACCGGCTTTCCTGTGGCGATTCTGGACGGCACCGTCGTAAGCGCAATGCGTACGGGCGCAATGACGGGTCTTGGGGCCAGGAATCTGGCGCCGCGCTCCAGCCGAAAAGTCGGGATGATCGGCGCAGGGGTGCAGGCTCGAACTCAGATCCTCGGCCTGATTTCTGCTCTGCCCGAGATCGAAGAAATCGCAGTATTCAATCGCACTGAGGAGCATACAGAGGCGCTCATCGAGGAATGCCGGGAACGCTGGCAGGCTCCGGTGGTGAGGGCCAACAGCATAGCCGCTGCGCTGACCGACGCCGACGTAGCTTTGACTATTACCACCGCTGGAGAACCTCTGATGAGCGCCGCGCACATTAAACCCGGAGCGCTAACTATCCAGCTTTCTGGACACGAATGCGAATTTGACGTTATCCGCCAATGTCGCAAACTGATTGTCGATAACTGGGAAGTGATCAAGCATCGCGGCATCATCACTCCAGCAGTCATGCATAACCAAGGTTGTCTCGCTGACACGGACGTACACGCCACGTTAGCCCAGGTCATGTTAGGTGAGAAGTCCGGGCGGGAGGACGATGGCGAACGAATTCATTTCGCGCACATGGGAATGGGTGTTGAGGACGTAGCACTTGGCTGGGATATATTCTGCCGCGCTTCCAAGATGGGAATTGGGCAGAAGCTGAAATTGTGGGACACGCCTCTCTGGTCCTGACGCGAGTCGCCGGTCAAAACAATCACCGTTATGAATTTGCAAACGTCTGTACTGAAGTTCCGAGTCGCCTGGGGAATGTTGATGCGACAGCCGCTGCCAGTGCGGTTGCGGCATGAGTTCAATCTGTGGGCAGGAAATGGGCGCGGAGAGCGGATGGAGCGCGAGCATCGGCCGTTCACCGATCAGATGTTCGAAGTTATTGACTTCGCGCCTGACGACCGCATCCTCGATCTAGCGTGCGGAGAAGGATGGGCCAGCCGATTACTCGCGAGCCGAGTCGGTCCTGATTGTGAGATTGTCGGTGTTGACATCGCGGACGGAATGGTCCAGCGCGCTTCGTCGAAGAGTACCGCTTTCCCAAATCTAAGCTTCCAGTGCAGTCAGGCACACGCCCTCAGCTTTCCTTCCAACTCCTTCACGAAGGCGTTTTGTATCGAGTCTTTCTATTACTTCGAAAGCCAGGAAATGGTACTGCAGGAGCTCATGCGGGTACTGCGGCCAGGCGGAGAATTGCTACTGCTGTTCTGCCTCTTCAAGGAAAATCTTGGCTCCCTTGAATTTCCAGACTGGGTTCGCGTACCCGTGCATTTGCGCAGCATCTCGGAGTACAAGCACATTCTTCAAGCTGAAGGTTGGAAAGATGTAAGAACGCAGGAGTTCATATCGGACACTGCGTCGCGAGAGCATCCTGGCTTCCACGATCGCGCTCTGTTTATTCGGGCCAAAAGACCGCGGTGATTGATGAAGGCTCCCTTTACAACTAACCATCCCACAAAATCCACATTTAAGGACATCGACCACTCCACGCCAGCCGTAGTGCTCAAGTCGGTGGCGCATGGGGGACTCGGAATTGTGCGGAGCCTCGGCCGCCTGGGAATCCCGGTCTACACCGTTGAGGCCAATGCTTGGACACCCGCGTTCTATTCGCGTTATAGCCGGGGCACAGTCAGACTGGATGTCGAGACGGCGTCCGCAGGGCAAGCTCTTGAACGCCTGCACGAACTTGCAGAGAGACTCGGAGCGAAGTCTGTCCTGGTCCCGAGCACGGATTACGCTGCGATTTTCATCGCGGATCATGCAGAGAAACTGCGCCGCTGGTTTCTCTTCCCGGAACAGCCTTCAGAGCTGCTGCGCAGTCTTTACAGCAAATGGGAAATGCATGTCTTGGCGAAACGTCTTGGAGTACCGACCGTGGAGACTCTTTTGCCGCGCAATCGCGAGGATGTGCTGCAGTTCGCGAAAGCAATGAGATTCCCTCTAGTACTTAAGGCTATTGATGGAACCCGATTGAGTCATTGCTGCGGCAAGAAAATGTTCATCGTGGATCGGATCGATGAATTGCTCAGCCTCTATGACTCACTCGAGGATCCGGTCAATCCTAATTTGATTGTCCAGGAATACATCGACGGCGAAGACGATTCCGTGTGGATGTTCAATGGGTACTTCAATCAACGATCAGAATGTTTAGCTGCTTTCACTGGCAAGAAACTGCGGCAGTGTCCGGCGTTCAGTGGATATACGTGTCTGGGCGTTTGTCTGGCAAACCCAGTCGTGCAGGCAACGGCAATTCGATTCTTGGCAGCTCTGAACTATAACGGCCTTGTCGATATTGATTTTCGTTACGACCAGCGCGATGGCCAGTACAAAATCCTCGATGTAAATCCTCGCATAGGAGCTACGTTCGGACTCTTCACAGCCTCAAATGGGATGGACCTCGTCAGACTCTATTATCTCGACGTTACCGGACAAAGAGTGCCCGCGGCGATTATCAAGGAAGGACGAAAGTGGATTGTTGGCGACCTCGATCTAGCCTCCTCGTTACGGTATATGAGGACTGGCCACCTCACGGTTGCGCAATGGCTAAGTTCATTGCGGCATATCGAAGATAGCGCCTACTTTGCCCTCGACGATCTCTTTCCCCTTTTCGTTCGCCTTGCAGATGACACTCTCGAATTCGGCCGTCGCGCGTCCAGACAGCTGCTTCGCATTCGACCCCAATCCCGTGGTCGTGTGCTAGAGACAGTACCGGGAGCCCTGGCGGGCGATTCGGAACCGGAGGCAGCGTGATGCCAAGCCTCAACAACACAACTCCTGTGGTAATCCTGCGCTCAATCGCTTATGCAGGCCTGGGCATTGCACGCTCTTTGGGACGACTTGGAATTCCCGTGTACACCATCGAAGGTGTAAGCAGCTCTCCGGTATTTAGATCGCGATATAACCGCAAAGCTTTCATCTGGAGCATCGATGACAAACCGGAACTGGAATCGATCGAGTTCCTTTCCCATACGAGTAAAAGCATCGGTGGGCGGCCGCTCCTCATTCCAACCACCGACTACGCGGCAATGTTCGTGGCCAGAAATGCCTGGCGGCTACGCGAACTCTTTCGGTTTCCGGAACAGCCGGAAGGATTAGTCGACTCGCTATGCAGCAAAAAACAAATGCACTTGCTCGCGAAGCGCGCGGGAATCCCCACCCCAGAAACTATCTTTCCGCAGAACCGAAGGGATGTGAACGAATTTCTGCGTAGCGCCGCTTTTCCGGTGATGCTTAAAGCGATAGATGGCACGCGTCTCTGTGAGCGCATCGGCAAGAAAATGTTCATTGTGGATTCCGCGCAGGAATTGTTAGGTCTGTACGATAGATTCGAAGAAGCAGCAGAGCCGAATTTCATGTTGCAGGAGTACATTCCTGGTGGGGAAGACAGCGTCTGGATGTTCAATGGCTACTTCAACCAGGATTCCGATTGCCTTTTGGGATTCACGGGAAAGAAGATCCGGCAGTGTCCTGCCTACACCGGATACACCAGTCTTGGGGTCTGCGTCAGAAACGACACAGTAGACACCCTCACGCGATCATTTATGAGAGGTATCGGATATTGCGGAGTGCTCGACATTGGCTACCGCTACGACCGGCGTGACGGACGTTACAAGGTCCTGGACGTCAATCCCCGAATAGGAGCCACCTTCCGACTTTTTGTGGGCAACAACGGACTTGATGTCGCTCGCGCCTTTTACCTCGACATGACGGGTCAGCATGTTCCCGCTACGCACCTGTGTGAAGGACGGAAGTGGATGGTGGAGGATCGTGACCTGAGTTCGTCATTTCGCTATTGGCGTGACGGCAAGTTGACTGCCCGCCAATGGCTTTCGTCATTTCGCGGAGTTCGCGAAACGGCGTATCTGGCATCGGACGACATGCGTCCACTATTCGCCCGAATAAGGAAGATCCTTGTCTCGGCGGTACACCGCACTCTTGCCGGCCTGCGATCGGCTCTGAATTCCGCCTCGTTCCAGAATGGGAACCAAGCGCCTGTCACAACCAATTCCGCTAAAGCGACATAACCTCAAGTCCTTGTCTTCGAGACCGGCTGCACGGGTAACGCACTACGAGACTGAATATGTTCGAATGTAAGACCGGACGAATAAAAGCGTGGGCCGGCAAAGGCTCAATTGCCATCATTGACCAGGCATTCATTTCCGGCTCGAATTTTCTAGTAAGTATTCTCCTGGCACGATGGACTTCGGCAGAGGAATACGGAGCTTTTGCTCTGGCGTTTGCGGTGTTTCTCCTGCTCTCACAATTGCAGCAGTCAGTCTTACTCGAGCCGATGAGCGTCTTCGGGAGCGCTTATTCGGGCTCCCGGTTAAAGCGTTATTACGGCTCGCTTCTTCATATGCAGAACGGCTTG
This sequence comes from uncultured Terriglobales bacterium, assembly GCA_964476905.1. Classification (GTDB taxonomy): domain Bacteria; phylum Acidobacteriota; class Terriglobia; order Terriglobales; family Acidobacteriaceae; genus Gp1-AA112. The sequence goes on from CAYZHX010000004.1 coordinate 8,183, forward strand.
TTGGTGGCGATCACTGTGCCGCTGGCTCTAACGGCTCTCATCACCCAGCAATTTGCGAGCGGTCACCAGTTGGGAGCTGCTTTGTGGGGCGTTACCCTTGCCTCTCCGTTTGTGATGTCGCTGTGGATGGCGCGGCGCGCGTTCTACCTCGAGCATGCTCCCGGACCTGCTGCAGGTGGAGCTGTTCTCTACACGGTCGTGACCATTGGCGGACTGGCGGTTGTCCGCCGCCTTGGAGAGGTCACCTCTTTCATGGCTTTTCTGGTAATGGGAATCGCGGCCTTAATTACCACGGTCGCAATGTTCTGGCGTTTGCGTCCGCAGTTCCATCGTGAGCCGGCGGATGCAAGCTTTCGGGTGGAATGTGCACAGCACTTGCGTTATGGCGGCTGGGCACTCGCCGGAGCTCTCGCGATGTGGGTACCGCAGAACATCTACTATGCGGTGCTAAGCGGAACTCAGGGAATAGCGGCTGCCGGCGATATTCGCGCTCTCTTGAACCTGTCGCTTCCGTTGCAAAGGGTGGCGCTGGCTCTAGGTCTGCTGTTACTCCCTTATACGGCTCGCATTCACTCTGAGCAGGGACAAGAGGGAGCGAAGGCATTTACGCGTAGGATTTGTTACCTCTTCGCAGCTGGCTCAATAATTTATTGGATATTCATCGTCGGCCTCCGCCATCCAGTTTTCCAACTGCTCTATGCAGGTAAATACACTTCGCTCCTTTCATTGCTCCCCTGGATGGCTCTCTCATCGGTTCTCAGCACCGTGATTTTTGCGCTGGTGACTGCATTGCGCGCCATGCGCTCTCCTGCTTCCGTCTTTTACGCTTCCGCTGCCTCCGGCGTTATTGCTATCGCGATCGGCATTCCTGCTACGTGGGTATGGGGAGTCGCTGGCGTGATCTTCAGTTTCATCGTGTCCAACATTGTGACATTGATCGCGACCTGGTTGTTGATGAAGAGAGGAATCGAATCGACGGAGATTGCTTCTCCAGCGGAGCTCGAGCCGGCATCCGCTTTCGGCCTGAGCGTAATTCCGGACGCGAAAGCTTCTTGATCAGCCCGCCATGTCTTTTCCGAACACAGTGAATCTTTGTGCCTCCTCGCAGATTTCGCTGCGAACGTTGATGAAGCTCGTGATTGTGGTTAGCACGACAGTATGCCTGCTGGCGCTCCTTCCTGCCTCCTCGGCCTCCGGCGCTCTGGTTTTCGCTACTGTTGTCGGGATCTGCTTCTGCATTGGGTTGATCACGTGTTTTGCTCGGATGAAGCACCACCAAAACCTCACCTTCCTGTTCGGAATCTATTGCTGGTGGTTCATTGTCATTTCCGAGCAATTGTTCGTTCGCAAGGGAGTCTCGGAATCGAGCCTTGAAGGTAGCTTCTCAAGCGCTGCCTATGGCGAGGTCTTTGTATGGATACTCCTCTTTATCGTCATTGCGACTGTGCTGGCTAAGCAAGGACTTACAGTAAGTATTCTCAAAGGTCAAACGAAATGGCTGCTGATGTTCGTGGTCCTTGCTATCGCCTCCTGTGTATATTCCCCTGCTCCTCTGTTCGCACTGGCATGGGCTTTCAAGCTTCTGGTTGCAGTGATGATCCTCATAGCGTGTGCAAGCGAGATCAACAATAACGGCAATCATCTCGTGCTCTGGAAGTCGCTCTACTGGGCCTATGTAGTTCTGGTCTTCGTGCCCCTCGCCAGCACGTTGACGCATCCGGCGACTATGTTCGGATGGCGGGGATTCACGGGCGATCAGCCGCCGGAATTTCGTCTCAATACCAATATTCATCCTGTTGATCTATCGCAGCATGCCGGGATGCTTTTCATTCTGGGAATCACATTGCATGCTATGGACCGGCGGCGCGGCAGGATGCTGGTGGCTGTACTCGCAGCGGCGGTCATGCTTTTGGCGGTTGGAAAGGCTGCGATCCTGTCGTGTGTTGCGTGTTCGCTGTTGTTTTTTCTATTGCAAAAGAGAATCAAAGCAGGAGCCGGATGGCTACTGCTGATAGCGGCCGTGGCAACACTAGTGTTCTTTCTCACACCAATCGGTTCCTATTTCCAGGATTACGGCGAACATGAAAGAGTCGACACTCTCACTGGCAGAACAGAATTGTGGGAGCTTGCCGTGCCGGCGATTAAGGCAAGTCCCATTCTGGGACACGGCTTCATGTCTTCGAAATTTATTTCGGAGTCGGTAGACCTGGATTGGGACGCCGGCCAAATGCATAACGCGTTTCTCGAGGTTCTCTACAACAATGGCTGCGTTGGCCTGCTGCTCGTGCTCGCCATGAATGGGTGCATTATACGTAACCTCTGGCGTGTGCTCCGAAGCAGCCACGATCCTCATTTGCGCACCTTGGCTTCGGGTTGTTTTGCCCTATACAGCTTTCTGCTGCTGAACGGCTTCGTCGAACCAACTTTCGGCGGACGTCCTTCCTGTGTCTTCCTCGTCTTTCAGGCATTGCTGGTGCTGAGCGAAGCGCTGCGAAGGTCCGCCGAGCCTGAGTCTCTTGAGGTTCGAGCGGCGGTGATTCACTACTCTCCGGTTGAGGCTTAAATGGTCGTGCCACAAACATTAGTTACTACAAGCTGGGACGACGGACATCCGCTCGACCTCCGAGTTGCCGAAATGCTCGCCCAGCATGGAATGACAGGGACATTCTTTGTTCCACTTCGGAACCGGACCTGTCCGCGTCTGAGTGCGGGTGAGTTGCGCAGCCTCTCCGACGCCGGCTTCGAGATCGGTAGCCACGGAATGCTTCACCGCAATTTGGTCGCTGCCCCACGCGGTGAGCTTCGCTGGGAAATCGCGGATTCGAAATCGGAACTCGAACAACTCATTGGCCGCCGCGTACGGCTCTTTTGTTATCCCATCGGCAGATATAACTCGGAGATCACCCGTGAGGTCGAGCACGCAGGTTATGACGGCGCTCGCACCATTCGGATGCTTTGTACGCGGGCGGACTTCCACCCCTTGCATGTTCCTACGACGCTGCAGGTTTACCGCCATGCCCACGCTGCGTATTTAAGGAATCTCGTTCGACGTAGTGGAGTTCGCGATCTCCTCGACTACTGCGTGTCATTCCGCAACTGCAGTTCCTGGGTAGAACTTGGCTGCCGGCTCTTTGATCGTGCACTTCGCAAAGGCGGAGTTTGGCACCTCTATGGGCACTCTTGGGAGATCGACAAGCATGGCCTCTGGGGAGAGCTAGAGCAGATGTTGCGGTATGTCGCCGGTCGCGCCGAAGTCCGATATGTGCGAACCGTCGATACTCTCCCCTCGAATTCTGTTTGCCTTCCGCAGATCGCCTGAAGCACAGGTCCCAATTGAGAATACTCAGCGCCCACAACTACTATCACTATCCCGGCGGGGAAGACGTCGTTTTTGCCCAGGAGAGATGTCTGCTCGAAAAGCATGGGCATGAGGTCTTCAGCTACGAACGGAGCAACGACGAACTCGAGTCCAAGGGCGTGTTGCCTCGCGTGCTGGGAGCGGCTGCGGCGGTTTGGTCGCGCGCGACTTACTCTGAGTTCTCGCAGCTGTTGAGACGACTCTCGCCCGATATCGTGCATGTGCATAACACGTCTCTGGTCCTATCGCCTTCTATTTTCTGGGCGTGCAAAGACATGGAAGTTCCCGTTGTGCATACGGTGCATAACTACCGGCTGCTTTGCCCCAACACCGCGTTCTATCGCGACGGTCAGCCTTGCGAAAGCTGTGCCGAGGGAAACATGTGGCATGGCTTCGCGCATGCTTGTTACCGTTCCTCGCGCGTTGCCACGGCGGTTGTTGCCTCCGCGGTCGCATACAACTGGCAGCGCGGAACGTGGACACAGGCCATCGATCGCTACATTGCGCCCTCCCATTTCTTACGGCACAAGTTGATCATCGGCGGACTGGCTCCCGACAGGATTACGGCCAAACCTCATTTCGTGGAACCCGATCCGGGAGTCATTTCGTGCCGTGATCATTACGCCGTCTTCGTTGGTCGTATTTCTCCCGAAAAAGGAATCGCGACGATGCTCAAGGCGTGGGAGCAACTCGGTGACGTCCCATTACGGATTGTCGGTGACGGACCAGGTCGCCCGGAATTCGAGCGTGCCTGCCGGGAGAAGAAGCTGAACGTGCAGTTCACCGGGAACGTGCCGCGAATGCAGGCTCTTAATCATCTTCAACGTGCTCGACTTCTAGTCTTTCCCAGCATCACGTATGAGAGTTTCGGAATGGGAATCATCGAAGCATACGCGTGCGGGGTACCTGTCGTTGCCTCCGATCACGGCGCGATGCAGGAACTCGTGCACCACGGGCAGACCGGCCTGAGATTTCGACCGGCGGATGCGGATGACCTTGCCCGCACAGTACGCAGTTTATGGACCGATGAGAGGTTGCTGGCACAAATCAGCCGCAACGCTCGCCAGGAATTCGAGCGGAAGTACACGGCTGACGCCAATTATCGCGCTCTCATCGCGATCTATCAGGACGTGCTAAGCACTTGCAACTCGTCGCTTGCTGTCACCGCCGCGTAGCAAAGTTTTGAAAGTCATTTTCGCTGGGGAAATCAGGAGAATTCAATGAGTCTGGCAATTATTACCGGCTCTGCCGGTTTAGTGGGATCGGAGGCAGCGGCTTATTACGCATCCCAAGGTTGGGACGTAATTGGCATCGACAATGACATGCGCAGCCACTTTTTTGGCGCCGAGGCCTCGACGCGCTGGGTTCGCGAGGGCCTCGAAAGCAAGTACCGCAACTACATTCATCGCGAAATCGATATTCGCAACACCGAGGAGATTTCCGGCATTTTTCGCAGAGCGGGCGAGGAGATTGATCTCATCATTCACGCAGCGGCCCAGCCGTCGCACGACTGGGCTGCCACCGACCCCTTTACTGATCTCGCCGTCAATACGAACGGAACCTCGGTCCTACTTGAGGCGACGCGCCGATACAGTCCCCAGGCAGTATTCATCTATATGTCGACCAATAAAGTCTACGGCGACACGCCTAATTTTCTGCCTCTTGTCGAGCTTGATTCGCGCTGGGAGATTGATCCATCACATGCGTACACAGAGGGAATTCCGGAGACCATGTCGGTAGATCGCACCCTCCATAGCCTGTTCGGAGTTTCCAAGTTAGCTGCGGACATGCTTGTCCAGGAATATGGCAAGTACTTCGGGATGAAGACTGCTTGCTTCCGCGGCGGATGCCTCACCGGACCAAATCACTCGGGAACGCAACTACACGGCTTTCTGTCTTACCTGATGAAGTGTGTTGTCTCTGGGCAGTCATACAAAATCTTCGGGTACAAGGGAAAGCAGGTGCGCGACAACATTCACAGCGTCGACCTTATTCAGGCCTTCGATGAGTTCTATCGCGCTCCGCGCAGCGGAGAGGTCTACAACATGGGTGGCGGACGCTTTAGCAACTGCTCGATGCTCGAAGCAATCGCCATGTGCGAAGGGATCTCAGGCGAAGAGCTGGATTGGGAATATGTGGAAACTCCGCGCAAAGGCGATCATCAATGGTGGATCAGCGACTGCTCCCGATTCCGCTCGCATTTTCCGAACTGGGAACAAGAGTACGACGTGCGACGCATCCTGGAGGAAATCTACGAGGCAACTGTGGAACGCGTCCCCGTGCTGCGCGCGGCCTAGGTTTAATGACTTTATGATTAATCGAGGCAAGCACAACTTATTAGGCATTCTGGTTGACGCTGTGGATTACGAAGCTGCAATTGACCGCGTCCTGGATGCGGCACGCGAGCGGCGTGGAGCCGCTGTCTCAGCTCTCGCGGTTCATGGCGTGATGACTGGAACCCTGGATGCCATTCATCGCTACCGGCTCAATCGGTTTGACCTTATCGTTCCCGACGGACAGCCAGTCCGATGGGCCCTCAACCTTCTTTATGGCACGAAGCTCACAGAGCGCGTCTACGGTCCCGAACTTACACTTCGCCTCTGTCAGCGAGCTGCGGAGGAGCAAGTGCCCGTCTTCTTTTATGGCAGCACGCAGCCGGTGCTTGAACGGATGCAACGCAACCTGCTGAGGCGTTTTCCCGGACTTCAAATCGCCGGGATGCAGCCGTCGAAGTTTCGCCGCCTTACGCAAGAGGAAGCGATCGAACTGAGCACGCGCATTCGACAGTCCGGAGCAGCCATGATCTTTGCTGGACTCGGCTGCCCACGGCAGGAAACGTGGGCGTACGAATTCCGGGACCTTGTGAGTATGCCGATTCTCGCCGTAGGAGCGGCTTTTCCTTTTATTGCCGGAGAGCTGCGCCAGGCTCCAGCGAGGCTTCAGAAAATCGGAATGGAATGGTTCTTCCGCCTCTGCATGGAACCCAAACGACTCTGGCGACGTTATGCATTGTTGAATCCGGCATACGTCGCATTAGTGACGATGCAGTGTGCACGAATCAGAACGTTCGACACCAAAGGAATCATGCCGGAATCCAACATGCTCTTCGGATAGGCGTCTCGTGTAGGGACACGAATCAGCCACCCAATGTGGGTGGCTTTTTTTTGACCCGTGAGTGGTGGACCCGATGTAACTTCGGTTGAGGGATTCATCCTATTCTGCCGGGTGAAGCTTTCACTCATCCTGAGTAGGTGACCAAACCTAACCATCGATATGCGAACGCGATGATCTTTTTAGTAATCCTCGCCTTTTTCATCGGTTGTGGAGAGAGTCAGAAATCCGCTACCACGATGCCCTCTTCATCGCAGACCCCATCCACCTCCGTGATCAGTTCCGTCGTTTCTGAGCAGTACTTTGGTATGCATGTTCATGACACTGCAAACTGGCCATCGGTTTCGTTTGGCTCATTACGGTTGTGGGACGCGGGTGTATCCTGGCCCGCTTTGGAACCGGCACAAGGACAGTGGAATTTCGCGACTCTCGATGCGATCGTGTCCAAATGCGAGCAGAACAACGTCGATGTCTTGATGGTGCTGGGGCTTTCCCCCCAATGGGCCTCTGCTCGGCCGACGGAGCCTTCTGCGTACAAGCCCGGCAATGCCGCCGAACCCGCTAACATTCAGGATTGGCGCGATCTTGTCCAAACAGTTGCAGTGCGGTACAAGGGCCGAATTCATGCATATGAGATCTGGAATGAGCCGAACGATCCCACCTTCTTTTCTGGGACCCCGGTGAAGATGTTCGAATTAGCAACTGAAGCTTACAAAATCCTGAAGCAAGTCGATCCAGGCGTGACCGTATTGTCCCCCGCAGCGACGGAGCAAGGCGGACTCGCATGGCTCGACCAGTATCTTGCAGCCGGCGGCGGCGGCGTAGCCGATGTAATTGCTTATCACCTCTACGTTCATCCCAACCCTCCCGAGAGCATGCTGTCGCTGCTCGCCCAGGTGAAATCCACGATGGCGCAGCACGGCCAATCTTCGAAACCGATCTGGGACTCAGAAACCGGCTGGCATTCGCCCACAACGTTCACTCAGGCTGATGAAGCGGCTTACGTTGCTCGAGCGTATCTGTTGGCGGCCAGCGGTGGTGTGAGCCGCTTCTTTTGGTATGCGTGGGACGATCACGACTGGGTAAGCTTGCAGCTCACCAATCCAGATGGCACTCTCCGTCCGTCGGCACAGGCATTTGCGATAGTGAGAGGCTGGATGCTGAATTCCAACCCTCCCGCTTGTTCCTCCGACGCCAACGGCACATGGACCTGCAGCTTATCGCAGGGAACGCTCACCTCTCACGTTGTTTGGAACCAAAACGGGACTTCCACGTTTTCCATCCCTCAAGGGTGGACCGCGACTTTGATGATCGATGATGCTGGTCAGCGCACGACTCTCTCTGGTGGCATCAGCACCCTGCAAATCGGTCCAGCACCCGTGTGGTTAGGAACCGCTTTTTGATAACCAATCGCTCGAGAA
>CAYZHX010000004.1:16172-33034 GCA_964476905.1 uncultured Terriglobales bacterium
GCGAGTTCTCCGGCTCGGTCGTCGCATCGCTAGAACGGCTCTGGGTTTATGCACCGGTCACGACGAAAGGATGACCAGGCCGCTTAACCACGATCCACCGGTGCGAGATTGCCATTCGCGTCGAAGCTCATCTCGTAGGCAGGGCCAAGAGGCGACAGGTCTTTTCGCTCGCTCAGCTGATCCGAATATGCACTGGAAATCCGCAAAACTTCCAATGAAAGAGTGTCGAGAATGTGGATCACCCGCGCGGAACGTGGATCGTCGAGTGCCAGAGTTTGTAAGGCGCGCTCCACAACCTCGCGGTCGGTATCGAAGTGAATGGGTATTTTCGCCATTTGCGGAGTTAGCGCGGTGAGCGCATTTACGTAGGTGAATTGCCGGTTGATAGAGCGCACCGTCGCCGTGGTCGTAAAGTCGGCCAGGCCAATGCCTATAGCATTGCCGTCAGAGGCTGGAGTCACTCCGCGGACGAAGATGCGCGAGATGCGCGGACCCATATCGGGCTGCGCCGTCAGGGATGATAAATAGCCGTTCACTGAGCGCCCAACTACATTTGGGTCCATCCCGGCGCCGCTGACGTTCTTCCCAATCTGGTCGACAATGAGCAGATCAATGTCCTCGAAGGGGAGTTTAGGCATCAGCTCGCGTGCTTTTCCAAGAAGTCTGGTTTCCTGCTCCTCAAGGATATCGGGCGTCAGAAGAACGAGACCTGCGGTATCGTGGAACTGGTTCTCCAGAATTGCCAGTCCTCCGAGGATTGGGGCGGATCGAAGAACCTTTCGCGCTGCCTGCCGGATCACGTGCTCGTGTCCAAGCCGGCTGGCAGCCGCATGACAAGCAGCGGCTCCTGTTTGTTTGCCAAACCCAATCGCCAACATCTTCATCAGTCCGCTTCCCAGCGGACCAAAGAAATCAGTATGCGGTTTCACACGATTAACGGCGAAGATCCAATCCGCCTTGAGTGCGGCCGCACTGAAATGAACACGGAAGCCATCATCGGTGGCACCCAGCAGCACGGTTTCCATGCTGGTGTCAAAGTGCACGCCCATGGTGGAAGGCGTGATGCCATAGCCTTCGAGGATGTGCACTTGGCCTTCTGAGGTAGCGCCGCCATGGCTTCCCATTGCCGGAACAATGAAGGGCGTCGCCCCGCGCTGCCGCAGCTCATTCAAGACAGCGACGACGATGGTCGTGAGATTCGAGATCCCGCGGCTGCCAACGCCTACGGCAATCCGTTTGCCAGCAATTTTGCTGTCGAGATCCGCGCTGTCAAATTGGCTTTTGACGACGCGGTCGATCGCAAGAGGGGAGCTGCGAGGGAAAAGCTGGCGAACGCCGAGCATCTTGGGAAATTGCATGTCCCGCTTAGCACTGAGTCATCGTCGAGCTTATCGCAGCCGGGATGCCATTTTTTGGTTTTTTCGTGGACGCAACAAATCCAATTCCACTCACGACAAGCTCTCCGCTTCGTTGCCGCATCCTCCGCTGTTCGGAACTGAGATTCCGAATTAGTAGTTGCCGAATGTTAGAACACGGGGGTGTGCGACTCTTCCGAATCAATCCGTTCCCTCGAATCACTCTTCCCTCAACGCCGTCAGGGGCTCGATTGCCGCGGCGCGAGCGGCGTGGCGGAGCATTGCTATCAGCGCCGAGGCTATCAATGTCGCACAGACAATCGTGTACGGAATTGGATTGGTCGGGTTCAGCGGTATTGGCGCGTTTCGCAGAGTGGCGACGAGGGCTATCGAGAACATGGCGGCAAACAGAACTCCGAGGGCGGTTCCGGCGAGGACCGGTTGGATGCCGGAGGTGAAGACCAGCCGCATCAGCTCACGCGGTGTGGCGCCGAGAGCTGAGCGGATTCCGTACTCTCGCGTTCTTCTTGTCACCGAATAGCCGACTACTCCGTAAATGCCGACGATCGCCAGCACTGCAGCTACGAAGGCGACGAATAAGAGCATCTCGCCGAGTGTCCACAGTTGTTGCGCGGTATCGTTTATGTCCGCGCGCAGTGTGGAGGGAAGAGCGAGTATCTCGGGATCGAGATCGTGTACAACCCGCTTTACTGCGTCCGAGACCGGGGTTGCGTCTCCGCGGAACCTGAGTATCACGAGGTCACCGCGAAGCGGCATGCGGCGCAGCATGTAAATGCACGGGCCATCGGGTTCGTCGGTGTACGCAGTACGTGTATCTCTCGCGACTCCAATCACGCGCAGACGCTTTCCTTCCGGCGAAATCACGACTTGTCCGACAGGATCCTCGCCCGGCCAGAATGCCGCGGCGGACGATTGCGACACGACCACTTCACTGTCCGCCGCGGATGTGTTCGCGAACGCATCGCCGTGGAGGATCGGAATATCGAGCGTGCGAAAGTAACCCTGGGAAACCATCCGAATCATGGCGCCATGCGACTGCTCCGAAGTCTGGCTGGGGCTGCGGAATCCGGAGCTGACCTGCCCGAAATCGGAAGCCAGCGGAGTGATGCTGCTGTTAGCAACGGAATCCACTATCGGCAGATCTGCCAACTGCTCCTCCAGACTTCGATAGAACGCTTCTACCTGCGCAGGCCCATAGTGATCGGGTGAGAGCCGGAATGGAATTGTGAGAACGTGGCGGGTTTCGAAACCCGGCTCCATATGAAGGATCACAAATATGGCTCGCGAGAATAGCGCCGACACCACCATCAGCACGACGCAAAAGGAAACCTGCACGACGACGAGAAAATCGGCTGGATTCCATCGCGTTCGTCCAGCGCGCATTGTGGGTCCGCTGCCCTTGAGCGCGGTCCAAACATCCTGCCGCATGCACTCGGCCGCAGGCACCATGCCGGAGACGATCGCAGTCGCAAGCGTAGCCAGAGTGATGTAGCTGAAGATGTGCCAGTCGAGCGAAAATCCATAGTGCGGCATCTGGGGAATGAGTCTTTGAAAGACGAGTGGAACGCGCAGGGCGATGAGAGTCCCAAGCATTCCAGCGACGCCGGCGAGCAAGAGGTTTTCACAAAAGAGCTGCCGCAGCACTCGCTTGCGCGCGGCTCCTAACGAGAGGCGGACGGCGATCTCCTGCCTTCGCGTTGCGGCACGAGAAAGCAGCAACACGGCGCCGCTCGCGCAGCTGACGAGCAGCAGGAGCAGAGCGCCGGTGAAGATCAGCAGGATGATCCAAAATGATTTCTCGCGAACGCCGGGATCTTCGATAAGCGCTCCGCTTACGACCAGCACACGCTGTTTCCAATTGGGATCGGCGAGAGGAACCCGCGACACGATTACGTTGGCCTCGGCCTCGAATTGATCGCGAGTCTTTCCGGAACGCAGACGGCCCTCGAGCCAGAGCGCCGGTGTCTTATCAGCACGAAAGATGTCGTCGTTGCCGCTTAGGCGATGCTGGAGTGTGTAAGGAACCCAGATGCCAGGGCCGCGGAGTCTTCCCGCAAAGTCCGCCGGCACAATACCAATCACCGTAAACGGTTCGCGATTGAGAAGAAGCTTCTTGCCGAGAATGTTGGCGTCGGCCGCAAAACGGTTGTGCCACTCTTCCTCAGACAAAATAACGACCAGCGCTTCGGACTTTGGCGCGCACTCGTCGGGCCGAAACAGACGGCCTACCTTCGCCTGCGTGAGTCCATATACCGAAAAGAAATTGCAGGAGGCTTCGATCGTCAAGGTGCTCGTCGAGTCCTCCTCAACGACTGCGTGGTCCGCCCGCCATGCCGCGAGTTCCTGCAAAGACTGCGAATCACTCTGCAGAGCTCGGTAGTCGGCTATGGAAAACTGTCCTGCCGCGTTCCGTGGATTCCCGCGAGACCAATACTGCGCATAAAGCCGGGCGAACGTAGACGGTGAGTAATCCGTCCGTGGCCGGAGCAGCAAGCCGTTGATGAGCGTGAAGATCCCGCTGTTGATCCCGATGCCGACGGCGAGCGTCAGCACCACTGCAATGGAAACCAGCTTGGCATTGCCTGCCAGGCGAATGCCGTAACGCAGGTCTCGAACAAGATCGTCCAGCCAGCGCATTTACCACCTCAAAGCGGAAAGAGACTTAATGCTGACATGAAGACGATGAGGAGCGCAGAAATTAATCGGACTGGGCTCTTCTTTTCTGCTGGCTAGGGTGCATGACGGGAAGTCGGGGGACACCTGATGTGCCCATTTCGTCTGCGGTGGACGTTTCTAGCCGTCACTTTTCCGAAAAGAAATAGCGCAGGCAATGCTAGGCAACCCTCGCCAGCCACGGAGGTGGGCAGCTGTGGCTAAGGTTGTCACTTCGGCCCCTGCATGTGGGCCGCCCGCGTTCCGACGCCTACTATTTGGTCCATCTGGGAGGACGCAGTCACATTCGTGACAAAAGCGCCCCGGTGATTTCCTTGCTCGGCTAGCATTCACCGCTGAAACATCGCCGGAAGTCCGCGGCAGCACCTTCTGATGGTTTTCTCCATTGAATACGTTTCGTCTGCTCTCGGCGGTTTCCCTGACGGTTCTACTGGCAGCCGGTGAAGGCCAAAGTCGCTGCTTGTACTGACTGGCCCGGTGTCACGGACACCGAGGCACTTGTCTGCACTGGCGGCGTGCAATCCTGGGTTCCGCCTGACTGCGGGATGAATGCCTGCGCTTCGACTGTATAGCTTGCAGCTCCAGAGGCTCCAGCGCTGTAGTTCGTTCCGCTCGTGCTGAATGATGCTACCGATGGATTAACACCGGGCACCGACAACGTATACGAGACGCAATCGGTTTTCGTCGCGCAGGTTGCGCCAGCTTGAGTTGTAAGCGTGGCGGTAGTGGAAGACTGCTGAGCGAATGGGACGGTCACCGTCAGCGAACCGCCCGCAGCAGTGACTTGTTGCAGCGCCGAGATGGTGAAGTCAGCGACTGTGCCTGCGGGAACCGAATTGGCACTCGTGATGGTTCCCGTTATGGAACCGGGACCGGTGCTCGTACCCGTGCTCGCAAACATCTGCACAGTGCCGAGAGCCGTCCCTGGACTAACTCCTGTGATGATGGTCGCGGCAAACTGGATGTTGGCTCCGTTTATGGCAACTGCCACCACGTCATAGCTGCCGGCAGGCACCGGACAGAAGACGAATGCGCCGCTCGCGTCCGGAGTGCTTTGCATCACAACCCGATCAATTCCTGCTGAATCCTTCTGCTCCAGTGCGACGATTGCTTTACCGCCGACGATCGGCTGACTTGTGGCCTTGTCCACGAGCTTGCCGTTGATCGAGGCTGAAGTTGTCGAAACCTCTCCAGCGTGCAATACGGGCTTCAGACGATACTGCCCGTTGCCCTGCGTCACGATTGAAGCGCAGGTGTCGAAATCGATATTCAAATCTTTCGTCTGGCCCGCAGCCACCGTGAACTTGCCGCTGGCAATCTGGCCGGAGGGAATCTTCAGGCCAGTCTTTGCTTCGCTCGAAAGTAAGAGCGGATGAATGCTGTTGTCGGAAGACAAGACCACGCAATTGGCAGTTCCATTGCAGGCGTCACCGCCAGCCGCCGCATTATTGGCGGCCAGTATGATTCTGATCTGCTGATAGCTTCCCGGCTGCAGCTGTGTAGTAGATCCGAGGCTCGCGAGAAAGCACTGATTGTTCGCCTGGCCAAGCAGGTCAACCTGCAGCGGGTTGCCTTTGAGAGTAGGCGTTAGATCCACCCACGAGGAATCGTTGTCTCCAGCAGTGGCACTGCTATTGATCTGGACGTCGGTGATCGTGACAAAAACGTGGCTGAAGGGGCCCTCTGCAGACTGTCCGCAGGTTGCCGGATCGCTCACGGTAATCGTTGTACTCGCCGCCTCAGCGGCTTGATTGCCGGGGGCGTTGCTGCCACACCCCACGATTATTAATCCTGTAGTTAACATCACCGCGATGATTGAGCCCGCCGCCCATGATTTCGAACGCATCCATTTCCTCCAAAATCACAGGAAAGTGCAAATTCTGTGCCAACAGCATCGTTGCTGGAAACCAGGCCGAGAAATATCGTTGACCAGCGCCCGAGGATCATTGAGGAAGAGTTTCGGATCCGGAAGCACAGTGAAATGTTTTGCACTCAACGGCGTGCCGCAAAACTATGAAGAAAATTCGTCGAGTTTGCGGGCAAATTTACATATTTACTCGTGAGTAATCTGGAGAAGCGTCCAGAGCTTGCGATGCGGAATGGGCCGCTAAGAGTAATCTGGCCGGGGTCACTCGATATTCCGGCATGATCGCTGCGAATCGCTCGCGGTCAGTTATGCCTCCGGGCTATCAGGTGTGGTGGGCAAAGTCCTGGAATCTGATGTAAGACAAAGCTAACCTCCAGTTGCTCTCGCAGCTTCACCGCTGCGAAAACCTTCGCTGCGGGCGGCTGTGTCCGTCCCTGCTCCCAAGCCCATTCAACCGGCCAACGTAACTTCTCGATTCGGAGAATCTGCGTCCCTTTCTAACATTCTCCGAAGACGTTCCAGCAGATGAGTCGGTTCTTGCCGGCGCCGATGACAACTCACGTCGCGCAGTCTCGCACATCGTAGGTGACTGATGCAGCGAAAACGAGAGCATCTTAGCATCACGAGTGTTGTTGGAGCCCCATCTGGTGTCCGAAAGCGTGTACATACCCTGAGAGCACTTCGCTCGCAGTTTTTTCGGAAGCAACCAAGGGATTTTCGACTAGCGCTCTCACCGCCGCCGCAGGAGAATGATTCACTGCGGCTTCTACGGTCAAACGTTCGTACCTTTTCACTTGGCGTAGTAGGTCTCGGACACCTTGCGGCGCATGGCCGACTTGCCGGGGAGTTACTCCTGCCGAAGAGACGGCACAAGGCAACTCGACGGCATCACGGGCTTCGAGGTCCTCAAGAGCACCATTATTGCGAACCGTCAGAGGAATCGAAGATGACGATTGCGAGTTCAACGCTTCGAGGACTAGCGCAGCGATCCGCTCGTATCCGGAGAACTGTGAATATAGTTCCTGCCCTTCCTTGTGGGCTGTTCCGGCGGTGGCCTCGATGCTGAAGTAAGAGGCGTTTCGCTGCCGTAGGTACTGCTCATAAATCTCAATCAGTGTCGATTCGGGAGCATCCGACAAGCGCTGGAATAGCTCTCGGTTCATTTGAGAAATGGCTTCGCCCCGAGATTGTCCGGTGCGTTTCGTGTTGCGATAGGCGGTATCGGGGAAGTAATAGAAATAAAGGTACTCGGTCGGAAGTAAGCCTAGCTTTTGAATAAAGTCGGGAGGAAACAAAGGGTGTCGATAACACTTCTTGATCAGGTCTGGTGACTCAAGAATCTTCGGGAGAAGATCTTCACCGGTCATACTCCGAACTGATCGCACCCAGCCAAGATGATTCAATCCCAAGTAGTCGAACTCAAGGTCAAAAGGATTTCTTCCAAGTGCGCTTGCGATCGACTCGAAGGTCTCGAGGGGTGTGTCGCACACCCCAATTACGTTCACCTCTGTGTGGTTCAGCAGGCCTTGCGAAATGATGCCTACTGGGTTAGTGAAATTCACGACGACTGCGTTCGGAGTAATGCGCTCGATGAGCCGCGCGTATTCCAGCATGACTGTCAGATTGCGCATCGCGCAAGCGAATCCGCCTGCGCCGACAGTCTCTTGTCCGACGAGTCCGTGCGCAAGAGCAATGGTTTCGTCCTTGACGCGGGCTTCGATGCCGCCGACGCGTACGCTGGTTATCACATAACTCGCTCCTTCCAGGGCTTTTTCCGGACTGGAGCAAACGTCGAGCTTTGCCTGTAGTTGGCTGCGTTTGGCCATAGCACGCGAGATCTTGCCCATAGCAGCCAAACGGGCGGAATCGATGTCCCAGAATGCAACTTCGGAGATGGGGACAGTCCGCGAGACCTCCGACAAGCCATAGATCAGAAGCGGCGTTCTCACACCCGCTGCGCCGATGATCGCAATCTTCATTACCGAGTTGTTCTCCTGTGGTGTTTGTTCCGGGCAGGCTGGCCGAACTCGACTCCTAGCTTGCCCATCAGTTTCTGAAGCCTCATCGCAGATGGAAGAACGGAGGAGCCGCCGGCCCCCGTAGTTGCCAGAGCACCGCAAACGTTTCCCGCCTTGAGACAGTGTTCAAGCTCCCAGCCGGCAAGATAGCCATGGAGAAAGCCGCCATTAAAGGCGTCACCTGCTCCGGTCGCGTCGATCGAATGGACAGGCAGGGGCGCAATGTGGATTATTTTCCCGTTTTGAATTGCGACCGAACCTGCAGTTCCTAATTTAATGAGTGGTACTGACATCCACTCTGAAAGTTTTTTCAGTGCTTGTTCGGTAGTCTTCTTGCCGGTAATCGCGCGAGCCTCGACTTCGTTCGGGAATAAGAATTCCAGTTCCCGGAGCAAGCGCGGCAGGCTTTGTGATTTAAACATCTCGGGATTCCAACCTATATCAGCCGAGACGCTTAGACCTTGTGCACGAAGGCGCTTTATCCATGAGAGCCATTGAGGCATCGGCCAGAGCGCACAGGCGAGATGGACATGCTTGGCTTTGCGCAGTCGCTGCTGGGCTGCGGGACGGCTCAATAGCTTTTCGAGATGTTGATTAATAACGTCGTGCGTAATCATCATCCGATCGCCATTGAAAGCAGCGCAGACGGTGCGCGCCGTGGGAAGCGATGAAGAGAATTCGCAGGCATCGACCGCAACGTTGTTATCCTCAAGACTTCGCCATGCCGGACTCGAGCGTGCGTCTTCTCCAATCCTAGCGATCGCTGCGGTCGGAGTGCCCAGGCTAGAGGCGACCAGCGATGTAGTTGCCAGTCCTCCTCCGGGAAGCTGAGCAAAATGGCGAGTCTTCACTTCTTCTCCCAACCTGGGAAGATCGGGAAGAGCGTAAAAGATCAGGTCAAGAAAGAATTCGCCGACGACGACCAGAGCAGGGCCGCGAGTGTTTGGGGAAGACGCCATTCCTCTCAAAATCATAGCAGCCGCTGAAATCGTGTCCTACTAACGGTGTGCTGTTTACTCCTACTCCGATTCAACCTGCACGAGCGTCTTGTAGATCAGTTCTGTTCCTTGCTCAAGCGAACGAATCGAGACGCGTTCATCGTTTCCGTGCATGCGCCGCAGATCTTCTGCGGTGATCGGGTACGGATAAATTCCGTAAACGGGAACACCACGGCTACGCCATGCGCCTGCGTCCGTTCCAGCTTGGAACAGGTAAGGCGTGACCGGAGTGTCCGGCCAGATCGAATGCGCGCTCGATTGAAGCGCACGGTAAAGGGCGGTGTCTTTCGTCGAAGGTCCTAGACTTGACCGTAGTTTTAGGAGCGCAGCAGCGCGCTGTCCTTCCGGCGTATCGGGCGATGCGAGCGCAACTTCAACGTGGGGATCGTTGATGACCTGCCGCATCTGCGAGAGTAATGCATCGAAATCCGTATTGGGAATCAGCCGTACGTTGATCGTCGCCTGAGCCGAACCCGGAATCACGTTTCCGCGAAATCCGCCTTTGAGAAGCACAGGAGCGAGGGTATTACGCATGAGGGCATGGAGGAGAGGATTCTGGCTCACCTGCCGATCGGCTTCCCGTACCTGCGCGGGATCCTTGCTGTTGAGGAGGATGTCTAGATCGTGCGAAAGTGGCGGCTGGCTGACCTTTGCCACCGTTTCGAAAAACTCGCGCGTGCTGGGAATCAGATCTAGCGGAGTTTCGTATTCGGAAAGGCGGCTCAGAGCGCGGGCGAGAGCATAGATCGCATTGTCCGGAGCAGGCATCGACGAGTGCGTCGAGGTTCCCGTCGCGGTTACCAGTACGGGAATCGAGAACTTGTCGGCCGTGGAGACGCTCACATACTGCACGTGGCCAGACGTGTCCTCCATGATCCAGCCGCCTTCGTTCAGGGCAAACTCGCAGTTGATGAGATCCCAATGCGAGTTTGCGAGCCATGAAGTGTTGTATGGTCCGCTCTCCTCGTCGGCTTCGGAGACAAGGATTACATCTCGATGAAGCGGAACATGGTTCTTGGCAAGCTGCATCACTGCCTGCGTGAAGACCGCGAGGCCGCCTTTGAAATCAATGGCGCCGCGTCCGTACACGTAGCCGTCGCGAACCACTCCTGAAAACGGATCGACAGTCCACTTCTCCCGCTCTACTCCCACTACATCGGCGTGGGCCGCAATGAGGACTGGCTTCTTGGTGCCGTCTCCTTTGAGGCGCGCGACAAAATGCGATTTCCCCGATGCGGGCGTGGGCACGATTCCGATTTCAAAGCCTAGTGGGCGCAAACGGGAAGAGAGGAATTCTGCGATTCTGTCTTCGTTTCCTGGAGGGTTGCTGGTATCGATGCGAATCAGCTCGGAGAGCAAGTCGGCGGTCGGGTGCTCGTTCCCCTCAGCCGAGAGCGCTCGGGCCGAAACAGTGAGGGAGAAAACAAGAACGACCAAATTCAACAGAGTAGGAGTGCGAAAACATTTAATGACGGTTGTCATATCTCAGTGTCTGGAATCAGAATCAAACAGCGGAGGTCGACCGATTGTGGACGTGCTCTTTCAGCGGCCAAGACCTGAGTGCCCGGGCTCGCAACAGAAACGCTCCTAATCCGAGAACGAGCAGAACGAGCGCGCTTCCGACGTACTGGCGCTGGTCAGGAGTTGAAGCCACATAAATCCAGCCGACCAGAGCGATGAGTGCCGGAACGGGAAAGAGCCACATCGTGTAAGGACGCGGAATATCCTTTCGATACCGACGAATGGCAAATAAGGCGACGATCTGGGGAATGAACTGAAAGATGATCTGCGTGATCATCAAAGCGGACAGCAGTCGCTCCAGCGATAACCAGCACAGCGGAATCGCCATTACGCTGATGGCGACCAGAGCCACGGTAGGGAAGTGGCCGGTGGGATGAACTCGACCGAATACCTGAAAGAAGTTTCCTTCCGCTCCGGCAGCATACAAAATTCTTGAGTAGCCGAGAGTCATTGTAAAAATTCCGCCGAGTGTCGCCGCGAGAATGAGGATGGTCATCACTGCAGCCGCTCTTGATCCATACAGCCTTCCAATGAACTCTGAAACGACCGCGTGTGACACTGCGGCATCCTTCCACGGAACAGTGCCAATGATGACCACACTCATGAACAGATAAAGTATCGCGACAAGAAATACCGATAAGACAATTGCGCGCGGGATATTTCGTGCAGGATTCTTAACCTCAGCCCCGAGATAGGTGATGTTGTTGTAACCACCGTAGTTATACATAGCAATGAGCGTTGCGCTCGCAAGCCCGTAGAAGAACTGTTTAGAGAGATGAAATGCGCCGGGAGGAAAATCAAACGCCAAGCCGCGATTGAAGTGAATCAACCCGGCACTGATTACCCAGAACATCGCCCCGAAGACAATCGCGAGCATGAAAACTGACAGACGTCCCACAGTCTTGATCGGCCGATAGAGCAGGAAAGCAATCAGCAGACTGATGATTCCGGCCAACGCTCCAACACCCAAATGTGTCAAATTGGGAAAAAAGAAATGAGAGTACTCGGCGAATCCGACGCACGCCGCCGAAATCGAGAGCGGTGCGGCGAAGATCGTCTCCCACAGAAAGAGGAAAGAAATCAGTCGGCCCCAGGTGTGCGGACCGAAGGCTTCGCGGAAGTAGATGTACGCGCCTCCAGCGCCAGGCATCGCCGCGCCTAACTCCGCGTATACCATTCCATCGCAGATGGAGAATATCGCACCGAGAATCCAGCCTAGAATGGCTTGGGGTCCACCCATCGCCGATAGAATCACGCCAATAGTGATGAACGGCCCGATGCCGATCATCTCCAGCATATTGACCGCTGTGGACTGCGTGAGGCCCATGCCGCGAACTAATTTCTCTGAGGCAAGCGCTATCTCGTCGGGAAGATGGGGTGTAGAGTTGTCGGCCAATGCAAGATCCTGGATTTTGAAAGACGAGCAGTGAGCGCACTATAGCACGTGGAGCAAAACAACTTCGACGGAGGAGCATGGAGGATCTGACACGAAGAACGATTCTGCGCGCTGCGTTGGCCGCTCCCGCACTCTTGGAAACCATGCGCGCTGAGATGCAGGAGCATGACCATCGCGTGCAGCCAACGCGCTATGAAGAAGTGGTCGGATTTGAGGTCGGCGAACTTGTCTCTCGTCATCCATTTGCGATGGTGCCGTTAGGCAGTCTGGAATTTCACGGCCCGCATAATCCTCTGGGAACTGATTCCATCATCATCTCCGGCATGGCCGATCGCGTCGCAGCACGAACGAAGGCGCTGCTGCTTCCGACTATCCGATTCACGCAGTGTCCGTCGCACACGGCGCATTTTGCGGGAACCGTGAGCATGCGACCGGAGGTCATGACCATGTACTTCGCCGACATTCTGCGCAATGTGCTTCACCTTGGATTTCGTCGGGTGTTCATTCTCAATGGACACGACGGAAACATCGGCCCAGCCCGCGGCTCGATTGCCGAAGTGGCGCACGAGGTAAACGATGCGGCATTGCTCTTCGCGAGTTGGTGGGAGTTTCTGCCAGGCGAAACCGTTAAATCACTGGGTTTATTTTCCCAATCCAACGGAGGACACGGTCACGGAGGCCCACTGGAAACGTCGGCTGTCGCCGCTTTTCGTCCGGATCTCATTCACCTCGACAAAGCACGCGATCTGCCCGAGCCGCCTGATCTCTCCGGCGGGCCACCGTACTTTCTGCAAAAATCTACTGCCCAGGATTGGCCTGGCTATTCAGGTAGTGTGAGCGAAGCCTCGGCCGAAAAGGGGCACAGGCTGGTGAAGATGACCGAAGATGGAATCGTGAAGCTGATTGAAAATTGGCTTGCCCATCCCGAAGCCGCAGGGAGCTGGTAAAGATTGATCGTGCAGGTCAATCGTTCCACTTTGGGCCGAACACAAAACCTACTTTTTGTTTGTGTGTTGCTGCATACAGCAGGCTGGATGTTTGCATCGCCTCTCCCGCAGTCTGCCGATGTGCGAAAGCAATCCGTCTCAAGCGTCGAACAGGCGAAAGCGGCACTCGCTTTGGGTAATCCGGGAAAAGCGATCCGACTGTTGTCTCCTCAAGTTAAAAGTCATCCTCAAGATCTTTCGGCTCGTTTAGCTCTGGCTCAGGCTTATATGGCTACAGGGCAAGACGGCCAAGCTCAAGAGCAGTACGAAAACATCTTGCAAGCTGCTCCAGAAAATTATTCGGCTTTGGCCGGGCTCGGGGAGATATACCAACGAGCAGGCGATTTGACTAAGGCTGAACCGCTTCTCGCTCGGGCCTCTGAGCTGAGTCACGGCGATTCACACATTCGAACTGCATGGGCGGCTCTTCTTGCGCGACTGCACCGGTATCCTGAAGCATCTCGCGCGTTAGCCGGAGTGCCCGCTCCACCTTTAGCTGATGAAGCGATTGCGTTTCATCGCCTCAAGGCAGCCGTTGCTTTGGGATTAGGAAAACCTGAAACCGCAGCTTCAGAGATGGAAAAAGCTCTGACGCTCGCGCCGACTCAAGCTGGACTTCAGATGGCCACCGCGGCTGCCGAACTCCAAGCCAGTCATTGGAAGCGCGCTGAGATTTTGACGGGCTCACTGTTTGCCAGCAGTCATGACGTAAACGTCGGACTCATGCTGCTCGAAGGCCAACTCGGCAGCAAGCATGACGTTCGCTCTACGCTAGGGACTCTCGGCGCAATTTCCTTACCGGCCGATCAGGAAGCGCGTTTGCGCGAACGAACAGCAGAGATTCTCATAACTCATGAACATTTCGCCGAAGCCGCCGAGGAACTCGCGGGGGCGATCGAGCTCGAACCATCACGCGCCGATCTGAAGTTCAATCTTGCCCTTGCACAATTCCGAGCAAATGAACTCGACGATGCGTTGGCTACGGCTGAGGCGCTGCAAAAGAATTCTGACAGCGCCGAACTCGAAGACCTGATCGGCGATATTCAGGAGACGCGCGGTGACAACCTTGCTTCAGTCCACAGTTATGAAGCCGCGGTGGCTCTGGCTCCGAACGAAGAAAAGTATCGAATGTCACTGGCCCTGGAGCTCATGCGTCATAAGAGCTTTGAACCCGCACGAGTGGTTTTGAAGCAAGCAGAAGAACTGCATCCGGACTCATGGCGAATCCAGTTTGCATTGGGAATGGTCGAGTATTTCGCCGGCAGCTTGCAGGAAGCGATCAAAACGCTCCTGAATTCTGCGGCTATTTCCCCAAACCCAGACGCGGCTCTGGAGTATGTCGGCCAGATCGAAATGGATGAGAGTGGAGCACCGGACCCGGCGGCGGTGAAAGGCATTTGCGATTACAGCGGTGCGCATCCTAACGCGATAAACATCCAGTTCTACTGCGCCGCGCTTCGCTTTCATCGTGATTACTCGGCTCACGACACGGCCCACGCTGAAGAGATCGTGCGCGATCTGAACGCTTCGGCGAAAGCCCTCCCGCACGATGCTGCTCCACGGTGCCAACTGGGAAAGGCGTATCGCTGGCTTGAGCGCTGGCAGGATGCACTGCGCGAATCCGAGATCTGCGCGCGCATGGATCCCAACTCAGCGGACGCACATTACCGGCTGGCCCAGATCTACCAGCACCTCGGGAAACAGCAACGGGCTCAAGAGCAGATGAAGTTATACGAAACTGCCTCGTCGCGGCTTGCGGATGAAAACGCTCGCCGCGACCAGACGATCAAGACCTTCCTCTACTCAATTCAGAAGGGTCCCAGCGATCGCAAATGAGTCGCAGTAGGCAAACCTACGGCTTCGTCGCCGCGGAACGTTGGCCTCCAGGTCCGCCCGCGACTTGGGGACTCTTACCCAGGCTGATCATATTGGCAAATAGACGATAAGCACCGGGAACACCTTCGGGCAATTGGCGGTAGAAGGCGTAGGCGTTATAGATGTACACGCCTTTCCCATAACGGGTATAGACGAGACCGCCCTTCTGCGGCTCTTGTCCCGCGTCGTGCGTTTCAAGCAAGGGCTCGTAGTGACTGTCCCATGACTGCAGAAACTTCGAGCCGCGCTCTTCCACCCAGCCATCGAAGTCTTTAGTCGTGATCCGATTCGGCCATGAGAAGACTGGATTCGAGGGATTGAGAATTTCCATTGTGGAATGCTCGTCGGTTACTTCCTCCGGGTTCGAGCCCATCTTGTATGGATACGGTCCGTAGTCGTGGTCGTATTCCGGCGTGTTGTACTGCACGATCACTACGCCGCCGTTCTTTACGTAGTCCAGAAGGCGTCCGTTGTATGTCTTGAGATCTTCACGGACGGCATAAGCACGCACACCGAGCACGATGGTATTGAATCGCGAGAGGTCGCCACTGGCCAGGTCTCCGGACGAAAGGAAGTGAACGTTGATTCCCAAATTGGTCAACGACTGCGGCACGTCATCGCCCGCGCCGACGATGTAGCCGACGTTGAGGCCCGGCGCAACCTTCACGTCCACGCCGGTGGTGCGGTATGCAGAAGGCCGATACAGATTGTATGGGCGCAGTCCGGGATATCCGGTCGTGTGGTAGCCCTCCTTGTAATCGCGGCCGTTGTAGTTTGCGATGGCTGTGAGTGTATATGGCTTCTGTTCGATGCGTCCTGGTACAACATGGAATTTGAGATTCTGATCATCACCGTCTTTTGCGGTCGAGAATTCCTGCTGAGCCGCGCTCCATCCGGCAGGAATTTCAAGCTTCACTGTTCCTTTTGCCGGTCCTTTTACATTGCTGTGGATCGTCACCGTCAGATCGAATGCTTTGGAGTTCAGCGGCACGATGCCCGCAGTCGGCGAGATCGCTACGGAAATCGCTGGAGCTACGATTAGCGGTTCGAGCACAGTTCCAGGTCCTGTCACTCGCTTCACCGACTGCACAACCTGCGAGAGCTCAAACGGCGTTCCGTCGTAAGTGAATTTCACTTTTGCAGATAGAGGATACGGCGCAAGCGGCAGATTGAGGTACTGCGGCTCATCGATGTTGTAGTAAGGCTGCTCGATATTAGGACGGCTGAAGTAAGGACGCGTGTAACCCGGATTCTGCGGCGCATTCACGGTAAAGCGCACATCCATCGACTGATTGGATTTCAGCGTGCCTCGAGTCTGGCCTTCCGGAGCGACGTTCCATTGCTCGCCTTGCGGAGTTTCGAGGCCAATGTTCTCGATCTCGACCGGAAGACTCGTAGGATTGGTGGTGTGTACCTTCACCCAAAACTGCTGGCCGGGAATGGCGACCTGGAATGTCTCTGGATTCCGGAAGAATCGCGCGAATGGACCCGTTGGTTCCTTTTCGGGAGCGAGCGTGGCCAGCACCGAAATGCCCAGCGACTCCGCGAGGGCGTTCTCGAATTGAACCTGCTTCACTTTGAGCTCATGACTGATGTCGTACTTGGAATCATCACTCAAGCTGCTCGAGTTCACTTTGTCTAAGAGCTCGTTCGTGGCCTTCAGTCCTTCTGCTAACGTGGCGGCGATAGCCTCAGGGTGCTGTGCCGAGAAATCATGAAGCGCCTTGTCGACCAATGCGTTGATTTGCGCGAGGCTCTGGTTGAGGAACGACGCATCTCCGCCTCGTGCGAGGCTCGCGATACCGGCCAGCGAAACGTCGACTCCATCGAAAAAGGTCGATTCCTTTTCCGGAACCGAGACCAGCGAAGCGAAGCGATGATACGGACTCATCTGCTCTTCCGCAGGAGGCATACCTGTACCGCCGTTTTGCGATCGCTGATGTCCAAGGCCGAGCCTTGAAACCTGTTCGTATGTCAGGCCAAGCAGGGGATTGTATTCACCTTCGGGTATCTCAACGGCTGTCGATAGCTCGCCTCTTTCTACGGTGCCGTTGGTGTAATTGTTGAATTCCGCCGGATAATACTTTCCGTCAGCGTAGTCATAGATTCCCTTTTCGGTAATGCGCGCGAACGGCACTCGGGCGTAGTCCTT
>CAYZHX010000004.1:33134-48627 GCA_964476905.1 uncultured Terriglobales bacterium
ACTCGTGTCCAGTACTGCTGTGTGCCGTAGTACTGGTCGGCAGCGAGCAACTCCTCAGTCCGGATGAGGCCTAGGGCATCGAAGTAATCTGACGACATGACGTTCGCGCCACCCTCGCCGCGATTCAAGGTCAGCAGGGCCACGCGCGCTCCCTGGCCGCGCGACTCGTAGGTGAGCATGCCGCCGTCTTCATCGTCAGGATGGGCAGTGACCATCAGCAGGCTGGCCCGCGTATGCAGCTTTTGCAGGCTCTGCCACAGAGCTGCGGCTCCGCGATCGAATTCGATCGGCTGAGCGCTGGTCTCCGGAGCGGACGTAGCTCGAGTGGGAGATTGGGCGTTTGCTCCGCCGGTAAATAGGGATGAACAGAAGACAATTGCGACAAGCGCGATGAAGAATATGGAGAAACGCTGCCATCGTAGTCTCATGAAAGCTCCTTGGGTCCCGCGTTTGCCTGAAGTTCACGCAAACATGCTCGCTGGAATCGATTCAACAAAAGCAACGGAATTGTACGGTGAAGGTCAACGGATACCAAAACGTTTTGGTGTCCGCAATTGATTTGCGATGACGATCGGCAGTCGATCACGTCTATCCAGCGCATGAGGGAAAAGTCTTGACAGTGAGAATTTAGCCGTTGTTAGATGTGAGTTCATCTGACCGAATCGTTTCGACACGTTTTACGCGCGAGTGCGGGCTTGCCCGTGCTCTTTTTGACTATTACTCGGTCGCAAGGGATCGAACACAGAGTCGAATGCAACAGCAGGAGGCAGCAATGAACTCTCGCCGCGGATTCCAGAAAAACCCGTTTAGCAAAGCTTTGGCGCTCTGTTTTTTAGCTCTGTGCGCTCTCCCCGCAATCGCTCAAATCGATCGCGGTGCGATCGTAGGACGAGTAACCGATGCGTCCGGCGCCATCGTGCCCAAGGCTACGGTCGTCGTCACCAACAAGGACACCGGAGTAGCGGTCACGACCAGCACAAACGAAGCCGGAGAGTATCAGGTTCTAGCGCTCATTCCGGGGACGTATTCGGTCCGCGTCAGTTCGCAGGGATTTGACAGCGTCCTTCGCGACAACCTCGCTCTGCACGTGCAGGATCGTTTGTCGGTTGAAGTAAGTTTGAAGGTCGGTTCAGTCAGTCAGGAAATCGTAGTCACCGGCGCTGAGCCCCTGCTGCAAACCGAAACTGCCGATGTCGGAAACGTGGTCGACACTCAGCGTGTTAATGACCTTCCATTGAACGGTCGTCGTTATGCAGATCTCGCCTTGCTGGAACCCGGAGTGCAAAAGTTTTATGGCGCCGCAAATCCGGCTCCGGACCGCTTCAGCGTAAACGGAAACTTGGAGCTGCAGAACAACTTCCGCCTGAATGGAATCGACAACAACTCCTGGTCGGAAAATCTTCAGGAATTCTCAGTGCAGGTGGTACAGCCCCCGCCGGATGCTATTCAGGAATTTCGCGTGCAGACGCGAACCTACTCTTCGGAGTTCGGAAACTCCGCCGGGGCGGTGATCAACGCGACGCTCAAGTCTGGTACCAACAGCTACCACGGCGATCTGTTTGAGTTTGTTCGCAACAGCATCTTCGATGCCAACTCGTGGATCAACAAGCACGCAACGCCAGCCAAAATCAAACCGAAGGGCCGCTTTTCTCAGAACCAATATGGAGGAACCTTCGGTGGTCCGGTCATCAAAGACAAAACATTTTTCTTTTTTGACATGCAGCGATTCTCGAGCCGGCGCTCGACAACGGTTCAGAGCACCGTGCCGACTCCGCTCATGAAGCAGGGCAACTTCACCGAACTCAAGAACACGCTCAGTAATTCGCCAGTAGCCGGTCAAGCCGGCTGCGTAGTGGGAAACATCATTCAGGCAGGGTGTATCGATCCTGTCGGATCGAAAATCGCGGCTTTGTTTCCAGATCCGAATTTCGGACCTGCATTCGGAACACCCGGTAGCTGGACGGGCGCGCCAAACTACATTTTTTCGACCGTCGTACCGAATGACACGTGGTCTCTCGACGGCCGCGTCGATCACACTTTAAACCAGACCAACCACATCTCAGGCAGCTACAGCTACTACCATGTGAGCCGGCAGGATCCCGCCTGGACCAGTGATCCCGTTGCGGGAAATGGCAATTTCGCCACGCAATATCGCACGCACACTCAGCTGTTTTCGCTGGATTGGACGCACAATCTCACTAACACTTTTCTCAGTGATGCACGAATTGGCTTCAACCGGGATTATGCTCACAGCGATCCGATTGGGTTGACGCTTGGTAAGTCATTGGCACCCACGTTTGGCCTGAACGGAATCCCCGATACGCCAAACACAGCAGGCTTGCCGCCGATCGAGATCAACGGTCTCCAGCGACTAGGCACATCGCCTTGGCGCCCGCAGTACCAGATTTCGCAGGGCTGGAATTTGATCGAGAACCTTAGCTGGCTGAAGGGCAGTCACAGCTTCAAGTTCGGATACGAGTATCTGAAGCGTGGCGATAATTTCCTTGATATCCGAGCGCCGCAGGGAGAGCCGCAAATCAATGGCATATACACGTCGGGTGGTTCATTCGGCTTGCCAGACTTCCTGTTAGGCGACGTAGACGCGACGCACTTTACCACTCCTCTTGTCGTCCACTACTTCCAGCCGGGGCACTCGTTCTATGCGATGGATACGTGGAGGATGACTTCAAAGCTCAACCTTACTTATGGTCTCCGCTATGAACTGTTCGCTCCGATTATGAGCCGCGACGACATGGTGTCGAACTTTACGCCGGCGAACGGCGGGGGCATCACCACCGCTGCGGCCAATGCCTCAGGGTGGGCGAACCGAGCATTAATCAATCCTGATAAGAATGACTTTGCTCCCCGTCTCGGGCTTGCCTATCAATTGACTAAGAAGACGGTTGTGCGAGGCGGATACGGAGTTTTCTATCAGCACTACAACCGTATAGGATCCGAGAGCTTACTCGAACTGAATCCGCCATTCTTGCAAGACATCCAGCTCAACCAGGGCGTCGGCAGTTCGACTCCAATCTTCCAGCTCAAGAATGGCTTTCCACTGAACACCATCACCGGTACCGCGCTCGATCTTACAAAGCTCCAACTCCGTGCTCAGGATCCCAATCAGCGCTCGGGCTATGTAGAGCAGGCAAGCTTCGGTCCTGAGTACGAGATCTTCCAGGATACGGTTCTCTCGGCAACCTACGTCGGTAACTGGGGCCGAAAGATGAATCGTCTCAGGAACGCTAATCAAGGTCTCATCACGGGAACTGATAATGGTTGTCCGATTGTCCAGTTCCCATATGCGAACCTGAATACCGTCTCTACAGTCGATACTTTCAAAGTGAATCCCAATTGCGGGCTCAACGGCCAGCACGGTTTTCTTGAATTGGCGACGAACGACGGAAACACCGACTACAACGGATTGGATCTCTCACTTCGTAAGCGCATGTCAAAGGGATTCGCATACGCCGTCAATTACACCTACAGCCATGGCCTCGCAAATTTTCAGGACAATCTGACTGGAGGCTCTACTCCCGCGAATGCGTATAATTACGGCGCCGAAATGAGCAATTCGCCATTCGACATTCGCCACCGCTTTGTAAGCAACTTCACTTGGGATTTGCCAATCGGCAAGGGAAGACGGTTCCTTTCGGGCGATAGCCTCGCAAGCAATTTGATTGGCGGATGGCAGTTTAACGGGATCGTGACGTTACAGACTGGAACTCCGTTCACCGTAACGACGCCTGACGTGAGCTTCACCGGATCGAGCCACGCTTCTTATCCAAATTGCGTCGGCGATCCATTCGCAGGAGCAACCTCGGATGCTGCAAGCTACACAACAACAGGTTTCTTTATCAATCCCGCAGCATTCGCGTTTCCGAGCAAGGGGACATTCGGCACGTGCAGACCCCGTGCGTTCCACGGACCTGGAATTCAAATGACAGACCTCAGCCTGTTCAAGATGTTCCGAATGACGGAGCGTTTCCAATGGCAGTTCCGCGCTGAATTCTTCAATGCGTTCAACCATCCGAATTTCGCCAATCCGAACGCATCGTTTACGGCCGCTAACATCGGCGCCAATGGCTCATTCGGCAAGGTCTCGAATACGCTGAGTCCCATTCTGGGAACTGGTTCGGGAGGGCCGGGAGATCCTCGCGAGATTCAGCTGGCACTAAAGTTGTACTTTTAACAACGCGTCTCGTATTAACAAAGCAAAGAGCCGGCCGCGCCGGCTCTTTGCTTTTTGGTAAGTCTCAGGGGCGACGCTCTAGGTCTTCGATCCGCACGGGACTAAACGGGAACGCTACACTTGCTCTGCGAGTCTTTCAATCAATCAGCTGGCTTTCCGATTTATGCGAGCCAGTGCTTCTCTTGCTGCTTCTAAAGTCTCTTCATAGGTTTCATATTTCGCGATCGCAATAGCCTGATTGGAGTCCATGCGTCGAATAACGTAATACCAAAAAGGTTCTACAGTACCGCCCCGCAGCACATCCGCTCGATAGTTTCCGTCCTCGATGCGCGTTGGACCGAGACTAAAGTCTTGCATAGTACTCTCCCACGCTGGTCTTCTAAGATGTGGCGCGATTCTCTTACTCGTGTAGGAGACCTTTGCAGACTTTGTAGTTGTCCACGATTGCGCATAAATGATGACAACAGGCGAGCCCCCACTCGCATCGCTTGCAGCTACTATGCGGAGCAAAGATGACTCAACCGCGCGAAAGCTACGCGTGGCGTCAGTCGTGTTCTGCTGGTGTTTGGACGGGTACCGCTGTTTTACTCCCTGCTTCATCTTTACGTCATTCACCTCATCGCGATCGTCGCATCCGTAGGCTTTCACAACCCGTATGGCGCGAACCCGCGATCGGAGATTTCGCGCAGAGACCACTCGGTTACGGTCACAGTCTGCCAGTCATCTACGCCATATGGATTCTGGCGGTGGGAATGCTTTATGCGCCGTGCTTGTGGTTCATGGAGTTCCGCAGCCGCCATCGTGACTGGGCTTTGCTTGACTAACTGGGACAGACGTCTCCGCTTAAACCCAGAACAACGGAAGGAACGAGACAATGCGGCGAGACACGGAAGGTTTCTAGTTGGGAAAGACGAAGGAAAATATGTTCCCTAGACCTGCCTGGGATTTGCTAAGGCGCAAGTCGTGCCTTCAGAGATCGAGCTTTATCCAAGCCGGCGCATGGTCACTTGCGTTGACTTCTCCGCGGACCCACCGATCCACACCGCCGGTGACGAGCCGCTTCGAAATTCTTGGTGAGAGCAGGAAGTGGTCGAGTCGCATGCCTTTGTCCTTCTGCCACCGTTCAAATTTGTAATCCCAAAACGTCCACAGTGGACCGCTTGGCTGCAACCGTCGCAGAGCATCCGTCCATCCTTCCGACAGAAGCCGCGCAAAAGCCTGGCGGCTCTCAGGCTGGATCAAGGCATTGTGATCGAGCGAGCGGGTCGGATAGATGTCTTGTGGCGTTGGCACCACGTTATAGTCTCCGGCCAATATCACTGGTAAGCCGGCTTTCATCAGTTCGGCGGCATGCATGATCAGACGTTCAAACCAGGCTAACTTGTAATCGAACTTCGGACCGGGCTGGGGATTGCCATTCGGGAGATAGATGGAAGTGATCAAGACTCCATTCACCGCCGCCTCGATGTAGCGCGCTTGGTGATCGTTAGGTTCGCCGGGCAAAGTCGAGCGCGTCAACACAGGAACGCGATCACGAGCAAGGATCGCCACCCCATTCCACGAGCGCTCTCCTCGCCAGACTGCTTCATACCCAAGAGCTCGCAATTTTTCCGCGGGAAAGGCGTCGTCCTCGGCCTTGAGCTCCTGCAGACACACCACGTCCGGCTTCGCGTTCGACAACCACGCCGAAAGGTTTTGAAACCGTTTGTTTATGTCGTTGATGTTGAAAGTAGCGACTTTCACGTGCGATGTGGCGCAAACAAAGTAATGGTCGGGCGACTCTTTGCTTTATCACTTATATCGAATTGGGGAGCTCGGTTTTCACTCATGTTGTAGGGCCCCCGAGCAATGTGCGGTTGAAAGGTTGTATCACTTGCCTCGTCCGTTACTCCGCCAGATCTCCGGATGGGAGTCGATGAACTGGACGAGCTTATCCCGTATTGCTCGGTCGTCGGCAACGGAGGGATGGTAATGGCAACCTGTGAAGGAAAGATGATCAATGGGGATAAATGCGATCTTGTTGTCGCCTTGCTCCTTCAGTTTTTTCACGACTTTCTGCACCTCTGACTTGATCTCTTCCTGCGCCATATCTGTTGCCCACAGAATGATGTACGCATTTGGGTTCCTAGCTCGAAGACTCTGAATGAAACGAACATATGTGGCTTCGTAATCAGAATGCAGTTCATCTCTGCTCTTCCACTTCTCCCCAGCATTCAGAGGAGTGGAGAAGTCGTTAGTGCCGAGTGAAATCACTAGAAGCTGAGGTTTCCAGGTTGAATCGTAATACTCCTGCTTCTTGTCGAAGAGCACATAGGGATATGCAACGGGCAAAGTATCTCCGGGACTACCATTGTAGTTGCGCACAATTCCGCGTCCCGAAATAGCATTGACTTGATAGTCCGCCTCGTAATAGCTGGCAATCAGCGGACCGAAGGCTTGGGATGTATCCGTAGTATTCCAAACCTCATCCTGGCTGCAATCTCGAGTTGGAGAAGTATTCCCGTAACCAACCGTATGCGAATCGCCGATGAATTCCATTTGTCGCCTATGTTTCGGTGGCGCAAGTGCCTTTTCGCCTTTGATGATCCCGAAGCCGCCGAAATAGTTGGCACCCGACTGGCTTTCTGTCACGACCGAAATTCTTATTGCGTGAGGTCCGCTCTGCATTCCTGAGAGTCGATAGACCCCAGCTCCAGGTTTTGTCAGCACAAGCGGCGCCTGATCATCCACTACAATGTGCAGAATCTCATGCGCTGTCCCGATTTGGAAATAAACCTCTTGGCCCTCGAAATCCGCCTCGAAGTAGCTGCCAGGCCACTGAGACTCATACTGTACTGATCGAAATCCGGGAGAACTGGACTGCGTAGTTAATGCCCGGCCGCCAACTAGCAACGTCAACGGAGCAAGCGGAGGTGTTGCAGTTACGTTCTCAATGAGCGGTGTCGTCCCCCATGCAGTCAGGCATAGTAGCGCAATCAATATGAGTATTCCGGTTTTGAGCATCAGAGGCAGATACGTGTGTTGATTTTGATCGAACGGCAACGTGGCCTGTACGTCGCCTCCGGGCTGGAATACTGGATAACGAATTCTTGGAAGAGTACGACGCTCTCGTCTCGGCATTGCCGCGCATTGTACATTCGCAGGGGTATCCGCAGCCTGATTCCTCTTTGTGTGCGACACCCAAGCTGTGGGTCCGTATTCCGCGTGCTTTTCGCGGGATGCGCGATCGCGAGGCTTGCAGCGCCTGCTCTCGACCGTTGCGTCGCCTTCGCTCAGTTTATCGTGATCTGGAAAGCCACGGGACAGACGGACCTATTCTCGTTCTTTTCCCCAGTCAGGATGAGTTGTTCCGTAGAGCACAACAACGGGTACACCGATGATGAGAAAGGATTTACAGCGCTGGTCTGATGGATTCGAACGGCCGACCCTCGAAGAAATAGCGCTGTTCGATGAACTCCTGGTCTCGCTCTCTTGAGCGGGGAAGCGCGCGGACGGAAGCACGTGGACAGCCGGAAGGTTCCCATATCGGGGAGATGATTGAAGATAGGTTCGTCTGCGCAGTTTTCTGAGGCAGTTGCGATCTAAATCTTCATTTCCATAAACACGTTGGCTCGAGCATATGGCGACGGAATTACCTGATCAGGCGAAACGTGTTCGAAGCCCACGGACTCATAGAGGTGAATCGCATTTGCCAGCTTGCGATTCGTTTCCAGGTATAAGCGCGAGGCGCCCAGTCTTCTTGCTTCGGTAATTGCCCGCTCCAGCAGCTTGCGACCAATTCCCTTACCGCGTAGATCTTCAGAAACCGCCATCTTCGCGAGCTCAAACCCGCCCGGCTCCATCGGCAGCAAGGCGCAGCATCCCACGGCCACTTCACCGGCGACGGCCATAAATATGTGGCCGCCTAATCGAAGAATATTGTGAACCGGATCGTTCAAAACCTTACGATCAGCTTCCTCAACGATGAAGTATTTGGCGATCCACGCCTCGTTTAGGCCGCGGAATGCGATCTCGTCGCCAGGTTGAAATGGACGGATCACAACCTCAGACAAACCAGCGATCTGATCCCCATAGGCCACAGGTAAACTCGAACGGCTACGTTGAACTGATGTTTCCATATCAGGAAATCTATCGTTCAGCAATCAATATGTCCAATATCTTGTTGATTAAGATTGATATCTATTACATATTATTAAAAAAGAGGCTTCCTTCCCCGGAATCAAGCGTGAATCATGTCCGACATCGAACTTCGACATCTTCGTTATTTCGTGGCGGTGGCCGAGGAACTGCATTTCGGCCGGGCAGCGGAACGTCTTCATTTGGCCCAGCCTCCCTTGTCGCAGCAGATCCGTAAGCTTGAAGAGATCGTCGGATATCCGCTCTTTACAAGAACATCACGCGCAGTAAAGCTGACGAGCGCAGGTGAGAGCTTTTTCAACCAGGCACGCCAAACGCTCCGCAAGGTTGAAGACGATTTGGAGGAGGCGCGCAGCATCGGGCGCGGAGAAGTTGGGTTCCTGAGAGTCGGTTTCATCGGATCGAGCATGCTCACGGGATTGCCGGCGATGCTCGGCCGCTATCGCGCGCAGTTTCCCAAGGTGAACCTGCAGTTGAGCGAGTTCCACACCTCAGGCGTAATCGGAAGATTGCTCGAAAACACTCTCGACGTTGGCTTTCTCCGCGACAGCGGGCCCGTCGAAGGCCTCGAGATCGAACCATTGTTTTCTGAACCATTCATCGCAGTTGTTCCCAATAAGCATCCGCTGGCTCGACATAAAGCTCTTACTGGCGCCGAGCTGCGCGATGAACCCTTTGTGTTCTTCAGTCCGCTGGCAAGTCAGCGCGCCCACGAGAAAACCGTTTCTATCTGTGAAGCTCACGGTTACCGTCCGCACGTCGTTCAGGAAGCGCCACAATGGCTGACGATCTTGCGTCTGGTCGGAGCGGGCTTGGGAGTCACGATAGCTCCCGCTTGCGTCCAGCGCATCGCCACGCCCGATGTTTCGTGCAAGCGGCTGACGTTCTCGTCGGCCCGGCATCGCGTCTGCAGCGACATCGAACTGGCGTTTCGAGTCGGGGAGAGCCGAGCCATCCTTCAAACCTTCTGCACTCTGGCGCGAAGCAATCTCACGCAGCGCGCATCGCAGCGTTAGCTTGTTCCAGGGGGTGGCCCATCCTTTGTCACTGCAAATCTCAAACGGTTATCGTAAACCCTAATTAAAAGTTGTGGGATCGGGCACCCGCCTCCGTTGCGCAATTGACTCTGGTGTCAGTGATAAGCCTGCCATCACATCACTGGCCCCTTCCCATTTCGATATGGCATCGCTTTTATGAGATTTCTGCCTTCGATCCTGGCATCGCTTTTTTCCACTGGAGTACCCTAGTTCGACGTGCCACAAGCGGACACAAAAGCAGTTTCAACCGCCAAAGCGACCAGATTCCAGGAGTGGCCGGTCGCGGATGCCTTCAGCGCGCGGGTAGTCTCTCTCGACGTGTTCCGGGGTGTGGTGATCGCCGCGATGATTCTAGTGACCGATCCTGGTACTTACAGTGCGGTTTATCCCCAGCTTCTGCATGCGCAATGGAATGGCATGACGGCAACGGATACGATCTTCCCGTCGTTCCTATTCATCGTCGGCGTAGCGATTCCTCTGTCGTTCGCGTCGCGCTGGAAGCGCGGAAGCACCAACAAGATGCTGGCGTGGCAGGTTCTGCGGCGTAGTGCAATCCTGATTGCTCTCGGCATCGCGGTGAATGGGTTTCCTGACTATGACTGGCAAACCCTTCGTCTTCCTGGAATCCTGCAGCGTATTGGCGCCTGTTATATGTGTGGCGCAGGGCTATATCTATGGGCGACTCGCCGCAAGCGGGGCGAAGAGGAAGACTCGAAGAGTGAGCGAACGGTGCTTATGGCCGTGAGCGGTGCGATTCTCGTATTTTATTACTTACTTCTAAAGTTCGTTCCGGTTCCAGGGCTCGGGGCGGGCCGGTTGGACAGCTTTGGAAATTTGCCTGCTTATCTTGATCGGGCTGCTTTCGGCACTCGACACATGTGGGCCTACGGCACGACATCCGGGATGGGAGTGACTTACGATCCGGAGGGGATTTTGTCCACTCTTCCGGCGATCGCGACTCTGCTGATCGGCATTGTTGTCGGCGAATGGATAAGAACGCAGCATCCAGGCAAGAAGAAGTTACTGTCGCTTCTTCTGTGGGGAGGAATGCTATTACTGGCAGGATGGCTACTGCAATCGCTCATGCCGATCAACAAAAGGCTGTGGACGAGTACATTCGTCCTTGCCAGCAGCGGAGTAAGTTTGCTCGTGTTCGCCCTTCTTTATGGCGTCGTCGATCTTCGCCTCTCCCGGTGGTGGACGTGGCCTGCCCTGGTTTTCGGCACCAATGCAATCCTTGCGTTTGTGCTTTCTAGCGTGATCACGACGTTGACCGATCGCATCCATATCACGTCGAGCAGCGGCAACTCACTCACACTTCACAAATGGGCATATCAGCACCTTTTCGCTACATGGCTTGAGCCCGTCCACGCGTCGCTGGCCTACGCCATCGCTATCGTCGTGCTGAATCTGCTGCTGATGTGGCCACTGTATCGAAAACGGATCTTCTTGCGGGTCTGATCGGGTATTCACACAAAGTAAGGGCGGGAACCGAAACACGGGGACACAGACGGAGCCATTCCCATATCGGGAATTCGTGACTATACATTCCGTCTCTTCTGTGTTTAACCGCCAATTTAACCGGTGCCGAGCACTTCCGAAAGGTTCTAGAATGGGATGCTTCCAAAAACAAGAAAGACGAAGGGACGGGCTACCAGCCCGGGAGGAAAGTCTTAATGCAGAAGGCGAGATCGTTTTCGTTCTCCACAATACTCTGCCTAATGGTGGTGACAGCGTGCACCAGAATGGACCTGGCGCAAGCGAATGATGCAGAACAGAAGAACAATGAGGCACAAAAGAATTTAGGTATCTTCGTCAGCGAAAGCAGCGTCGGGAAGACACCGCCTGGCGTCAAGGCCGAGTACGATGCGATGAAAGGCGAATACCGAATCACCGGAGGTGGAGAGAATGTTTGGGGTACCGCAGACGCATTTTATTTTGTGTGGAAGAAATCATCCGGAGATATGACCCTTAGCGCTGATGTCCAGTGGGTGGGCACAAGCAATGCACAGCATCGCAAGGCTTTTTTGATGGTGAGACAGAGTCTGGATCCGGCATCAGCCTATGCCGACGCGGTATCTCATGGCAACGGGCTTACATCGCTGCAATTTCGTGGTGCAGCCAACGAACAGACCTACCAGGTCTTCACCCAGATCGAAGGTGTCGTACGGTTGCGTATCGTGAGGCAGGGCAGCCGGTTCACGATGTACGCCGGAAAACCAAACGAGGAATTAAAGCCCGTCGGTCCGGTCGAATATATATCTTTGAAGGACCCTGTGTATGTCGGCGTGGGAGTTTGCTCACACGTACCGACAGCATTGGAAACGGCGATATTTTCAAACGTAAAACTGGAAGAATCGCCTGCGGGGAAATAAGTCATTTCCTCCTCAGTGCGCAGGTTGTGGACTAGGCTGCTGAGGTGCAGGTGTCGGTTGCGCACCCGAGAAATCCACTTTGGGAACTTGACGAGAGCTCTCGCTCGCAGCAAAGTAAGCATCATTTCTCTTGAAGCCAGCCATATTCGCCCAGATGCTATTGGGAAACTGTCCTATATAGGTGTTGTAATCCTGCAGACTATCGTTGTAGCGCTTTCGCTCGACGGCAATTCTGTTTTCCGTTCCCGCAAGTTCGTCTTGAAGGCGTAAGAAATTTTCGTTGGAATGAAGTTGAGGATAGTTCTCTACAATGGCCAAAAGCCGGCCAATGGCGCCGTCCAATTGTTGGTTTGCTGCAATTTTCTCAGACGGATTCGCAGCTGAGAGAAGAGTTGATCGAGCTTTCGCGATGTCGCCAAAGACCGTCTGCTCCTGTTTGGCATAGCCCTTTACGGTCTCAACGAGGTTTGGAATCAAGTCGGCGCGTCGTTGGAGCACGACATCCACCTGCGACCAGGCGGATTTCACAGTTTCATTTTTCGCGACCATCTGGTTTTTTGCGCTTACATAGCTTCCTCCAATGGCAAAAGCGAGGACGACAATTACCACCAAGGCGATCAAAGCTTTCATTCGAATCTCCCATCTCGCTATTTCAAAGCCGGTCAACTGCTGAGATGACTTGTTCTATGGTTTTCAGATAAGCAGGAAAGGCTGTTTTCGCGTCGAGAGCATGAGATTTAGCCTTGCCTTCACGAACATTCAAAAGCTCAACAAAAGGGCGCGTATCCACATTTAGCCGCCTTTGTAGTTGCTGAAGCATAGCGCACTGGCCCGAATCTGGTTCCTCTCCCATCGTAATCAGAGCGTGTCTGAACAGAGTCATGAATGACGAGATCGATTCCAGCATCAGCTTCACGACGTCAGCTTTGCTGATGAAGCTCTGCCGCAGAAGAATCAGTTTCGTTCGTAGTTCGTGCTCAACCTGGACCCGATGGAGATGCAGTGGAACATCTAGGTCCGCAATCACATCGTTGCCATAAAGTAACCGGTGATATCTGCGCATATCAAGCAGCTCGATCGCAAACACATCTGCTGCCTCTCTCAGCTCCTCCACAGATAAGAATAGCGGCATTGACTGCGTCTCTTTTTTCCACCATTGCGCTGTGTCGGAGAGCGCCAGCATTATCGAAGCCGAGAGTTCGTGAAGCACACACAGAACGTTCACGTCTGAAAACTTCTCGTGAAAATCGACTGCCGCTGCCGAACCATACAAGACCACGGAGTGCAGATTGCTCCCCGCAGCGCTCTTGAGCCGGTCAACCAACTCCTTCAAGCGCGATTCGATGTGATCACGTTCGTTTGCTTTCATGTCTTACCAGCTTCCGCTCGCTCCTCCACCACCTGAACTACCCCCTCCAAAGCCACCGAATCCCCCACCACCTCCGAATCCCCCACCCCATCCTGCCCCACCCCCGCCCCATCCGCCACGATACGTACCTCGCCCGCCTCCGCCGCTGAAGAGCCATCCGAGAAGCATCCATCGACCGACACGTGTAAACAGCAGAAGAAAGACGACCAGCAACCCGAAGGCAATTACTCCAACCGGGATGCTTTGCGGCCCCTCAGATTGAGGTGGTGGACGTTGCATCTCCGAACTAAGCGTGATGCCGGCATCTGCCGCTATGGTTTGCGCAACTCTGTCAGTCAGCAGCTTCAGGGCTGCACTGTAGTCTCCTTGTCTCAGAATGGGAACCGCTTCGCGTCCGAAGCTCCCGGTCTTTCCGTCTGGAAGGATCGGTTCAAGACCATAACCGACTTCGATTCGATAGCGATGATCATCCGTGGCCAGAAGGATGAGAACTCCTCGGTTCGTCGCTTTGTTGCCAACTCCCCAAGCCTTGAAGAGATCGACCGCATAACCCTCAACGTCTCTTCCATCCAGCGAATGAATTGTGACTACTGCAATCTGTGCTTTGGCTTTTTCATCGATCTCGGCGCAAAGCCTTTCAAGATCGGTCGCCGTTTGCGCATTGAGGACGTGGGCGAAGTCATTGACGTAGCCACTCGGCTTTAGATTCGCAATCGGCTCAGCGCAGAGGAACGTCGAGATAAAAGACAATGCTGCGCTGAGCAATAAAATTGATGTGCGTCTCAAGACCACATTGGATTCTACCCTCTCGGAAAAACTGCATTTCGGCCGCCGGGTAGCTGGTGACCCACCCTTGTCACCTCCAAAGCCCCCGATCGCGTGGACACGTGCTCCGAGCACGAGTGGCACATTAAGAGATTCGTCCTAAATCTTCCGCTTAGGAATAGCTTTCTTCC
Organism: uncultured Terriglobales bacterium; assembly: GCA_964476905.1. Lineage (GTDB taxonomy): Bacteria > Acidobacteriota > Terriglobia > Terriglobales > Acidobacteriaceae > Gp1-AA112. Next base: position 47,201 of record CAYZHX010000004.1, read on the forward strand.
CATGCGGCTCCCGTTGTCTCTTGTGTGTTTTGTCTTGTAGTTAGGTCGTGTTCCGGATCGAGGCGCACCATGAGGCCATAAGCATAATGATCGGAACGAAAATCCGGATGCGCCCCTGAGCAATGTTGTAATCACTCAGCAGTTCGTTCCAGGAACTCTTGAACAAGAAATGTCTAGCGAGAAATTCGAATGCGATGGTTAGCGTCAACCACACAAGTCCAACAAGCCATCCATCCCTCGATTGGCGTGCGCCGATCCAAACAATGAAGATCCATGCGACCCACGGTATGATGGCGCAAAGCACGATGCTACTTGCCCCGTGACCCGTTTTGGGACCGAGCCTAGGCGAGATAAGCTTTTCCCGGAGGGTGCCATTAATGATCGCCGCAATCACCAGAAGAGACCAGACGAGGGCAGCGCGTACAAGCAGCTCAATTACTCCGCTTTGCTCAGCCAGTTAACCCTCCCTCTGCGAGCTGCAAAGACGGAACGTCCTTTTGCCTTATTCCCAAAAGGAACGTTCCATCTATTGCATCCCAGGGAAGCAGCTTTAAGTGCGGGATTCTGTTCGATCTGGCTCTACAAACCCAGTCCGGCCAGGATCTGATTCAAGTCATTGGCAATCGTCTGCAATGCGCCTCCGCCGTTGAGTAGATTGGTTACGCTGCACAGCAGATTGCCAAGCAAGTTGCCGGGGCCTGATTGCGCCACGATATTCAGATTGATGGGGTTGGGGATGTCCACGACGAGTCCGAGGAGGTCGAGATGGAGCGGCCCGAGCGTCAGAGTGAGAATGGGACACGTGCCTGCCGCCGCGACCGGCGCTGCAACGTTGTTGAGGACGACGGCCTGGGATTGTCCGGAGCTATTGGTGAGGGTCGCTATTAAATTACCGATGGCTACTAACTGAGGCTGCCCGGCGGCGTTATTCTGCACCGCGAAGTTCGAAATGTTGAACGTGCCTGCCATGGTGCCATTGCCGAGGGAACTAAGTGCTCCCGATGCAGGAGCTGTGAAGGTTCCCGTTACAGGTACTGGCAGCGATGCTTGTCCGTGGGGATTCCCATTGGCGATCGTCTGCGAGAACATCATTCCTGTACTCAACAACAATGCTGTGAGCACAGCGATCAAATTGCGCTTCTTCATTGCTTACTACACCTCGTGATTTTTTTTTCTTTCAGGCAGACCTATGGCATCGCTTGAAACGGCGCATTAAATGGAACGATGTATGGATTTGCCTTCTCACTGGGATGCCTTTATAACCGCGGAGTTATGCACAAGTCGCAAACAAAAGCCCGCGGTTGCGATACCTGAATTGGCGCAAGAGCCTGACCCGCAGCGGATTACTCGAACGTTTCAGCTTTTAAGAAAAGTTACCTAGCCACGATGTTCTTGAAACAGAAGAAGCATCTTGAGCCGATTCGGGG
>CAYZHX010000004.1:48727-56871 GCA_964476905.1 uncultured Terriglobales bacterium
CGATCTTCCTGCGCTCCGCCCACATCCGCAGCTTTACGAAATCAGCACGCTGCAATGGCTGTCGAAGCTGGGGCAGAAGCGCGGCGGGAGAGTTCGTCTGTGCGACGTTCCAAATTCGGAATGGGGACGGCTCCGGGATCTCGGCTTCGATCTTGTTTATCTGATGGGTGTATGGAAGCTGAGTGCAGCAGGTCGCCTGCTCTCGCGTGGGCAACTGTCGCTGTTATCTCGCTACGACGAGGCTTTGCCTGGGTGGACTCTCGACGATGTTACGGGTTCGCCGTTTTCGATCGAGCGATACGAACCCGATCCACTCATCGGAAGCTGGGAAGAGTTGGACTCTGTTCGGCATCAGCTCCACGAGCTTGGCATGCGTTTGATTCTCGATTTGGTACCGAACCATACGGGACCGGATCATCCATGGATCCGTCAGCACCCCGAGTACTACATTCGGGGCGATCTCGCTTCATACCGGAAGGCGCCTGGCGATTTTTTCATGAGCGAAGGCCCGAATGGGGAATCCGAGGTAATAGCCTACGGGCGCGATCCGAACTTCGCACCTTGGACAGACACGGCTCAGCTCAACTATTTCTACCCAGGACTACGTTCGGCGATGATCGAGCAGATTCGCCATATCTCGCAATTTTGTGATGGCGTGCGTTGCGACATGGCCATGCTGCTGCTGAATGACAGTTTCCATCAGAACTGGGAGCCGTTCATCCAGGGAATGAGCGTGCCTAACGAAGAGTTTTGGCGCGAGGCTACGAAGGCGCTGCCGAATTTCATTTGGGTGGCCGAAGCCTATTGGGATAGTGAGTGGGCGCTGCAGCAGCTTGGTTTCACCTTTACTTATGACAAGAGGTTTTACGACCGCTTGCACGAGGGCTTCGTTCGCGATGTGTATCTGCACCTGAAGGCCGATTGGGAATACCAGTCGCGTTCGGTACGGTTTCTTGAGAACCATGATGAGGGACGCTCCGCTACGGTGTTCGGCAAAAATCGCCTACCCGCGGTCGCGGTGCTCGCCTGTACCGTTCCGGGAATGCACTTCATCAATGAGGGCCAACTAGAAGGATGCCGTACGCAGGCGGTTGTGCAACTAGCGCGAACACGGGAAGAGGCTCCCGACGCGGATATATCGAAGCTATACGAGCGGATTTTGAAAATTGCCAATGATCCTGAATTTCATGGTGAGGACTGGAGGCTGCTCGATGTTCAGGATTCAGGCGATCACTCGTCCTCAGATCTAATCGCCTACATGTGGAAGCGAGACGGCAATTGTGTGCTTGTGGTCGTCAATCTGGGAGGTGGGGTTTCGACGGGAAAAATCTACCTTCCCGTCGAGATGCTCTCCTCGTCTTCGGTGCGCTTCGACGATCTGTTGAACGACCGCGTTTACGAGCGACAAACCTCTGACCTGAAGCAGTGGGGCTTGTTCATCAAGCTGAATGGATTTGCGGCACACGTGCTACGAAGCGGTCGCTAGCGTCTAGGCAGCTTTTCGGAGACGGCGGATCTGAGACGCAACGACACGCAGATCATCGATAAAGTGGGCCATCTCAGCGTGGCGGGTTTCATCGTCAGGCGCGCGCAGAATGGAAGATGGATGCACCGTCGCGATAATCGGAACCGCCCCGGTTGTGATTACCTTCCCACGGCTTTGCGTGACGCGAAAATCGCGTCCCAGGAGTGCCTGTGCTGCGGTAGCTCCGAGCGCGACGATGACCTTTGGCCTGACGACATTCACTTCCTCATCGAACCAGGGACGGCAGGCTGCGATCTGCATTCCATTCGGTTTTTTATGAATGCGACGCTTTCCACGCGGTTCCCACTTGAAGTGTTTCACGGCGTTGGTGACGTAAACGTCGTCACGATCAATGCCTGCGGCGGCGAGCGCTTTATCCAGTACTTTGCCCGCAGGGCCGACAAACGGGCGACCTTGCAGGTCTTCTTCGTTGCCGGGTTGTTCGCCAATCATCATAACGTCCGCGCCGGTTTTGCCTTCTCCAAACACAGTCTGCGTGCCGCGCTGCCAGAGATCGCAGCCACGACAAGATTTCGCCGCCTCGCGCAATGCAGGCAGCGTCTTGCGGGCGGGAACGAAGTCAGCAGCGGAGATGGAGGGAAGTTTCGGGGGCATAACGCTCTCAGGGTTTGATGACAAGAAAGGCTGCGGCGGTACCTTGGAAAGCTCCCAGGCGCGTGAGATTTTGGGGCGGTCTGCACCGACAGGAGTTTGCTCGTCAAGAATCATTTCGCGCAGCAATCCATCGTTTATTGAACTTGGAGCGGTGGCGCTGCGCGAAAGTTCTACTCTGACGAGAGTCTTGTCAGAAACTACTCTGGCAACTTCACCTGCCCGCGAATTGAAAACGCACCATCGACGGCTTTCGCTGCGGTTCCGGGCTGACCGCCGCCAATTGAGACTTTGTAAGTGCCGCCGGCGACAATTGGCTCGCCCTGTTCTGACACCATGCTCAGATCGCGAGGTTTCAAGTCGAACGCGACCGCTTTGCTTTGTCCGGCATTCAAGTGTACGCGTTCGAATCCGCGCAAGGCTTTCAGCGGAGCGCCTTTCACATTGGGAAAGCTGAGATAGAGTTGAACTACTTCGTCGCCTTCCTTTTCTCCAGTGTTTTTGACGGTAACCTCCGCATGCAGAGGGTCGCCGGCTTTTATAGCTGCCGAAGGCAACTTCAAGTTGCTGTAATCGAACTGCGTATAGCTCAGCCCGTATCCAAATGGATATAGCGGCGTTCCTTCGAAGTAGCGATATGTCCTGTTCTTCATCGAGTAGTCTTCGAAAGGCGGAAGCTGGCTAACGTCTTTATAGAAAGTGACCGGCAGACGACCACCGGGATTGTTCTTGCCGCTGAGAGTCTCGGCGATGGCAGCGCCTCCTTCTTCTCCCGAGTACCACGCTTCGAGAATGGCATTTGCGTGTTCGTTTGCCCAGTTCACGCCGAGAGCGCTGCCGTTCATCAGCACGACAATCAACGGTTTGCCCGCAGTCGCTACAGCTTCCAGTAGATCGTGTTCCGGTTTGGGAAGATCGAGGCTGGTGCGGTCTCCGCCTTTAAAGCCTTCCTCACTCACCGGCATTTCCTCGCCTTCAAGTTCGCTGGTGATGCCAACAGCTGCGATAACCACATCGGCATTTTTGGCTGCAGTCACGGCCTCGGGAGACGGAGTACGATCGTACTTCGAGAAAATGAGTTGCATCTGGATCGGACCAGGCTGCGTGCGTCCGTATCTCACCTTGATGGCGGTTTTCTTGCCTTGCTCCAGATGAACGTGTCCGACTTTGGACTGAACGCCATTCGCGGTACCCATGAACTCCTGCGCGAGCTGCTTACCATCAATGTCAACCGATGCGAAGGTCCCTTCAGCGCGTACTCCGATATTGAATTCACCGGTTTCCGTAGGCGTAAGGAATCCGTTCCATTCGACGAACAACGGCTTGCCAGACGCTTCAGGCGGGACGTCCTCTGCTTTCAGCTCAACCGTCGGTCCCTGGCGACTGGTGATGGGCGTGGGTTTGGCTCCGAACAGTTCTCCGGTGGAGAAGTCAACTTTGACCCCAGGCTGTCCGTCGGGGGTTGTCAGCATCGAGGCTGGAACCGGCTCCCCCTCGTTGCGCAGGAATTGCGTTCCCGCAACGAAACTGATCTGCGCTTCAGGAAATTCCGCTTTCAATCCTTCCAGCATCGATACGGTGTGGGTGGGAGTGCCTGTGTAATTCCCGAGAAGCACTTTCGTCTGATCCGCGAGTGGGCCGATGACGGCGATTTTAAGTCCACTCTTCTTCAGAGGAAGAACTCCGTCGTTCTTGAGCAGTACCATTGATTCATTCGCCAGCTTACGGGCCAGCGCGCGATGCTCCGCGCTATCGAGTTCGCTCTCGTCAATCTTGCTGTAGGGAACCATTTCTGGAGGATCGAACATGCCCAGCTTGATGCGCGCGGTGAAGAGCCGACGCAGAGTCGTATCGATTTCGCTTTCTTTCAAGACTCCCTGTTTGTATGCGTCGAGGTAGGGTTTGTAGTCGTGATCGTCAGTGACTTTGGCAAGGAAGTCTACGCATTCGTTGTCCATGCCGCGCTGCACTGCGAGAGCCGATGCTTCAGCTTGCGTTTTGGTGAAGTGATGATCCTGGAAAATGTTGACCACCGCCCCACAATCAGAGACGACGTATCCCTGGAACTTCCATTTGCCACGCAGTTGATCGTCGAGCAGGAACTGGTTTACGCATGCGGGCTGTCCGTTAATGCTGTTGTACGCACACATTACCGAGCCTGCCCTTGCTTCTGTGACCGTGGCCCGAAACGCCGGCAGGTAGGTGTCGAGTTCATCGTGCTTGCTAACCACTACATCGGCAATGTGGCGTGTCGGCTCCGGTCCACTGTGCACCGCGAAGTGCTTAGGAGTGGAAATCACGCGATAGTACTTGGGATCGTCGCCTTGCATACCTGTAACAAACGCCACGCCCATACGCGCGGTAAGGAACGGATCTTCGCCGTAGGTTTCCTGTCCTCGTCCCCATCGCGGGTCGCGAAAGATGTTGATGTTCGGCGCCCAGAAGTCCAGCCCTTCGAAGATGTCGCTGTGGCCGGCGCGAACAAACTGCACGTGCTTGATGCGTCCTTCGATACCGATATCGGTCGCCATCTCGTGGATCGTCTTCGTGTCGAACGTTGCGGCGAGTCCAATCGGCTCAGGAAATTCCGTGGTGCCGTTCGTGAGGACACCGTGCAAGCTCTCACTCCACCAGTCATAAGCTGGAATTCCCAAGCGGGGAATGGCACGCGATTGATTGACCAGCTGCGATACCTTCTCCTCAATTGTCATGCGCTTCAGTAAGTCGTTGACGCGCTGCTCGACGGCCAGCGAGGGATTCATGAACGGTAGTTTGGATACATCCGCGGGTGGTTGCTCGCTGTGTTGCGCCGGAGAAACTGCGCAGAACGCCAGCGTAATAGCGAGAAGGAACGGGAGAACTGGGACGCGACGTTGCCTGTGATGTGTGTTCATGCTCACGCCTGAAAGAGGATGACTGCGAAGCGGGAATGTTAACGTCCCAATCGGGATTCATCAAGGAGAAAACGAGTGTCTAAAACGTTGTAGAAATAGGTGAGCCTGCGGTTCGGGCATTTTCGGAAGACGCGATTCCTTTTTTTCGGCTTTTCTGCAGAAGATTGGTACATACGATCAGGCGAGAGCGTCCTCTTTTATCTATGATTCCTTCACTACAAGGAACCGGGCCATGAATAAAGCGGATGGTCACAACGCGGCAAGCCGGCTTTCTGCAATCGTAGCGAACTCGCTGGACACTCAAGCCAAAACGCAAGATCTGGCGCGGCAGGCGTATCAAAGCCGCACGCAGTTCCACAGGTTATTCCGGACAGTCGTTGAAGAGACGCCGGGAGCGATGCGGCGACGCTTACTGTTGGAAAGGGCAGCGTATCAACTGGCGCGTACCGGAATGTCGGTCACCGATGTCGCGCTGGACGCCAATTATGGTTCGTTGGAGGCGTTCACGCGGGCTTTCCGAAAAGCTTTTCGGATTTCTCCCAGCCGGTACCGGCGCATGCGCGATCCGCACTTTCATTTGCCGGCGTGCAACCGAATCCACTTTCTTGCGCCCGGTTCCTCAACAACAGAACAAGGAGGAGACATGGATTTATTCGATCGGTTTGCGGGTAACGACTCATGGCACACGCGTCGTTTGTTGGAATACGCGAGTACTTTGACAGACGAGCAATTAGATCGGCAGCTCCCCGCGGTCGTAGAGTTGCTGCCGTGGCGCGAGTCAAATAGGACTCTGAGGCAGTTGTTGGAGAACATCATCTTTACTAAGGAAGTCTGGACCGCGGCGCTCGCGGGAACCAATATGGATATGAACGGTCCTCCGAAGTCGCAGCGTTCGCCGCAGGCGATGCTGCACCGGCTCGAAAAGACCGATGCTGAGCTGCATCGCATTTTGGATGACGTGCGAAACCGCGGCGGCTGGGATGACACGTTCATCGACGCGCTATGCGAGCCGGCTGAGACCTTCACGTTCGGCGGCGTTTTCGCGCATATCATGACATTCAACGCGCATCGTCGATTGATGGCGTTGGACGTTCTACGCCAACTCGGCGTTCAAACCGAGGGTTTCGGCGATCCGATGGAATATGAAGAAACAGTGGCGCCGTGGAACAAGCAAGTGCTCGCAAAAACGACATGAGAGAACACTCGGTCATGCGCATGGAAGAGAATCTCGCACGAGCCGGCGACCGCTCAGTGAAGATTTTTGATGAGCACTACTTCGTTTCCGTATTGGTTGTACACAAGTGAATCGAGCATCTGGTTTGCGAGATGGATCCCGAATCCTCCAGCTCGCAATCCTTTCTCGACCCTTTCGGCGACGCTGGCCAGAGGATCGTCGGCAAAAGCTTGTCCATCCGCGATTGCCTGAGCAGTGTCGAAGCCGCGGCCAGGATCTCTTAGGTAGTAAAGGATCATGGTGTCAGTTCGAAGATAGCCGACATCGACTTTCAGCAGCGGATTGAAGCGGCCGCCATGTTCCATTGCATTCAGCAGCAGCTCGCGGAAGGAATGAAGGATGGTGTCTCGCACCGTCTCTGAAACGTCGAGCTTTAGTTCGTGTCCGTACTGCAGGAGACGTTCCGCGGCGATAAGGCCGCAGCGCACGCGGAGTGCAATCCAGTCCGGCTTCGCCGATACCACCTCGATTTCATCGTTCCATAGTGGGACATTGAGCGCTCTTTCGACCATGCCGAGAAAGCTGCCGTACTCCAAGGGAAGGCTGAACAACGCGAAGGCGCTCGCACGTAACGCGGCGATCACTTCCTCTGGTGTGCTTTGTTGCGCAAGGATAATGACCTTGACTCCCTGTCCTCTCCAGGTCTGTAAAGATTGCAGGAGTTCAAGATCCTGCTCAGTCGAACTCCGCGGGCTTGTGATGATCAGATCGAAGCGTTCCTTAAATGCATTTCGAAAAAGGTCGTCGGGTGTCGTCAGAATAATCTCGAATTCCGACGAAAACAGCTCGTGCCCGAAGAATGGGATTAGAGCAGAATCCCGCACGGCTAACACGCGAGGAATGTTAGATTGCCTGCAAGTAAGCGGCTGAGCAGCAGCCGTCATGGAAATTCCCCGCGAGTTCATCGCTGCTTCTATGGAAAACGATTTTCCTACATTGGAAATGCCCGCCGCGACTCTTTCATGGCAGGCAATTCCTCCGCCTACACGTGGAATGACTTTGAGAGATTTCCCTCAGTTCTATAGACTCAAACCCGGTCGAAGTTTTTCAGGCGACCTTACGAAATTCAGTTGTTCCGCTTTCTCCGCCGCCACGTCTGCCCGAGCCGGTGATGAGCCGGTACAAAGCCGTAAGAATCACTGCGCCGCCGATTGCAACCAAGATCGTGTAGATCATGCCGCCATGAGCCCGGAATCCTACTGCTCGCATAATCCATCCACCGACGACTGCACCCAAGATGCCGAGAACGACGTCGGCGATAAAGCCCCGACTGCCGCCGTGCATGATTTTGCCGGTTATCCATCCTGCGATGAGACCTACTACGATCCACCAGATCACATTCAACATATCTTCCTCCGCATACTCCTCAAGCCGACTTCTTACCCAGAACACTAGCTAATTTGTCTTTCAGGCCACTGCCTTCGCGATCATGTAACGCATTGTCGACTTGGCCCCCAACGGAACTGGGGAGTTTGTTTTCAATGTACTTGACTACGATGTCTACAAACGCTTCTGCTTTTTCCTGTGGGAGACCTGTCTTCTGCGTAACTTCATTTATCAGGTCGCTCATCATACGATTTTCCTCGCTTTGGGTTTACAGCGGCGAACCTGCTCGGCATCTAGCCGCCTCAGTTGTTCGTTTAAATTGCCGGGCGAAGTTCGCCACTGGGAAGCAAGATGAGAAGGAGTTGATGGGCGGAGGTCTCGTCGGACGGCTTTACGACACCTGTGTTGACCTCGAAGAAAAATTTAGCCTTCGTTTTTACGGCGGAGAACTGGTGTATGAACCATGTCGCGGTTGATATCCTTGCGCATTCCAAACTTGCTTCTCAGGAGGTTAGGATTAATGGATGTAGGGTATTTACGGTCTTTAAAACAG
>CAYZHX010000005.1:0-53336 GCA_964476905.1 uncultured Terriglobales bacterium
TTTTTCCCGTTCAAGATCTTAGGGACTTCTCGCTCCACCTCACGCGCGCGTCAGCCTCGTTGGGAACGATAGACAGAAAGACTTCCTGGGGTAATCTAGGCAATTTCCTCCAACCTATTACAATTGCCTGAATGGCTCACCAGGCCCTGCAAACCGAACCTGCATCGCTCCACGAGCGCGCGCAACGGCTTGAAGCCACGCTGCGCAGCATCATTCGTGGCAGTGATGAGGTTGTTCGCCTGGCGCTGGTTGCCGTCTTCGCAAAAGGGCACCTGCTGATCGAAGGCGTTCCAGGCGTGGGAAAAACTACTCTTGGCCATACGCTGGCTCGCGCTCTTGATTGCATTTTTCAACGAGTTCAGTTCACCAGTGACATGCTACCCAGTGATCTGCTCGGCACTTCGATCTACTCCGCTGCTGAAGAGCGTTTTGAATTCAAGCCTGGGCCTGTGTTCACCAACGTACTGCTCGCCGATGAAATCAACCGCACGACCCCCAAAACGCAATCAGCGCTGCTCGAGGTCATGAACGAAGGTCAGGTCACGGTGGATGGGCAGGCGCGTGAAGTCCCACGTCCGTTTTTGGTCATCGCTACGCAGAATCCCGTAGAACATCACGGCACATATCCACTGCCGGAATCGCAACTCGACCGTTTTCTGCTGCGCGTGCAGATGACCTATCCTGCGCGCGAAAGCGAACGCGAAATTTTGCGCGCCGAAGCTGGCGCCGCACGCCTGGATGAAGTGCGACCAGTCCTTAGCGCTGGCGACGTGCTCGAGATGCAGGAGCAGGTACGGCAGATTCGCGTCGATGAGTCGCTGGTGAACTACATGCTCGAGATCGTGAAGCAGACGCGCGAATCCGAGCAGCTCTCACTGGGAGTCTCGCCGCGTGGATCGCTGATGCTTTATCGCGCCGCGCAGGCGATGGCTTTCGTCGAGGGCCGAAGCTTCACCACTCCGCACGACTTCAAACGTCTTGCCGTTCCCGTTTTTGCGCATCGCGTGGTAGTGAACGCACGTTACAGCTCGAACCTAAAGGCCTCCGAGCAGGCGGAGCGCATTCTGGCGGAGATCGTTGACGGCGTCTCGGTCCCAGCTTAACCATGCGTTCGCTTGCACGCTTTCTGATAATGCTGACACTCGTGGTCTGGGTTGGCGGAATCATCTTCTTCTCTTTTGTGGTCGCCCCCGCGCTTTTCACCACGCTGCCGAAACCTGAGCTCGCGGCCAGCGTTGTCGGCACGTCACTTACGGCATTACACCTGATCGGCATTGTTTGCGGCGCTCTCCTTCTTGCGCTCACGTTCGTCATTCCAGTTCCAAAGATAAGAGCCGTCCGGGCGCTGGTGATCCTGATGGTGCTGCTGACGGCAGTCTCTCAATTCGTCGTAATGCCGCAGATGCAACACATTCGCGATCTTGTCGGCGGTTCGATTGAGGCGCTGCCACCCAAGGACGCGGGGCGTGCAGCGTTCAATCGCCTTCATCAGTTCTCGGTCGCACTTGAGGGAGCTACGCTGGTCGCGGGCCTAGTTGTAATTGGATTTATTTCTGGCGAGCTGAAGGAAGCGTCCCGCCCTCAATAATCAACCTCAGAACGTTTCCACTTCCGGAGTCGCAGCCAGCAGGGTTTTTGTGTATTCGTGACGAGGAGCCGAAGTGATTTGCTCAGCGTCTCCGAGCTCCACGATTTCTCCTTTGCGCATAACGGCGATTCGCGTTGAGAGATAGCGCACGACAGGCATTGAGTGGGAGATGAAGAGATACGTCAATCCGAATTCCCGCTGCAGCTTTGCCAGTAGGTTGACGATCTGTGCGCCTACGCTGACGTCGAGTGCGGACACCGGCTCGTCGAGCACAATGAATCGCGGCTTAAGCGCCAATGCCCGCGCGATGCCGATGCGCTGCCGCTGACCGCCTGAGAACTCATGTGGAAAACGATCAAGCGCGCTTTCGTCGAGTCCCACAGCTTTCAAGAGTTCGGCAGATTGAACGCGTGGCGGTGAGGTTCCATTTTGGTCTGATCCGCCGTGAATGCTCCAAGGCTCGCGGACAATATCGAAGACGCGCATGCGCGGATTCAGCGAGGCAAACGGATCCTGAAAAACGATTTGCATCTCTCGGCGCAGCTTGCGCATTTCCGAATGTGACGCGCCGAGAACGTCCTGCCCATCGAATCGCACTGATCCCGAGGTCGGCTCGATCAGCCGCAGGACCATTCGTCCCAATGTGGTCTTGCCACATCCGGATTCACCTACCAAGCCCAGGGTTTCTCCAGCAAAGATGTCGAGCGAGACGCCATTCACCGCCCGCACTTCTTCAATGCCCTGACTGAACATGCCGCCGCTACGGGTGTAAACCTTCATGAGGTCCCGGATCTGCAACAGGGGCTGCGGCATGTAGCGATGCTAGCAAATGCTCCGCGACAACCAGCATGGCATCGGCGGTACAATCCTGACGATGGCGGAATCTCCTACTCCCGTTCCTTCATTCGGCGCCGGTCAGAACAACGCTGAGGAATCGCGTCCGCCCATTGTTCCTATCGCGATTGGTGCTCTGGCAGTGTTGATCGCGATTGCATTCTTCGCGGTTTTTGGGAGGAAGGGTTCGAACGAAACCGGTGCGCCTTCCACTCCCGATCCGTATGCGGCTAATCTCGTGATCTTGAGTCCATCGATGAGCACTGCGGCGAACTTTGCCGGCCAGGAAGTTACATACATCGAAGGCCAAATAGTGAACAAGGGTGACAAAATCGTGACCAGCGCGATCCTGCAAATTGTCTTTCACGACAGCCTTGGGCAGGTGGTCCAAAAAGACACGCAACGGCTGATGGTGATCACCACGCGCGAGCCTTACATCGATACTGCGCCCCTGAGCAGCGCGTCGTTAAAGCCCGGCCAAGCCCGAGAGTTCCGGCAGACCTTCGAGCATGTCAGCTCAGAGTGGAATACGCAGCTTCCGGAAATTACCGTCATCAAGACATCAACGCAGTAAGGAATCTACTTTGATCCTGCGGTCCTTACGATTCCGTGGTGCACGGTTGCGTCCTGCCACATGCGAAACCCGCCGATGAATGCATTTTTGTTGCTGCCGAGGCGGACGCCAGCAGGGAGCTGGTCAAGCTTCTTGACATTCCCGCCACCGAGCACGACGTCGTCAGCCTGCACTGCCTGTCGAAGTTGCGCGACCACGTAAAAAACGTTCTTCTGCCACTTCTTCTTGCCCAGACGGTCGAGCCCGCGCTTGCCCAGGTAGTCCTCGTAGGTGCGGCCTTTCTTATAAGGAAGGTGAGCAAGCTCCATTGGCTGAAGCACGCCATCGACGATCATCGCCGAACCCAGCCCTGTGCCAAGACCGAGGAAGAGCATGCGTCCTTTCTTGTAGCTGCCGAGGGCTTGCATCGCGGCGTCATTGATGAGCTTTACCGGCTTTCCAAAAGCTTTGCGGTAGTCGAACTTCACCCAGCCCGGCGCTAGATTGAAGGGCTCATTGATAGGGCGACCCTGCACCACCGGTCCGGGATATCCGATCGACACAGCTTCGTACTCCCAATCCTTCACCGCCTCCTTTACCTGCTTGACCATCTCTCGCGCGGTGAGTTTGGGACCAGACGGAATTTTCCGCACTTGTTTTTGTCCAGTAGCGAGCAGCTTTACGTTCGTACCGCCGACGTCAATGGCGAGCACGTGCTGGTTTGATTGCAACGCTGAGGTTGGAGAACTGCTCTTGATCACGGTCATGAATCGCTTACTCAGCAGAGACTACCGCAAGCGCAAAAAATTTGAAAAAATGGGCTGGCACGTCCAGGTCCGATCGACAGATTTAAGGCTGTTCATGAATAAAACTGAGAACTATTACTCAAGTTCCATTTCGGCCCGTGTCAATTCGTAACTTTCTAAAACATTTCTTAACAGAGCATGATGCAACTCAGTCCTACTCTGAGGATTGAGGATGCGTCATGAGCGCTCGTTTCCCTTTTCGGACAATGTGGCTTGTGTTAGGAGTGCTGCAGATTGCAGCCGTAGTTTGCGCTTTTGAGCGTCCTGCTCACGCGTATGTCGATCCCGGATCCGGATACATGCTGCTGCAAGTGATCGGCAGTTTGTTTGCCGGCGCCATCTTCTATTTACGTCACCGGCTGCGGCGGTTGTTTGCATTCGGTGCGCAATCCTCTTCGGAGACCGAGACTACCGTAGACAAATAGGAGCATCCGTTGTCCTCCCCCGCTGCAACCTTTCGCGATCCCGCCGGCTCACTTCGCATTGACGATGATCGCGTGCTCCGAACCGTTCACGCAGAGTACGCTGAGGACTGCCTGAATTTTCTTGGTTCCGAATTGGCGCAGAGCTGGATTGCCGCCGGTCGTCTGGTAGAAACCCACGTTCTGTCCAGCGCTCCCGGCGAGGAACTCGAACTCGAGCACGAGCGGGTCTTCTTTCCTTCATATCCCTGGGAGTGGACACCCGGCCAATGGATTGCAGCCGCCGAACTCACGCTCGACTTCGCCGAGCAGCAGCTGTCGATCGGGAGAGTGCTGAAGGACGCAACGCCGCTGAACGTTCTTTTTGAAGGCAGCCGGCCATTGTTCGTCGATGTCCTCTCGACCGAAGCCCGCGAACTCGAAAATCCACTGTGGATGGCCTACGGACAATTCGTCCGCACGTTCCTGCTGCCGCTCGCTGCATACAAATACCTTGGATGGCCGTTGGCTGCGAGTCTCGGACGCCGTGACGGTTATGAGCCGCGCGATCTTTATCCATATTTGTCTGCATGGACTCGGCTTCAACCTGTAGTTTTTTCCCACGTCACTCTTCCGTTCCTTCTGGAAAAAAAGAACCCAAACAATGCTTCTTCGGGAAAGCTGAAGCAACGCGCGGACGTAGCCCTTTACATGCACCGGAGGCGCATCAAACATTTGCGACGAGGGCTACGCGCCATCACTCCCAAAATGGGAGATTCCAAATGGAGCAGTTATCCTGAGAGTGCGTCTCACTACAGCTCTACCGATCGTGCGGAAAAGCGCGAATTCATCGAACGCATTCTCTATACGGCGAAGCCCGTTCACGTGCTGGATATAGGCGCCAACACCGGCGAGTACTCGCGTTTGGCGGCGCAGGCGGGAGCCAATGTAGTCGCTTGGGATACAGACATAGCTGCGGCTGAACAGAACTGGCGCGGTGCATGCGAATCACGATTGCCAATACTCCCGATCATCGCTGATGCTGCCCGGCCAACTCCCGCTCTCGGTTGGCAGAATGCGGAGACGAGTTCACTGCTTGACCGCGCTCGCGGACGTTTCGATCTCGTCATGATGCTGGGCCTGATTCATCACCTGCTATTGATCGACCAGATTCCCATGGCAGAGATCGCGCGGTTGGTGAATGAATTCACGACCCGCTGGGCTGTTGTGGAGTGGGTTCCGGCAACCGACGTTCGCTTCCGCGAGCTGTGTCGCGGACGCGATGCCCTCTATGCTCACCTCGACGAACGCGCGTTCCTGAGGAGCTTCACTCAGTATTTCGAGCCTGTAGCGCGAAAGCCGCTGAGCAACGGCCGAATCCTCTTTTTCCTGCTGCGGAATCATTGAGGCATGAAGGCGCAACACCTGCTCGAAGGCTGCGGGGCTGCAATCCTGATCCTGCTGGCGTATCTCTGGCCGCAGATTTCGCCGAGCCACGCGGCCCTGTATTTCTCAGTCCTGCCCGTAAACACCGTTAGCCGCGGAATTCTGATCGATCTCGTGGTTCTGGCGCTCGCATGGGCGGCGCTTACTTCCCTCGTGGCGAACAAGGATAAAGAGAATCGAAATTTCGCGTGGGCAATCCTGCTGGCTATCGCAGCGATTGTTACGGTCGCTTCGATCGCTAAACTTGCCGAGTTGCGGCAGCGAGTTCCCAAACCGGGATTCCTCGCGGCAGGCATTCTCCTGCTGGGATTTGCGGCGTGGCGCTGGTCGCCAGCTATCTATGCTCGCAGCATAAGCATCTTCCGCGTTGCGCTGGTTTTGGTTGGATGCTGCATCTTTTGGATGCTGCCCAAACTCATCTTCGTCGCACTCCACCGACCTGCGCCGGATGAGGTTTCATTTCGGCACTTATCAGCCGATCCCGACGCAAGCAGCGAACGGATTGTCTGGATTTTGCTCGACGAGCTCTCCTACGCGCAGGTGTTTGAAATTCCTCACACAAATCTGAATTTGCCCGCACTTCATGCGCTCGCGGCACAGAGCTTCTCATTTTCGAATCTCAGCGCGCCCGGCTATTACACGGCCAAAGTCGTACCATCTCTTATTCTTGGCCGCCAGATTTCTGAGCTGGAGAGCACACTCGACGGACAGGCCATCATTCGGACGGAGAAGGACTCTCGCTGGCACGCCTTAGATCCGCAGCAGACGCTGTTTGGTGAAGCTCGCCGCGATGGGTGGACTACAGGTCTTGCAGGCTGGTCGAATCCATATTGCCGACTGCTTGGTAGCGTTCTCGATTCCTGCTTCTGGTATCCCGACCAGTTCACGCCCGCCTACATGTACTCGCACATGTCGCCGGAGAAATCGGCAGTTGCGAATGCTCTCGCACCGCTCAGTAGCTCCGTTCGCCGTCTCTTGCACGAGAAATCAATCGATCCCAGTCCGATCGATTTTCATGTTCGTGATGCTGAAGGCGTGCTTGCTCCGGCAGAGACGCTGGTTGCTGATAAAGATATCCGCTTCGCATTCGTGCACATCCCCGTGCCGCATCCTCCAGGTGTTTATGACCGCGGCACACAACAAATTCGGAACGGCGGCTCGTACCTTGACAATCTCGAGCTGGCCGATCGGGACTTGCAGGGACTGATGGATTCGCTGCGTTCGTCGGCACTGGACGGCCATACGATTGTGATCGTGTGCTCCGATCATTCCTGGCGAATTCCGCTCTGGCGCGGCGCCACATGGTGGACCAAGGAAGATGAGCAGGCCGCGAAGACCGGCTTTGATCCTCGTCCCGTCCTGCTTGTTCACTTCCCTGGCCAGCAGCAAGGCACGACGGTTTCGCAACCAATGAATAGCCTGGTGATGCATGACGCGATCGCAGACATTCTTCGCGGCCGAGTTTCGAATGGGAGTCAGTTTTCCGACTGGCTTGCGAACTTCTGAAGTGCGCGGAGTCTGCGGCACCAGCTGAAAATTCCTTCTTCTCCGGCCAGCATCGCAGCAGGGTTGTGCATCTAAGATCCGAGGCAGTCTCTCCACCCGCCGCCCGCTTCGCATGGAACGCTACATCTGTATTCACGCCCACTTCTACCAGCCCCCTCGTGAGAACCCATGGTTAGAAACGGTTGAGGTGCAGGATTCTGCGTACCCCTTCCACGATTGGAACCAGCGCATAACCAGCGAGTGCTATGCGCCGAACGCGGCCTCGCGCATTCTCGACCATGAGGGCTGCATTGCGGCCATCACTAACAACTACGCGAAAATTAGCTTCAACTTCGGTCCTACTTTGCTGTCATGGATGGCGGGGCAGGAGCCTGAAGTCTACGCGGCGATTCTGGAAGCCGATCGTCTAAGTCAGGAACGATTCTCCGGACACGGATCCGCGATCGCCCAGGGCTACAACCACATGATCCTGCCGCTGGCCAACAGTCATGATCGCTACACGCAGATCTATTGGGGGATTCGCGATTTTGAATCACGTTTCCATCGTATGCCGGAAGGTATGTGGCTACCCGAGACGGCCGTGGATCTCCCGACGCTTGACATCATGGCGCAGCTCGGGCTGAAGTTCACGATCTTGTCTCCGTATCAGGCCTGGCGGTATCGGCGCATTGGTGCCCGCGCATTTCGTGATGCCACCGGAGGCAAGATCGATCCCTCGCGTCCGTACCTCGTTCGACTGAACGAAGGGCGATCGATAACCGTTTTCTTCTACGACGGGCCAATCTCACAGGCAGTCGCCTTCGAGAAGCTGTTGAACAGTGGAGAGCAATTTGCCAACCGCCTTGCAGGCGGATTTTCAGATACACGCGACTGGCCGCAAATCATGCATATTGCCACTGATGGCGAGAGCTACGGCCATCATCATCCGCATGGCGACATGGCCCTCGCGTACGCGCTGCAATTCATTGAAGAAACGGGCATCGCGAAGCTCACGAATTACGGTGAGTACCTTGAGAAGCATCCGCCGCAGCACGAAGTGCAGATCATCGAGAAGAGTGCATGGAGCTGTTCTCATGGCGTAGGACGCTGGTTTGAGAACTGCGGCTGCAATTCCGGCGGACACGGCGACTGGAACCAGAACTGGCGCGGTCCCCTGCGGCAATCGCTCGATTGGCTCCGTGACACCGTCATCTCACTCTACGAGCATCGAGGCTCGCAATTATTTCAGGATGTGTGGAGCGCGCGTAACCAGTACATTCGCGTGATTCTGGATCGTTCGCACGAGAACCTGGATGGCTTTTTCGAGGAGAATGCCAATCACGAACTAACACACGATGAGCAAATCGCTGCACTCGATCTGCTCGAGATGCAGCGCCACGCCATGCTTATGTACACGAGCTGCGGATGGTTTTTCGATGAGCTCTCCGGAATTGAGACGGTTCAGGTCATCATGTACGCCGGGCGCGTAATTCAACTCGCACAGAAGCTCTCGCAGCAAGAGGGAGAATCGATTGAAGCCGGATTCCTCGAGCGTCTGGAGCACGCGAGCAGCAACATTCCCGAACATAAAAACGCAACAGAGATCTATCGCAGATGGGTGAAACCAGCGATCGTGGGCTTGGAACAGGTGGCCGCGCATTATGCGATCAGCTCCCTTTTTGAAACTGGAGCTTCGAAGTACTGCTACACCATCAATCCAGCCGACTATCAGACGTTTATCTCCGGGAAAATGCAGCTCGCCATCGGGCGAGCGGAAGTCTGCTCCAGCGTAACGACCGAGTGTGGCCAGTACACATTTTCGGTTCTGCACATGGGCGATCATTCGTTGAGCGCAGGCGTGCGTGCGTTCGCGGGAGACGAAGCTTACAAACTCACGGTGCAGGACTTGCGCCAGGCGTTCTCACGCGCGGATATTCCCGCCGTAATCCGCGCACTCGATCAGCACTTCGGAGGCCCAACTTACTCGCTCAAATCTTTGTTCCGCGACGAGCAGCGTCGGATCATGGATCACATTCTGGAATCCACACTGCGCGAAGCCGAAGCCAGCCTGCGGGGCATTTATGAGCATCACGCTCCTCTCATGCGCTTCTTGACTGATGTGAGCTATCCCAAGCCGAAGGCTTTGGCAGTGGCAGCCGAGTTTGTAATTAATGCGTCGCTGAAGCGCGAGTTCCGCGCGGAATTCCTTGACCTGAACGAAGTGAGAAATCTGCTGAACCAGGCGCGCGATGAAGGAGTGCAGCTCGATTCCGCAGGTCTCGCATATCTGATGGCGCGCAAACTTAAGGGACTCATGCAGCAGCTCGAGCGCCATCCTAAGAACCTGGGATTGCTCAAGAAAATTTCATCATTGATGGATGTTTTGCGCGAATTGCCGTTTGCAGTCAACCTCTGGAAGGTCGAAAATCTCTATTACCAGATGTCTCGCACGACGTTTCCGAAGCTGCGCGAACAGGGCAGCGCGCCGGACGAGTGGTTCGAAAATTTTCTCGAGCTCGGACGCAAACTTCGCATTCGAGTAGAAGCAGTACCCACGATGCAGTTGGCCATCGCCACCTGAGTCACAACGTCCGGAGGTATTCCATGGACCTGCTCGATCGCCTCGACGTTCACGTTTCTCCACAAACCAAGAAGATCCTGATCGGCGCTGCAGTGGTCACTGCCGGTGGTCTCGTTTTGGGAGCCGCCGCAGCTGCGCTCGCTGCTTCTACTCTCCTGCGAAGGCGCAGCGGCTTTTCGCTCCATGGCAAAGTCGTCTTCATCACCGGAGGCTCGCGTGGACTTGGGCTTGCTATGGGCGAGGAGTTCGCGCGACGCGGAGCACAGATCGCGATTTGTGCTCGCGATGAGGAGGAACTCGAGCGAGCTCGGCAGACGATCGAGCGCGAAACCGGCGCCAGCGTCATGACCTTCGTCTGCGACGTGTCCGATCGCGAGCAGGTGGAGAGCACGATTCAGCGAATCCAGAACCACTTCGGCGCCATTGATGTGCTGGTAAACAATGCGGGGATCATCGCTGTTGGTCCAGTCGAGAACCAGGATCTCAAAGACTTCGAAGAGGCTATGAAGATTAATTTCTGGAGCCAGGTGTACGCCACTCTCGCGGCGTTGCCTGATATGCGCGGTCGCGGAGCGGCGCGCATCGTGAATATCACCTCGATAGGTGGCAAGGTGAGCGTTCCGCATTTGCTTCCCTATAGCTGCTCGAAGTTTGCTGCCGTCGCGTTTTCCGAAGGGCTGCGTGCCGAGCTCGGCAAGACCGATGTGAAGGTTGTTACCGTGGTGCCCGGGCTGATGCGCACCGGCTCCCACATTAATGCCGATTTCAAAGGCAAGCACAGTCAGGAGTTCACCTGGTTCACACTGAGCGGCACGAATCCCATGACGTCGATCAGTGTGCGTCGTGCTGCAAAGCAGATTGTTGACGCCACGATCAGCGGCCGCGGCGAGCTGATCATCTCCTGGCAGGCTGAGCTGCTGGCGCGTTTCCATGGTCTCGCGCCGGGACTGACAACCGAGATCCTTGGCTTGGTTAATCGAACTCTCCCCAGTGCGGGCGACTCCGCGGAGAAACGCAAGGGCAAAGACAGCCACAATGCGGTGACAAAGTCACCTCTGAGTGCACTCGGGGAAATGGCGGCGCGACGCTACAACCAGAAGCCTGCGTAAGAGTTCCAAGTGCAGGTGCGGCAGGAGCGACGTGCGCCACCGCGCGCGTACCCGTCGCGATTGTGAGAATCGTTGCTGTCCCAAGGCCGTGGCTTTGTGTCCACGGAAAGCGCGACCGAGGCGGCCGATCTCCTCACACCATGGAGAACGCTGATGGCGATCAGATCACGCAAGACCCAATCCAAAACCAAGTCTGAAGAAAAATCAGAAAAGAAGACCAAAGGAACTGTCATGCAGTTCCCGCCAAGCAAAGGACGCCAGCAAGAGCCCAAGTCACCACTTCCTTCTCAGCATCAGCCGCGCCCCGGCATTGAAGCCAAGATGGAACCGAGGCCTCGCTACAAAGCCCCGCTCTACAAAGGTTCCGAAAAGCTCAAAGACAAGGTCGCGCTCATCACCGGCGGCGATTCGGGCATTGGCCGCGCCGTAGCCGTGCTATATGCACGCGAAGGCGCCAACGTAGCCATTGTATACCTCGCTGAAGAGCAGGTGGATGCAGAGGAAACCAAAGAAGCCGTCGAGAACGAAGGACGCGAGTGCCTGCTGATTCCCGGTGATGTCAAAGAGGCATCGTTCTGCCGCCGCGCGGTCGCTCAAACGGTTCGCAAATTCGAAAAGTTGGATGTCCTTGTTAACAACGCCGCGTATCAGCATCGGCAGGAAGGCCTCGAGCAACTCAGCGAAGAGCAATGGGAAAAGACCTTCCGCACAAACATCTTCGGTTACTTCTACATGGCCAAAGCAGCCCTGCCGCACCTCAAGCCGGGCAGCGCGATTGTGAATACCGGTTCCGAAACAGGACTTGAAGGCAACAAGAAGCTCCTCGATTACGCCAGTACGAAAGGCGCTATTAACGCGTTTTCTAAATCGCTCGCGCAGAACCTCGCCGACAAAGGCATTCGCGTGAATTGCGTAGCACCTGGTCCGGTCTGGACTCCACTCAATGTCGCCGATAAGCCGGCCGAGGAAGTCGGCAAACACGGCCAAGACGTGCCCATGGGCCGTCCGGCACAGCCGGAGGAGATCGCGCCGGCGTATGTCTTCTTCGCGGCTGAAGCCTGTTCGAGCTATATCACCGGAGAAGTGCTTTCCATTATGGGAGGCGAAACGACAGCGGCGTGAGATGGCGCGGCAACGCTCGGGTGGCACGAAATCATCGCCTGCATCTCACTCGAAAGGGAGAAAGGAGAAAACACATTCATGCCATCAGCGAGCAGTCGAACGACTACCGATCATGACGAGATTCGCCAATGGGCGGAGGAGCGCGGCGGACGTCCGTCGTGCGTGAGAAACACCGGAAAGGGTGGAGATATTGGCATTCTGCGTCTTGATTTTCCGGGATATAGCGGCGAAGGATCTCTCGAAGAGATTTCATGGAACGACTGGTTCGACAAATTCGATGAACGCGGTCTGGCGCTCCTGTTCCAAGAGAGGACCGCCGGAGGGCAGCGCAGCAACTTCAACAAGACTGTAAGCCGGGAAATACAGAAGCAATCGCAGCGAGGACATCGCAGCACAAGCCGCGGTACTCAGGCAAGATCCAAATCGGGCAAGGCGTCGAGGAGCACTCGCGCTGCCTCACGGTCGAGCAGATCGACTCGCTCGGGCAATCAGAATCGCAGCGAGGGCCGGTCGTCGCCGCGAAAAACAACAGCACGTGCCGGTGGGGGCCGCGGACGCAGTTCAACGCGTTCGGCTTCTTCTCGCACCAGCAGCGCGCGAGGAAAGCGCAGCTCATCGCGCTCAGGCCGAGCCAGTGAAAGCGGCACACGCACTTCTCGCGCCAGCAGCACGCGTCGCGGCAGCAGCGGAATGAGAACTTCGAAATCGCGGGCAGCACAATCTCGCACACGTTCGAGTGCCAAAAGCAAGAGCTCACGCTCGAATCTTCGCCGCGCAGCGTAACGGAAGCCTGCGATTCCGATCCGGCCGCAACGGCTTGCGCAGGTGAGATTTCGTGATTTTCGAAGGCGTCAAAATGCCGTTGCCAGTCACGAAAACTCGCTTCATGCCGGCCGTTGGTAACCTCCTCAGTTGTCTCCGCAAATAGCAACCAGTGCGTGCTAAACTCCGCCTTAGCTCATGCTAAAAGCACTTTGCCGTTGGCTGCTGGTCAGTCT
The DNA here is from genome assembly GCA_964476905.1 of uncultured Terriglobales bacterium. Lineage (GTDB taxonomy): Bacteria > Acidobacteriota > Terriglobia > Terriglobales > Acidobacteriaceae > Gp1-AA112. The sequence goes on from CAYZHX010000005.1 coordinate 12,924, forward strand.
CCTTCTATTGCCGGCAAAATTGCTTTGTCAGGACATCCACTCTGCCGCTGCGCAGCTTGCCTCGCGCATCACCGACCGTTCGACGCCGGGCGCGGTTTCGATTGCAATTACCAATCGCTCGTCGCTCAGTGATGACGCGGTTACCAATCTCCGCTCCGAATTGTTGCAGCAATTGCAAGCCCATGGCTGGCGTGCCAAAGGCTCGGCCGAAGGTGGAACAACGATCAACCTCACGCTGGCTGAAAATTTTCGCGAGTACGTCTGGACAGCTGAGATATTCGAGGGTGAAGTACGGAAAGTCGCGATTGTCGAGATGCCCCGCCCCAGACTGGCCAGCGAGAGCACCAGCGATCCAGTCGTTTTGGCGCGGACGCTTCTGATCTCGTCTGACGAGTCCCTGCTCGACGTTGCGCTGATCGAAGGCAAGGTCTCCGAAGGCGCACACCTGGCTGCGCTTACTCGATCTTCGGTTCAGCTCTATCAAATGCAGTCTGGGCAATGGCATCTCACGCAAACGCAGCCTTTCGGCGTGGTACCGGCAGCGAGCCGCGATATGCGCGGTAGGGTGCTCATTCAACAGGGCAGCATCATCGACGCTTACTTACCTGCGCTGCATTGCACCGGAGTCATCACTCAGGCGCTTTCCATCAGCTGCCGCCAGAGCGACGATCCTTGGCCAATCGGCGAAGATCGCCGCCTGCAAGGTTTCTATGCTTCAACGCGCAATTACTTTAACGGCATTCTCTCCGGGCCAACCGCCCAAAACGGGAACGCCGATCCCTTTTATTCCGCTGCCGTACTGAGCGATCGAGTCCTTTATTCGGGAGTCGATGGACGAGTTCGCGCACAGGTGAACAGGCAAACCGCTGCGCTTCCCGCCGCCAAATGGGGCAGCAGCATTACTGCCGTTCAGAGTACCTGTATGCGCGATATCGTGATTGCCAGCTCCCCCGAGGACTTTACGCAATCGGGTGCGGCTACGGCGTATGCGGTTTCCAATTCGGAACTGACCGCGGTGGCGCAACCGGCACCCTTTCCTGGGCCCGTTATCAACCTGAATCCCTCACCCGGCGGCGGGCAGGCCGTTGCGGTAGTTTCATCTCTATCTGGACGCTATGAAGCGTATCTGCTTACTCCTCGCTGCAATTACTAGCCTGGCGATCCTCTCCTTCGCGGCCACGCGCCCGCATTACGGTGGCGCGCTGCGACTGGAGATGCGAGGAAGCTTTTCTTCCTTCGACATTGGGCCGGACACGAACGCCAACCGTGCCCGCGTGCGCGACATCGTCCTGCGCACTGTGTGTGACCGGCTGACTGCGATTGACGCCACCGGTACCCCTCAGCCTTCGCTGGCAACAGCGTGGCACGTCGAGGGAGATGGTCGCACGTGGCTCTTCACGCTGCGCGACAGTGTAGCGATGCAAAATGCAACAGCTATGACGCCGCAAATAGTGATCGCGGCGCTGACTGCGCAAAATCCCAACTGGCGTTTCCAGATTAGCGGCAAGGATCTTCGTATTGACACCGATACTCCCGTTCCGGGAACGCCGTTCGAACTTGCCGAGTCGCGCAATTCCATCTGCGTAGCCGGAGCGGACGGCCGCTGGATCGGCAGCGGTCCCTTTCAGATTTCTGATTTCCGCGCCGGTCAGTACATCGAACTGCAGGCATTCGATGATTCATGGCAGGGCCGCCCCTTTCTGGATCGCATCCGCATTCAAATGCGCAGGTCGCTCTCGGACCAGGTGAATGATTTCCAACTCGGCCGCGCCGATGCGATTGAGAGTGATCCGACACAACCGCGCCCAACGAACAGTTCCACAGGAATATTCTCTCGACCTGTAGAGGTCATCGCGCTCGCGTTTACGCCGAATCATCCTGCAGCTTCGGACCAGAGAATTCGCGAGGCGCTTGCTCGCTCCATCGATCGCAATTCCATTTTCACCGTGCTGCTGCGCCGGCAAGGTGAGCCGAGCGCAGCGCTGTTGCCAGAGTGGATCTCGGGATACGCACACCTCTTCAATTCGTCCCAGGATCTCGGAACTGCGGTTCGGTTGCGCAACCAGGCAGCTGCACTCTCAACGTTATCGCTCGTCTACGATGATTCGGACGATCTCGCGCGTCTTATAGCTGAACGCGTCTCGCTCAACGCGCGCGACGCGGGAATCACGCTCCAGCCGCGTGCGGAATCGCCGATGTTCCGCAGTTTCGACGCTGACCTTCGCTTGGTTCGCCTGCGCATCGAATCACCCAATCCTGCCTCGGCCCTCGCCTCAATGGGAGACGCGCTCGATAACGCTGCCTTGCTGCGCGCGCGGCCGGCTACGAATGGCGATCAACTTTTCACCGTCGAAAATGATGCGCTGAAAGATTATTCGATCGTTCCCATCGCGCACCTTCCGGAATCGTTCTCGGTCGCTCCGGTTGTTCATGATTGGAGTTTGGGAATCGCTGGAAGTCTCGACCTGGGAAACCTCTGGATGGAGCCGCCGCGGTGAGTCTGCGCGGGCGGCTGCTGTTGATCTTCGGCGCCATCGTAGTTGGCACTATCGCTCTCGTCTCCTATGTGGCTTCAGTGGGCGCCAGAACAGCGTTCGATACATTTGAAGCTAGTCAGGTCGACACGATACAAAACCAGTTCGACAGGGAGTATCAGCTACAAGGAAACAGCCTGAGTTTGCGCGCGCAAGCAATTGCACAATCCCAACCCGTTCGCGAGATGGCCTTAGCTCTCAGCACTCCCGGGGGAGATCCAGCACCATATTTGAATCTGGCATCGTCGCTCGCGTCCCAGCAGCAACTGGATTACCTCGATATTTTTGGTTCCGACGGCGCAATCATCTCCTCGGCAGAGTGGCCGGCGAGATTCGGGGTGCGTGAAAGCTGGATTACCGAGGTCTCGAATTGGGACCAGCAGAACTATTTTCTTCACGACCAGGACACGGCCGAAGGGAAGAATCTGGCTCTTGTCGATGTAAAGCAGGTCCCAGGAGTTGACCGCAACTTCTACATCCTCGCGGGACGCCGCATTGATTCTGCATTCCTGAAGAACCTATCTGAAGTCTTACCGGGAAGTACTAGGCTCTTCCTCTGGCAGCCTCACGGCAGTGCTTCCGGAGAACTTCAGGATGCATCCGGAGCGTTCCCAATCCCTGAGGATCTCAAATCGGTACTGGACCGGGCGCGACATGGAAACAAAGAAGTCCGCGGACACCTTCGTCTCGACGGCGTTTCCTATGCTGTCCGCGCGATACCGCGTGGCGGCCGCGACTCCCAAACTCTTGCGGTGGTTCTCATCGCGACGAGCCAAGCCGAGCTGAATGACCTGCAAGCTAGGATTCGAACCACCGCGCTGCTGATTGCCTTAGCAGGAGTAGTGCTGAGCATCATCGCCAGCGGCTGGTGGGCAGGACGCATTAGCCGTCCCATCGAAGATCTCACTTCGGCAGCCGAGGATGTCGCGGCGGGAAATTGGGAACGGAAAGTCGACGACGCAGGCGCAGGCAACCAGGAAGTCGCCCGCCTGATTGCCTCGTTCAATCAGATGACCGACGAACTACTGCGTCAGCGCGATCGAGCCGTGCAGGCCGAGCGCGTGGCGGCATGGCGAGAGCTCGCGCGAAGGCTTGCGCACGAACTGAAAAATCCGCTCTTCCCTCTGCAGATCACCGTCGAGAACCTGATGAAGGCGCGCCAGCAGAACTCGCCCGAGTTCAACGACATCTTCTCCGAAAGCACAACCACGCTGCTGGCAGAGCTCAATAACTTGAAAAAGATTGTTGGGCGGTTCAGCGACTTCTCGAAGATGCCAACGCCATGTCTCCAAGCGGTCAGCTTGAATCAATTGCTCGAAGAGACTGCGCGGCTCTTTGCTCCGCAGCTCTCGGCGACGGCAAAGCCCATCAAGCTCGAAACAGACTTCGCACCGACAGACACGACCATCTCTGGCGATCCTGACCTGCTGCGCCGTGCCTTCGAGAACCTCATCCTGAACGCCATTGACGCAATGCCGAATGGCGGTACCCTGCGAATCGCAACATCAACAAAGAGCGGTATCGTAGCTGTCGAGGTAGCCGACACCGGAGCAGGGCTCACCGAAGAAGAAGCCAAACGCCTTTTCACGCCGTACTACACGACGAAACAGCATGGGACGGGATTAGGCTTAGCGATCGTGCAATCAGTGATTAGCGATCACGGTGCGAGCATCGCGGTATCCAGCGTTCCCGGAAAGGGAACAAAGTTTCGCATGGAGTTCCAGAGTGCTGAGGGTTCCGTGGATTCGGCCGCCCTCCGGCAAGGTGTCGAGTCGGAGTACTAACACTTGAATCTGCCGACGTTGTCTAACAGGACACCTAGGACGAGCGTTCCAGGCTCCATTTTTCTCTCGGATGCGACAATGATGACAGCCTCAGTGAGTTAGTACCGTCCGCGGTAGCGGGTGGGTGAAACACCGCAACAGCAGCATGAAGAAAGCCCAACTGCTCATCATCGACGACGAGCCCAATACGCTGGCGTCGCTCTCTCGCGCCTTTCGCCTGGCTGGGCATGAAGCCACGGTTTGCGATCAGCCTGCGCGAGCTCTCGAGTTGGTGAAGAACCAAAGCTTCGATCTCATTCTGTCCGACGTCGTCATGCCGGGCAAAGATGGCATAGCACTGATCGAAGAAATCAAGTCATTAGGTGTAACCACGCCAGTTGTGATGATGTCCGGACAAGCACACATCGACATGGCCGTGCGCGCCACAAAGCTCGGCGCGATCGATTTCCTGGAAAAGCCGATCTCGACTGACAAACTCCTGCTAACTCTCGAGAACGCCGTTCGACTCACGCGCTTGGAGCAGGAAAACCGTGAGCTGCGCGGCACGTTGGGTAAACACGAACTGGTGTGGCGCGGGGAGGTGATGTCACGATTGATGACTCAAATCGAGCGCGTCGCGGCCAGCGAGGCGCGCGTCTGCATTTTCGGCGAGACCGGAACGGGAAAGGAGCTGGTGGCGCGCACGCTGCATCAGAAGAGCGCTCGCAGCGCAGGTCCATTCGTCACGCTAAACTGCGCCGCCGTTCCCGCCGAGCTGATTGAAAGTGAACTCTTTGGCCACGAAAAAGGATCATTCACCGGCGCCGCCGCGCGTCATCTCGGCAAGTTCGAGCAAGCGAATGGAGGCACGCTCTTTCTCGACGAGATTGGCGACATGCCTCTACCTATGCAGGCCAAGCTGCTGCGCGTCCTCGAAGAAGGAGAAGTGGAGCGCATCGGCGGAACTCAAACCGTGAAAGTGGACGTCCGCGTAATCGTCGCTACGCATCGCGACCTCGCCGAGCAGGTGCGCGAAGGCAAGTTCCGCCAGGATTTGTTCCACCGTATTTATGTATTCCCCCTCGCGCTTCCACCATTGCGCGAACGCCGCGATGACATTCCCATTCTGATCGACCACTTCCAAAAGCAGATTGCGCGCCAGAACAACTGGAAGCCGACGCCGTTTACGCCCGACGCCATCGCCGAGCTACAGCGCTATGCGTGGCCGGGAAACGTTCGCGAGCTGCGCAATGTAGTCGAGCGACTGCTGCTGCTAGCAGCCGAGAACGAGATTGATGTAGGTACGGTCAGAATCGCCCTGCCGCCATCTTCCGCTTCGGCCGCCTCAAGCGTCTCCGCAGATGGCCACGGCACGCTTGCCGAGCGCATGGACCAGGTCGAGCGATCCATCATTCTCAGCGAGCTCGAGCGCCAGCAGTTCCACATCACCAACACCGCCAAGGCGCTCGGACTCGAGCGTAGCCATCTGTACAAGAAGGCCCAGCAGTTGGGAATCGATCTGGCCAGCGTGCGGAAAGGCGGAGGATAGAAGCAAATACAGCACAGCCATCAAGCGAATCAGCATTCCGCTCAGCGTCAATCGGCTGACTCTACCCTGCTGGTTTGCTATATTCGAGAATCACTAATCCCAGAGCGGGAGGATCGGTGCCCAGCCAGGAGCAGGTCAAGTGGTCACAGCTACGTGTCGGACTCACGGTTCTGGTTGCGAGCGTCACTCTGGCCGTTCTTATCTTCGTTATGAGCGGCACGGTCAGCCCATTCAGCCGCAAGATTGCCCTGCGCGCTTACTTTGAAAATGCCGCCGGCCTGGTAAAAGGCGCTCCCGTACGACTCGCAGGCGTCGACATCGGCAACGTGGACGCCGTGCACTACATCAACGACCCAAAACGGAAAGGCACTCCGGTGGAGGTAGTGATGAAGATCAGCGCACGCCACCGCGACGAAGTCCTGAGCGGCACCGCAGCCAACTATCACAAAGACGGATCTCTGGCGACGCTCGAAACCGCCGGCGTGCTCGGAGCCACGTTCGTCGACATCGATAGCTCGAAAGCGTCGGGTCCGCCGGTCAAAGACGGTGACGAGCTCATGACCACCGAAAGCCCCGGCGTGCAGGACGTTCTCAAAGCCAGCCAGGGAACCCTCGAAAAGCTGAATACGATCCTGAACAACGTGAATAGCATCATCGATACGGTCCAGAATGGGAAGGGAACGATCGGAAAAATCATCTACGATCCTCAGCTCTACAACCATGCGAATGGACTGATAGCACAACTGCAGGACCTCACCACCCAGATCAACCAAGGCAAGGGCAGCGTTGGCAAGCTGCTCGCCTCTACCGAGCTTTACGACAAGCTCAACGACACGATCACAAAGTTCAGTCAGATTGTGGATGACATCAATGCCGGAAAAGGAAACGTCGGCAAATTCCTCAAAGACGAGCAGATGTACAACAACATCAGCCAGATCACGGCCAACGCTCGCGACCTCATGAACGACATCAACGCCGGCAAGGGCACCCTAGGCCTGGTAGCAAAGAACAAAGAGTTCGCCGCCAAGATTGACCGTCTCACGACCGACCTGGAGCAGATTTCCAATCGCCTAGCCGCAGGCGAGGGCTCAGCCGGCCTGTTCCTCAAGGATCCACGCCTCTACAACAACACCGATCAGATGCTGATAGAAAGCCGCAATCTGGTAAAAGCAATCCGCGAAAATCCCAAGAAGTATCTGACGATTCATTTCAAGGTCTTCTAGGGAATCGAGCACACAAGCTGCGAAGCCACGGAGCCGCGAAGCCAGGGAGCTTCGAAGCTTGCGCGGGTCAGCAGCCTCTGTTCGCCGTGTGCCATTTTCCGCCCATTCAGTTCCTGCAGCTTTGTTTCAGTGCTAAACTACGCCGCCGGGGGGTGTCCTATGACTACGGAATCCCTTATTGCGCTCTTCTTCGGAGTGCTGGCACTCGCGCTGTGGATGGTTCCCACTCTGATCGCGTTTCTTCGGAAGCATCCCAAACGCAGAGCAATCTTCTTCCTCAACCTACTGCTCAGTTGGACGATTGTAGGATGGCTCTTCGCACTGGGCTGGGCGCTGCTCACAGTGGAGGAGTCCGTCCATCCGGTGCAGCCAGAAACACCCAAAGCCAGCGCTACCGCCGCCTGATTCTGGCTTGGGGTTTTTCGGTGCGATTGCTGTTTCAGTTGGCTTTGCGCTTCGAGTCCTACCAACGGGAAAACGCGCGGCCGCATAAAAGGAACTTTGACCATTCTTCTGCGACTAATGGTTCGAACATTGAACTCGGCCAGCGAGTATTCTTCAACTTCAACTGCGTCGCGCTCGACGTCTGCCCGGTGACAATCGGCGATTTCACCCTCTTCGGTCCCGGAGTCCAGATCCTCACGCCGATGCACCCTCTGAAGGCCGAGCTTCGCCGTCAGCAGGAGTTCGGCAAACCTATCACCATCGGCTCGGACGTGTGGGTTGGAGGCGGCGCGCTCATCCTCCCGGCGTGCGCATCAGCTCGCGCACCGTGATCGGAGCCGGCAGCCTCGTCACGCGCGATCTGCCCGACGATGGTTTTCGCCGCAGGAAATCCCTGCCGCATCCTCCGCGACATTGGCCACGAGAATCGTCGCAGTGCGTGAGCTTGCATTTCAGTGGAAGCTTCCGACTTGAGTGGGGGCGAGGTCTTCAAGCCTCATCCATACGAGCCGAAATAAGATGTTGCGCTTTAGCGCGGGGACTGTAAGCCGGGGCTAAGCCGACAACATCGAGGGCAACAAGGGCTACACAGCTTTCGTTTTGTGAGTCAGGGCGTCCACGGCTCGTAGTAGCTCTTGAGGTCGCGATCCTTGGGCTTGGAGATGAGCGTCAGCGTAGGGGAGGTCGGGCCTAGAGCCATTGTGGAGGTCGAGCAGCATTACGTCTCCGCAAAACCTGCGAACTACATCGGCGACGCGCATTTTCTCCGATTCGTTGAGCGTGTTGCAAAGAATAACAACGTCGAGTGATTTGCGTCCGCACGCGGCGAGCACCTGATGCAGATCGTGAGCCTGCGTGACACGATGTCCGGCTCGCTCGAGGTTGACGCGACGCGTCGTGAGCAGCACGCTGTCCGAGCCGATATTTAGGATGTCTGCCATTTCTGAGCAGGAAATGAAAAGCCCTCTGACGGCGCTCGTCCCTAACGTTCAAGGGCCACGCGTTAACAGAGGGCGCGTCTGCGAGGACGGCATTCGCATCCTCACAGATCTGTTCGTTTTGTACTCAGAGTAGATTGCGTAAGAGCGGAGGTCGGTTGTTCGGCGGATTGTCCCACCCTGGCCAAAGTGCGCCAGCAGTACTGGCTCTTGCAGTCAGTTCTTGGTACGCGGATTCTTGATCTGTATGCAGGGACAGCCCGAATTGCTTGCGCTCCCGAATATCCGCCTGAAGGTGATCGACTCTGTCCCGGGCTGAGCATCGACCTTTGAGGTTCGAGACTCAAGAAGCCGCCCGTCCAAGCCGCGAACTCCCCTCGCCAAGTTCAGTCGCGCAGCAGCCGCAAACTAAGTCAGAAAGAAGCTGCAGAAGCCGAAATGAAACGGCAAAAAAGTACTTCGGCTCCGCACGGAGGGGTATTGAATCATCCTGCCAGTTCGGCATTAGCGATGTCGAAGTGTGCCGAAGAACGTCTGCCGTTCTGGTGCCGACACTTTACAAGCCGCTCGTAATCTGCGATTACGCGCCGCTGCCGTTTTAGAGAAAGCTGAGAAGAACGCAGCATCGTTCATGAGCCAAAACAAAATTAGTATCGCTAGACAAAAAATGTCACTGGCAAAAAGCACTCACCTGAGGCCGCACCGGGCAAAAATTCCATAGCGCTGATATTGGAACGAGGGACGCGGCCCCATATTTTCAGCAGCTTAGGTTGGCTGTGTACTTGCCCTACAGAAGGCGTTTCCCCCTAAGGAGAATCCCTCGTGTTTGAAGGCAGCGAAGGAGCTTGGCAGATAGTGCTTGACGTTCTCGCAGAAGAGGAGAGCCATTTCGGAGGCAGCATTGATCGCCCGGGCTCGAATTGGAGTCTCGCCACGATGGAGCGGTTATTTGCGCGTCGTCCGGAACTGGAGACATATGCCTCGCGCATCCAAGGCGCGGTTTAGGAAAAGAACAAGCTGCTCAGCTTCTAAGCTCCTGAGCTGCTAGCCAACTGCGGAATTCCCACCTTTCGGCTACTAGCAGAAAAACAGCTACTCAACATCGTTCGACTTTCGGCTGTGCGTGGCCACATCTGTCGTCACTCGCTTTCCGGAATACCGTGCTGGAAGACTGCTTGCCACTCACCGTTCCGTTTCAGGTAGTACCTCGTGTAGCGAGATCGGCCGCTGACGTCGCGGCCGGCGAACGTTCCTTTTCGGCTTAGGTGTCCAGTGACGATCGCCGTGTTCCCGTAGACCTCGACTTTCAAATTGTTAAGGTCGAAAGCTTTCCAATGCACCTGGCCTTCTTTGTGCGCCTGAACGTTTTCCGTTTTGGTCCTAAGATCTCCCGCCGCGTTAATCTCGACGAATTCAGGGGCGAGCAGCTGGTTCAGCTTGCTTAGATCGCCACGCACCTGGGCTTGGCTGCGCTCCTGTTCGAGTCGTGTGATCTGCTGGACAACGTTCAGCAACTCCTGCGAGCCCACTTGCGGAGATATCAAGTGGCCAGTCACTCGCGGAATGTAGAAGTGGAAGAACGTGTCGGATTCGGAGTCGAGGCAGACATTCGCGTTGGGAGCCCCGGGTTCCACGCGCGTAAAGCCCTGATCATCGATGCGAATGCGCATCGGCTTCGTTGGGCACAATTCGGGATCGATGGAATATGCGACTGCCAGCGGGTCGAACATCGTTGGAGTCTCTCCTCCCCACTGGTGATAGAGAATTGTCAGCGCATCAGTGAGTGGAGTTCCGGCCCGAAAAAGGAACTCACGTTTGACTTCGTCGAGCTTCAGCTGCGTGGAATCGAGAGGCATCATGAAGATAGGCACGCCGGAGGCGAACAGCTTTCGCGCTGAGGGTATGTCATTCTTGATGTTCCATTCCGGTTCTGGGCCGCGAGGCTTCGCGTAGCCTAAGTCGCCGTAACTACGTTCGATCGAGCCGCCCATCAGGACTACTCGCCGCAGTTTGCGGAATGTTTCCGGATCTTTGTCGATCAGTGCTCCCACATTGACGAGCGGTCCGATAGCAATGAGGGTGATTTCGTTGGGATAACGGCGAATCTCGTCGAGAATGAATTCGGTAGCGTCTGGATGCGAGGCTCGCGCAAAAGCGCCGCGCTCGGCGAATGGACGCTGTGTGAATGAGTTAACGGTTTGTGTGGGCGATCCGACAGCAACAGGAATGTCATCGCGCCCGACTTCTCCCAAGAGGCGGTCCAGAACACGAGCGCGCAAAGTAGTGTCGCCGAAAGTGGTGGAGATGCCGAGAATCTGCAGCTCCGGGCTGCGGAGTGCCAGTGCCACGGCGAAGGCGTCGTCGATGTCGTCGCCGATGTCGGTGTCGATGACCACTTTTTCCGGCACTTTCGGCGCAGCGGATTGCGCATGTGCGCTAATGCCGAGAAGAGAAACAGACAATACGATCTGCGTGAAGATTGGGTGGAGCATCATCACCTCGGTTTAGGAGTGCAATAGTATTCCACAGGCGCGATTGCGCTTGATGCTGGGAGTCGGATCATGCAGAAGAGCCGCCCTTCCAAATCGCCGGCTCGGCTGTACTCGGCTGGACAGAAGCTATGAGGTTTGCGAAGCTTCGAAGCTCAAATTAGCAGCAAAGTCAAACTGCCTGCCGATTGCCTGGGACGAGCTGTAGGAGAGTGGGGCTCACGGCTGAAGGACACGTGAGTCTAACGCTTCCAAAAGAAGCTGCTAAACACCTAAGCTCCGAAATTGCCAGCTGGAAGCGAACAAAAGCAGGAGCAACCCAAGAAATTCAGGTGAACTCATGAAAATCGCAAGCGTTCTGCTTCTTGCACTCACGTCCGTTTTCCTGTTCGGTCAAGAGGCATCTGAGCTGGCTACTCCTCCAAATGGAGACGCTGAGCGCGCGGAGGTCTCGCAATGGATCGGGCCGGTGAAGGTTTCGATTGAGTACCACAGTCCGCATGTCCACAATCCCGCAACGAACGATCGCACGGGACACATTTGGGGTGAGCTAGTGCACTACGGATTTGTGGACGAAGGTTTTGGCCCGTCGCAGAGCACGCCGTGGCGCGCAGGCGCGAATGAAACCACGACGATCACGCTTTCGGACGATGTGAAGGTTGGCGGCAACGATCTGAAGGCGGGCACGTATGCGCTTTTCCTCGACGTCGAAAAATCCGGGCCTTCGTACTGGATTTTTAACCGTCACCTAGGCTGGGGAAGCTTCCAGTACGACGCCAAGTACGACGTGCTTCGTGTGCCCACGAATCTGGAAGATGCGCCTTTCACAGAATTTCTGACGTATGGGTTCGATGAGCGGCGTCCGGACTCGGCCGTCGCACTCCTGGAATGGGAAAAGAAGCGGATTCCGTTGAAGATTGAGGTCCCGAATGTCAACGAGTTGTACGTCGCGAAGATGCGCCAGCAGCTCGAGACGTGGCCGGGTTTTCGCTATGAAGATTGGCAGACAGCCGCGCAATTCTGCGCCGATCACAAGATCAATCTCGACGAAGCGTTGGTGTGGGCGGACAAGGCGATCTCCGCCCCCTTCCGCGGAGCCACAGTTGGTCATGAAGACTTCTCGACACTGCAGACCAAAGCCGACGTCCTCGACGCGATGGGCCGCGGAGGCGACGCTGAAAAAGTCATGGAGCAAGCACTTGCGTTGCCAGGCACCGAGGCGTTTGAAATTTACGGATATGGCGTGCGCCAGCTTCGCAGCGGAAAGAAAGACAAAGCGATGAAGATATTCGCGTTGAATCAACAGAGGCATCCGGAGGACAAATTCTGGACCTCGTTGGGCTTCGCGCGTGGATACACCGCCGTTGGCGATAAGCCGAAAGCAATCCAGAATTGGGAAGTTGTGCTGCAGAATGTCCCGGCGAACTTGAAAGGACAGACGCCGAATTACGAAGGCGCGCTGAAGAAGTTGAAAGAAACAACTTAGAAGGTGAGAAGGATTGCGCTCTCAGTGCCGCTGTACGTTTGGCGGCGCACTTGGCGTCGGGTTAGGACGAGCACAAAAGGCGCGAACCTGATCCAACTGCCGTTGTTTCGCCCGTGCTTGGTTGCTGCTGCGTCCAAAACGTTTGATGGCCCTGTCCAATTGCGTTTCAGCGTTGCGAATTCGCTGGTTGCAGCTGGCAGCCGATGCACTCATGCTGCAACTCAGGAGCAGCCCAACGAGGCCAGCAGCCGTAAACCTTCTAAGCCGATCAACCATACACACCTCCTGCTGACCAGCAGGGACGCGAAAACTCGCTTGAGAAGATTTTATGGAGATTCAGAGTTTGTGATGGCCGATTGAGATTTCGGGAAGCATCTGAATTGAATCTCAGTCCGTCCTTTCATCTTTCTTGACTCTTCCCGAACATCACTGTTCTTCGCTGGCGCTCAATGGGAGAGCCGAACCTGCTCGACAACCGACCCGGAGCTGGTATACGCTCCGCGACGTCTCAAAGCACGGCGCGTGCAGATGGAGAATTCACATGGTTCGGGAGCGTACGCTTCAGTTTCTTTTGCTATTTACAGGGCTGGCTTGTGTCGCCGGGCTGTACCCGCTTCTCGGCGCTCTGCGGGATGGCGTTACCTCGTCGATCAATCGACAAGACCAGATGATCCTCAGCATCTACATCGCACTCGGAGTCTTTCTGCTGATGAGTGTTCGCAAACCAGGCGAACATCGAAGTCTCATCCTGTTTGCCGGATGGTCCACGCTCGCGCACGATGGCGTGATGATCGTCCAGGGAATTCAACATCATGACCTGCGCGATGATCTGCTCGGCTTCACTGTCATCGGCTTAATCGGTCTCTTACTCATCGTGCTCGCTCCTCGAAAACAGCCGCAGGCCTCTGCGGCCGCAGTTGCGTAACAGCTGCTCGGCTTGGACGATCAGGCACACAAGCGTCTATCTCGAAGACCGTAAACCCACGCACGCAGATCATCCACACTCATGAAATTCAAGATGCGATCGCGCTCGATGCCTGCCTTCAGCGCTGCCGCCGCAGAATATTCGATAAACCAAAGCTGGCTCGGTCCATGGGAATCGGTGCCCAGTGAAATGCGGCATCCTGATTTCTTAGCGATGCGCAGCAAATCAATGCTTAGGTCCTGCCGGTCTGGATAGCCGTCGATCTCGACTGCCTTGTCGAGCCTTGCTGCCTCATCGAAGACTTGCTGCCAATCTGCGGTCAATCCGATGCGGTAGTTGTAAACACGGCCGCGCGGATGTCCAAGAATCTGTATCGCAGGATTGCACAGTGCCGCTAGGTACCGACCCGTCTGATCCTCTTTCGTGCGCAAGGAGGAATGAAAGCAACCCAACACGAGGTCCAAATCGCACAACGAGGACTGGTCCATGTCGCCTTCGCCGCGCGGATTCAGATTGAGCTCGATCGAACGCATCACAACCAGCCGGTGCCCGTTCCTCCGAATCTCGTGATTGACCTCCGCAATCTCTCTGGCCTGTCGCTGAAGTTGCTTTTCATCGATCCCTCCAGCGATTTTCAGTCCCTTGGAATGATCCGTGATTGAGATGTACTCATACCCGCGCTCCGCGGCAGCTGCTGCCATTTGTGCGATGGTCCCTTCGCCATCGCTCCAAGTCGTATGCATCTGCAGGTCGCCCTTGATGCTTCGCAACCACGAGGGTCTAGCGGCAAGGATGGCCCGAGCTTCGGTGCGCGTAAGAAATCCGCGGCGAATCTCGGGAACCTGCGGCACTAAGGGCGGATGGTTAAGCCATTCCGAAATAAGACGCGCAATATAAGGACCAACGGCGGTGAGCTCAGTTAGAGACCGCCCACTCCGGTACATCTCAGCTGCCTCTTCCTCCCAGAAAAGAGCTCTGCGCGAAGCCCGCCCAAGCGCTTTTTGGGCTGGCATTTTCGCGTGGATCGCTGCGAGAGCAAGCAGTTCAGCAATCTGGAGGTTGGTTAGTGGATAGCTACTGCGCTTCGCCATTGTTCACATTGATCGCTCGTTTTTGCTTGCCGCGACCTCGCAATTTCCTCGCATGGGATTGCAGCCATGCAGATGCACGCCTGTTCGCTTGCTTAACTTGAGCAGGCTGCATTCTCCTCTTCAAGATTTCTTCTTCACCTTCGGCACGAACGTCACCCTCGGCCTTGGCTAGTTCAAACCACGTATAGGCGGCGACGTCATCTTTGGTGGTACCGATCCCGTTCATGAACATCTTGGCCACATCAAAGCGGATCTGCCCGATTTGAAACGGCGCCATTCCGCGCGTGATCTGAATTGATCGTCGCTTAGCTTTCACGCTCCCATTTTCACCGGCGATGATGTACCAGCTCGCCGCTTTCTCCGGCTCCCGCTGCCCACCGTTTCCCTCCAGATATCCTTCAGCAAGTTTCAATTGATCGGACATGACGCCACGGCTTGCTGCTTCTGAGACCGCGTTGGACTCTGTTCTATTCTTTCCAGCCGTCGAAGGAAGGGCCGGCATTTGCTTTTGATTCTGGGGAGTCGCAGGCGATGCGGTTGGCAAATTAGACGGTGAACTGTGAGCCCTGTTCGCCGAGATCATCGATTGCCTCGATGTGTGCGGGTACAGAACATAAAAAGTTACGACGATGGCAATCAACACTACCGCGGCCACCAAGCACCACGACGCAAGTTTTCTCAGGCGCATTGGCTTCTCACCAAAGTCCAAAAGCTTTATAGGATCGGCAGCGAATGATGAATGATCGATGAGCTCTGACTCAGAAGAGGCTTCGTGGGTGCCTGAGACAGCTGCGCTGTTCGACTTCTGCACAGGCTCGCTCGAGGAGGTTACTTGCGACTGTGGAGGAATGGGCTTCTCTGAAGGCTTCTGTTGATTACCGAGCAGCTCTGCTGCCGCATCTGCGGCACTTTCTAGGAGAGCCACTGTACCTTCGTCGAAGTGTCCCGGCTGGTCGGAAACCGCCTCGATGAGACCAACGCAGCGCGATCCTACGAATATGGGAGCAGCCACGAGCGACCGAATTCCGAGCCGCTCGATTACGACCTGCTCAACTCGCGGATCAATGCAAGTATCGTGACTTCGTTGCGTGCGCCCTTCTCGAATGCATCGTCCAGAAATTCCCGAATGGCGATGCAGGTGCGCGCCTAGAGGTGGCACGCAGGTGCCGACGCTAACGGCGCAAACGAGAGCGTCAGGTCCACCAAATTCTTCATGTACTATCGCAACGCCTGTCGCGGCAACATTGGCGAGGAGCTCTCGCGCCAATGTGTCAAGCTCCGTTGCCTTCCCCGGCGACTCGGCGGGAAGCAATGGCGAGCTCTGATTCTGCCACTTGCTTGCCAAATTGCCCATGCCGCTCCGCCTCCGTGCCATCAACTCACATAGTATGAATAGTTTTTCTCCGGCTATGGAGGCCCGAGTTCCGGCAAGAATTTTTCACGTTACGGCCATCGAACAGTAGCTCGCGATTCTCCCATTCCTTTGAGCATCCCCACCGCAACGCCAAGCTTCTTCTACAAACATACGTTCTGCAAAGCTGTCGGCCCGCCGAGCATGCGCCAAATTCTTGTCACGTATTTTCAAGTTCTGGCAGTTACGGTTGTGGCATTTGCTTTAGGCTGCACGAAGCCACAGACTGTTAAGGTTTCTGTCCCGCCGCCACCAGAGCTGCCGCGCACCTCCACCGCACCTCTTCCCACACAAACGGCAAATCTCTCGCCTGCCGAAAAGAGTCTGCACGAAATAGGCAACGAAATGGAGAGCCTCATTTCTCAGCGCACATTTTCGGTGCCAGACGCAGTTCTCAACCGCACCGCATGCCTGGTGGTATTTCCATCGAGACGCGATGGTCGGGCTAGCATCGACGGATTCGCTGCGTGCAGAAATTCCGCAGGACAGTGGACAAGCCCTGTTGTGACAGACCTGATGTCAGTGACAAGCGGACGCCCGCATTCGGACTTATACGTTTTGGTTCTCAGCGACCGCGCGCGTCGCCAACTTGTTTCGGGCCATCTGGATCTCCGTTCACATTTACGCGTAGCGGCCGGGCCAACATCGGCAGGGGCTGCGATTCTCGACGAGGTGAGCGTCAGCCGAGATATCTTCGCGTACACATTGAGCGATCGGGAATTACGCGGCGCGGTTCCGCCGAAGGCAACGATCGTTGTGAATGCGGCCGAAACACAGAAGCTTTACGGTCATCCTCTCGATACCGCTCAACTGCTTGGCAACGGAACTATGTCCTCGACGGTGACAAGCTTCTATCGTGTGGACGTAGCATCGTTTTTCAACACCATTACTCCAAGCGGCATAATCGTTCACCACTCCGTTCTAATGCCTGCAGGAGATTTGCCCGAAACGGAGCGGACACTCGATCGCTTTCATTATGCACGCGGCTATGAGGTGTCCTGTTTCGGGGAGGTCTATCACATCGCTTATCACTATCTAATTCTGCCCGATGGGAAAGTGATCAGTGGCCGTCCGGAACGCTGCGAAGGCGCGCATGCCCGCGGCTATAACTCGTACCTTGGTATTGCACTCGTGGGTGATTTCAGTTCGCACGGAAAATCTCACAGCGCCGCGCCCGCGCGACCTACCAAGGCGCAGCTCGCTTCTCTCATTCGGCTGTGTTGCTATCTCCGGCAGAAATACCGGATTCCTCTGCAGCGGATTATGCCGCACAACGCAGTCTCGCGCACCGAGTGTCCCGGTGAGGGGCTCGAATTCAACAGGGTGCTGGCAGCCGTGAGCCGCGAGTCCGGAGCGGGATCATGAACCGAAAGCTGTGTCGCATCATTCTGCTGTTCGTGAGCACAGGTCTTACGATTGGAAGCCCAGCAGCCGCGGAAACCCGCGCACACCAATCCGTCACGACAAGAAAGGCGAGCGCGCCAGACATCCCCTTAGTTTTCTTTCAAGGTATCGACAAGCGTTTAACACTGCTTGATGTTGACAATCAGAGAGTGCGGAGTTCTAGTGATGAACTTCAAAATGTTCGCAGTCCGGCAAGACGTAAGCGAATGTTGCAGCAACTTCAGCGCTCAAAAGCGCAGCGCGAGCGCCTGA
Source organism: uncultured Terriglobales bacterium (assembly GCA_964476905.1). Taxonomy (GTDB): domain Bacteria; phylum Acidobacteriota; class Terriglobia; order Terriglobales; family Acidobacteriaceae; genus Gp1-AA112. Next base: position 30,433 of record CAYZHX010000005.1, read on the forward strand.
GAACCGTCAATCAACTATTGACGATTTCGACGCGAGCTGAGAGACGATACCACAATCAACACCAAGCATACGGCGCAAAGCTCTTCCGTGATTTTCGAACAAGACTCTCCCCGGTCAAGTCAGCATTACTTCACGGGCAAGCCGCGCCAACCGTCTCTTCTTGGGCGCATAACGAAAAGCTTGTGAATGCACGTTTACTGAGCGTCATCACCCAATATCAAGCGATTTCTGGTGGGTATGTCGCGCTAGCGTGCCACCCAGGCACTTGGGCTTGCTGCCAACCGCGTACTCTAAAAGACGGAAACGCAACAATTCGCGGATGCACGTGGTCGTGCACGTCGCGGTTCACAGCGTGTCGCGGAGGATGCCTTGGACATCGAACGCCAAATACCGTTGTCGCCGTGAAGAACACGCCAAAGCCGCCGATTTTTGCGAAGCCGGCAAGGTTCGCAGCGAGCAGCAAAGGGAAGCTCAAAGCCCAGCCGCATTTGAATGCCTCCGCTATTGCAAAAGGGACAACGAGCGGGCGCTGAAACACTCTCCATGAAAAGAAGAGCAGTTTGTCAGCGAACTTAGTTCGGCCAGTCGCAAGATGTCGCTTTGTTTGCATGGAGTGAGTTCATGTCTATCGGGAGTTTTAGTCAGCTTCGTTCCATCAGGCGGGCCTTCCTCGTCTTCGTGCTAACACTCACGTTCACCTCCTTGCTCACCGCACAACAGAAAACCGAATCCGACTACATTCTGCGTAACTTCCGCTTCCGCAGTGGAGAGTCATTGCCCGAGATGAAGATTCATTACGCTACGGTTGGAGTCCCACAACGGAACCGCGACGGTCGCATCACTAACGCCATACTTCTTCTTCATGGAACGGGCGGGTCCCTAGCGGGATTTCTATCTCAACCGTACTCCACTTTGTTTCAAGCGGGCGAGCCGCTGGATGCTGCGCGCTATTTCACCGTCATTCCGGACGTTATTGGTCACGGACAGTCGTCCAAGCCCAGCAACGGTTTGCGCACCCGCTTCCCCCATTACGATTACGGCGACATGGTGGAAGCCGAGTACCGGCTGCTGGTCGAGGAATTGCGAGTCGACCATCTCAGGCTGGTGAGCGGCGTTTCTATGGGAGGCATGGAAACCTGGCTGTGGGGAGAAGAGCACCCCGACATGATGGACGCGCTGTTCCCGCTCGTGTGCATGCCTACCGCCATCTACGGACTGAACCGACTGGGACGCGAGCTCGCTATCTTTATGATTACCAGCGACTCCGAGTATCTGAATGGGAACACGTCGAGTCAGAGTCTGAATCAGACCATTGGGATGTTTGAGCTCATGCTCGATGCCGCCTCGCGCATGCAGGAGAGCTCACCAAATCCCGATGTTGCTGAAGCGTTATTCAAGATCTGGATGGGTGACTCCGGCATACAACGGGACGCCACCGATCTGGTCTATGCGCTCGATGCGTCCCGCAACTACAATCCGGAGCCGGGCCTGGAGAAAGTTCGCGCGCGCGTGGTCGCAGTCAACGCCGCCGACGATCTGATCAATCCTCCCGATGCCGAAACCATGGAAGCGCTGATGAAGCGCGTAAAGCGCGGTCGCTTCGTGCTCCTGCCCGCGAGCGCGGGAACTCACGGCCATAGCAGCGGATCAGATCCATCGCTGTGGAAGCAGTATTTGGCTGAACTGATGCGTTGAGGCTTCATACCAGACAACTTCCGGATTTATCCGCGGTACCAGATTGGCAAGAAGAGTCAGCTTGAACCGCGGGCGTTCAACGCAAATCCACAGCTACGCTTACCTCTGTTCAATTGATTTTTTGGGCCGTCAATTTTTACGGCTTCACACCAGAAGCATTCAGCCTGATGCGATACACGCTCGTACTCGCCGTGATGTAAAGTGTCTTCCCGTCGCTGTCGCCCCACGCGACATTGCTGACCCGTTCTGGAACCTGGATCGTGCCGAGGTGCTTTCCCTCGGGGGAGATAATCCAAACTCCGCCAGGACCAGAACCGTAGACGTTCCCTTTCTCGTCTACCCGGATGCCGTCTGGTCCGCCATCTCCCTTTTCGGTCGAAGCGTCGAGAAAAAGGTTCCCAGTTCCAACTGAGCCGTCCGCGCGGACGGGATATCGCATCCAGACCTTTTTGCCGGACTCGGCGATGTACAAGACCTTTTCATCAGGTGAGAAGGCGATGCCGTTCGGTTTCGCAAGGTCCTTGATTACAAGCTGCAGTTTCTCCCGAGCCGGTGTTGAGCCGGGCCTTTGCTGCCGCGCTCCAGGGATGCGGTAAACACCATTAACCTGTAGTTCCTTCTTGGGATCATCGTCGCTTTGACTTTCCAGTCCGTAAGGAGGGTCCGTGAAGTAAAGGGAGCCATCAGATTTGTAGACGAGGTCGTTAGGACTGTTGAGCTTCTTGCCTTGGTAGGAGTCAGCAAGCACTGTGATCTGCGCATGAGGATCAAGCGATTCCAATCGCCAGACGTTGCGCCGGGCATGTCCAGCGACGGTTACGCGGCCAGTACTGTCGAGCGTCATTCCATTCGAGCCAGGCTCTGGGCCTTTGTACGGTGTGCTTCCGGCATACCCGCTGGGGTGAATGAAAACCTCCGCCTTTTGACCAGGCTTCCACAGGACGATGTTATTTGCCGGAATCTCTGCAAAAAGGAGACTGCCTTCGCGCGTCCAGACTGGCCCTTCGGTCCACTTGTCAAAACCTGTGGCAACACGTTCGAGAGTGGCGTCGGGAGGAACTAGCTGATCCAGTCCCGGATCGAGCCTCTGAACAGTTTGCGAGCGCAGCGAAGCCGTACAAGCGGTGAGCACAAGAAGCACAACTCGACCACATCTGCCGATTTTCATGCGCGCTATGGTAGCCGATTACTCAACCAATGCGCCTGTTTTGTGAGATTGGAAATCAGAAACAGGGAATTTATCAACGAACTGGTTTTCGGCTTATCCGGAGGAAATGCCAAGAAAGGCCGTCGTTTCCAGCTTCTTCCAGAGCCAACGTGAGCTTTCGCACAAGCGGTGCATGGACTAACAGAGGCGTAACCGCAGGCGGAACAGGCAATTTGCAGGGGTGAACAGGGAACAGACGCTCGTGCGTCGAGCCTGTCCGATTCCACTCATCGAGCGTAGACTCGCGTCTACCGGTGTTCGTCGAAAGTCATGACACTCGGCAGCACGATGCCGCCTCCTTCCGAGCTGTCACTGGTAATATCGCAGCGCCCATGCGGCGACCCAACGATTGAGCGAGAGCTGCGAGTTGGCTATCTCTTATTTGTCAGTGACTTCGTCAAACAAGTGCAGTCGCGCAATATTTTGATGGACGCCAAAACAAATCCCGTAGGACTGATGTATTGCGTGCTCCTTTATTGTTTGGAAATCTATTGCGTCAGCTTACCTGCCTGGTGGCTCTCATGCATACTGCCCTGAGTCTGGTTCGCTCCTGCATTGCCCGAAAAGCGGCAGTCACGGTTCTAATTGTCGCTCCGCTGCAGTCGCTTTCCCAAACGTCTGCTGTCGATGCCGCTCGCGAATGGCACAAAATCCACCGGGATGAGATTCTCAGCGAATTTACCTCATTATTATCCATTCCGAATGTCGCCAGCGACAGTATCAACATTCAACGGAATGCAAACCTGCTACTTGCAATGCTTAGCAAACGAAGCGTGAACGCGCGGTTGCTGACATTCTCGGGCGCCTCGCCCGTAGTCTATGGCGAAATTCGAACACCTGGCGCGACGCACACAATCGTCTTTTACGCTCACTACGACGGACAGCCGGTCACGCCCGGCGAATGGGAAGGCAGTGCTCCTTTTAAGCCTGTCACCAGGATCGTCGACGGTGAACCGAGGATTTTTGCGCGCTCATCGTCCGACGACAAGGCCTCGATCATCGCGCAGCTGTCCGCACTCGATGCTTTGCGGGCGAAAGGCATTCCCCTACCGGCAAACGTTCGTTTTGTTTGGGAAGGTGAGGAGGAGGCCGGCTCTCCGCACCTTGCCAATATCCTCGAAGCAAATCGTGATCTGGTTGGCGGAGACGTGTGGCTTATTTGCGATGGACCCGTAGACCAGAGCCGCCGCCAACTCATCATGTTTGGAGCGAGAGGCGATACACATTTAGAGATCTCGGTGTACGGTCCACATCGCGAATTGCACAGTGGGCATTATGGAAACTGGGCGCCGAATCCGGCAATGATGCTCGCGCAGCTATTGGCAGCGATGAAGGATGCGGATGGGCGAGTACTCATTCCGCACTTTTACGATGGCATAGTGCCACTGGGAAAGACCGAACGAGATGCGATCGCCGCCGCGCCCGTAAACGAAGATGCCTTACGACAGGAACTGTGGCTGGGGCATGTCGACGGCGGAGGTCAAAAACTCAATGAGCTGCTGAATCTTCCCACCCTCAACATCAACGGGATTGCGGCGGCGAGAACCGGCGCGAAGTCGAATAATGTCATACCTGCATTTGCGACTGTGGACCTCGATTTGCGTCTTGTAAAAGGTATCGACTGGCGCGCGCAGCAAAACCGCGTAATTGATTTTGTGCGCTCCCGCGGTTATTTCGTTGTGGAAACGGAGCCCGATCGTAGCGTTCTTCTTCGGCACGCACTGGTGGCATACGTCAAGCGCGATCTTGCCAGCTACAATGCTGTGCGCACCCCAATGGATCTACCGGTCGCGCAGAAGGTAGTTGCAGCAGTTCGTAGTGCTCATTCCAACGTCATCGTCCTGCCCACTACAGGAGGAAGCGTTCCGCTGGAGATGATTGAACGAGCTACTTCCGCTCCTATGATTCTTGTTCCTCTAGCCAATCACGACAATAACCAGCACAGCGCGAACGAAAATATCCGGATTCAGAACTTGTGGGACGGAATTGAGACCATGGCAGCGCTGCTGTCAATGGATTAGGAGCTGGACCTGCCCGCGTGCGCACCGGAACATTGGTCAATGCACGACGGTGGCAATACCGACGCGCCAAATATGAAGTTACTTCGTCGGGTGGGTAGACACGAATATCGGCCGCCGATCGATTTACGAAGCAGTGGTCCACTGAACACGCCATGTCTCGCTCGGCGGCGTGAATTCCCGTTTGCCAACTGGCTTATTGATGTTTCACACGACGCGATGAATGCGGCAATGATCGAGGTGGTCAATGAATGAAAAATATACCTACGTCGAAATTGCACAGATGATTGACCATTCTCTGTTGAGCCCTGCCTTGACCGAGACTGATCTGGAGAATGGCTGCGTGTTGGCGCTGCGGTACCAAGTCGCGAGCGTCTGTATTATGCCCTACTACTTGGCGCGCTGCGCCGAGATACTGCGGGGAAGCGTGGTTAAGGCCAGCACCACGGTGGGATTTCCGCATGGCGGCCACACAACAAGTGTCAAGCTTTCCGAAGCTGAACATGCATTAAGCGAGGGCGCAACCGAGCTCGATATGGTCATCAACATCAGCAAAGCCCGCAGTGGAGATTGGAGATATGTGGCTGAGGAGATCCGCGGTCTCACAGATTTAACACACTCCGGAGGGGCCAAGCTCAAAGTCATCTTTGAGAATGCCTACCACGATGAGCCATCGAAGATTCGTCTCTGCCAAATTTGCGCGGACTGTGGTGTCGATTGGGTAAAGACATCGACGGGATATGCCACTACAGGCGCAACACTGGAAGACTTGCGTTTGATGCGGGCCCATTCTCCTCGATCAGTCCAAGTTAAAGCAGCGGGAGGCGTCCGAGATCTAGACGCCCTGCTCACGGTCAGAGCTTTGGGCGTTTCTCGTGTGGGAGCAACGCGTACCGCAACAATGTTGGACGAATGCCGCGCTCGACTAGGACTGGAACCGCTCGGCGCAGAGAAGGAAAAGGCATCGCCGCGAATATAAAGCAGCGCGACGCTCGCTGCACATTTATGACAGAAGCTCTTTCCCGAAGAACCTTTTTGCAACAGACAGCGGTTCTCGGTGCCGCTGCGCTGATAGGCGAAGTGGGCACTGCCGAGGCAAAGCCGTCTACAAGCTCGATTGAGGAACCGTGGTTCGATCGGCCAATGCGATGGGCGCAACTGACCTTGGTGGAAAACGATCCAGGACAGTACCGCCCGAAGTTCTGGCTCGACTATTTCAGGCGCGTGCACGCGGACGCTGCATGTCTGAGCGCGGGAGGGTGTGTCGCCTATTATCCAACCCGAATTCCCTTGCAGTACCGCAGCGCCTGGATGGGTGCGTCGGATCCGTTTGGCGATCTGCTCGCGGGCTGTCGCAAATTGGGAATGATCGTCGTCGCTCGGACAGATCCACATGCAGCGCACCAAAACGTCTATGACGCTCATCCGGACTGGATTGCGGTTGATGCTGACGGTCGTCCGCGCCGCCACTGGGCCGATGCGGACTTCTGGGTTACGTGTGCGCTCGGTCCGTACAACTTTGAATTCATGACGCAGGTTCACCGCGAAATCATGGTTTTGTACAAGCCAGAAGGGATCTTCAGCAACCGCTGGTCCGGATCGGGAATGTGTTACTGCGTCCACTGTGAACAGAATTTCAAAACCGCGTATGGTATGGACCTGCCGCGCACGCACGATCCGCAGGACCCTGCGCGGCGAAATTACCTGCTGTGGCGACAGGAGCGCCTGTTTGCACTCTGGCGTCTTTGGGATGCAGAGATCCGCAAAATCAATCCGCAGGCGCGCTTCATTCCCAATACGGGAGGGGGCGCGTTGAGCGAGCTGGATATGAAGACTGTGGGCGAACTGGCGGACACGTTATGTGCCGATCGTCAGGCGAGACGGGGAGTGATGGCGCCTTGGGCAAATGGAAAGAATGGGAAGGAGTACCGTGGGGCGCTCGGTCGCAAACCGATTGCTGGCATGTTCAGTGTGGGACTGGAGGAGCCGTATCGCTGGAAGGACTCTGTGCAGAGCGACGCTGAGATCCGCATTTGGGCCGCCGACGGAATCGCCAACGGCTTGCGTCCCTGGTTCACAAAGTTTGCCGGCACTCTCCACGACCAGCGATGGTTGGGTGTTGTCGAAGACATCTACAACTGGAGTTATGGTGCGGAGCGTTACCTGCGAAATGAAGAGTCTCTGGCGCGCGTTGCCATGGTCTATTCCCAGCAAACCGCAACCTTCTATGGCGGCGAGCATGCCCAATCCAAGGTGGAGGATCACACACTCGGCTTCTACCATGCGCTCATCGAAGCTCGCATTCCGTTCGAGATGGTCCACGACCGCCTTCTCGATTCCGCTCACATCGATCGCTTCAAAGTTTTGATTCTGCCCAACATCGCTGCGCTGTCTGATGAACAGTGCAATCGGATTCGACAATATCTCTCGCGAGGCGGCAGTCTCGTCGCCACATTTGAGACCTCGCTTTACGATCAGTGGGGCGTCCGCAGAAACACCTTTGGACTCGCCGATGTCTTCCGAGCCCACTACAAGGGACATGTCGATGGCCCGATGCAGAATTCTTATTTGACCGTGGAGAAGGATCGAACCACTGGCGGTTATCACCCAATCCTTGCCGGGCTCGAAGATGCCGAGCGCATCATCAATGGAGTTTATTGTCTCGATGTCGAGCCAATGGATAGGACCTCGAATCCCCCGCTCACATTGATTCCTTCATATCCAGATTTACCGATGGAAGAGGTTTTTCCACGCACACCGCACACCGAGATTCCTGAGCTTTATCTCCATGAATCGGGAAAAAGCCGCATCGTCTATTTTCCATGGGACATCGACCGCTCTTTTTGGGAAGTGCTGTGCATCGATCATGGCAAGTTGCTCAGAAATGCTGTCGAGTGGGCGGCTAATGAAGAGAAGACACTTACCGTAGAAGGTCAAGGTGTTCTTGATGTAACGGTCTGGCGACAGCAAGGCTCGATGACGGTTCATTTGGTCAATCTCACGAACCCGATGATGATGAAGGGTCCGTTCCGGGAAATCATGCCCGTGGGAGAGCTGCGGGTGCGTCTAAAGCTTCCAGAAGGCCGAAGTGCAAAACGAATTCAGCTTCTGGTGAGTAGCAAGGAGCCACGAATCAGCAAGACCGGTCAATGGGTCGAGATCACGGTCCCATCGATCGACGTCCACGAGGTGATTGCTATTGACTTGTGATCACTTTGGGAAGTCTCTCTACGCGGCGCAACATGCTAGCATCCACGCCATAAATGAAACGCGAGAAGCAGCTACGTCTGATCATCGTCGCTGGAATAGCGATCATCGTTCTAATCGTTCTCTATTCGCGGTCGCATCACCGCGCCTACCGATATCGAATTGAATTTCAACGGACGCAGGCGGTAGGTAAATAAGTTCCCTCGAGACGAGTGTCCTGTGTTCCTGCGTTGATAAGCTTTCCGCGGGCGCACTTTTTCTTGGAGGAGGAGGCTTTCCTTGTCGCGTTGGCCTAACAACCGAGTAGGCAAGCCACTCTGAATCAATATGAACGGAGCATGGTTGGTTTTCGTTTTCGTCCTGGGGATTTCAGCCGCCATTCTGGCATTCCTGCACTGGACTCGGGCCGGGGCCCTGCTTCACCATCACATCGCAGATACCCCAAGGCGGCGCATTCTGCTATCGTCTGTTGCCTTCTTTATCACGTTCGCCGGGGTACGGGCTTTGACTTGGTCGATTCACAATGGAATCGGACCGTTCCACGACGTCCAGATGGGAGGAAGACACATTCACCATCTAGTCTGGGGCATTGTTCTCCTCCTGCTCGTCGGCTATGGCTGGATGATCGATGCCGGAGGCGAAGCAAAATCATGGAGACTGGCTGGACGGCGACTCCTCTGCATTTTTTATGGCGCAGCGGCAGCGCTCACGCTCGATGAGTTTGCTCTCTGGCTCAACTTGCGCGACGTGTATTGGGCAAAAGAAGGTCGTGCCAGCCTGGATGCGGTTGTGCTTTTCTCTGCGTTGTTGGTCGTTGGCTTCAGCGGAGCTCCGCTATGGAGCGGGCTCGTTCGCGAGTTCGGAAAGAGCAAATGATTCTTGATCTCGATGCGGCATTTCAAACGAGCCGACTCTGCGGTGTACTGTCGCGTTCGTATTTCCATCCTTCGCCACACCGGATTGGGCGAGCGGGTCGTAGAGGGAAAGTTCACCGCCGATGCTTTGTCTCGACGCGCTCGGCGGATATCCTGCTCGCCGATCGGCCGCCTTGCTTCGCCTTCCCCGCCTTTGTCATCAAGCGCGATTGTTCGTACATCTCAATCCACTTCTCGCTTGAAATCGCCGAGATCAGGTTGCCAATCGCTTCGAGCGGTAAGTCGTCCGGCGACTGGAAATGAACGCAGCACTTCCCCATGTCAAGCTTCTTCCCTGCAGCCTTGAACGCCGCCTTGAGCTGCTCGAGCTGACTCGCGCCCCAATACGCAGCCATCAGATAAAGCGAGCAGTAGTTCTTCTGTGACGAGAGCGCGACGTAACAGATCGGCTGCTTGTTGTAAGTGTCTGGATATCGAGAAAGGGGAATCGTCCAGCCGATCGTGCCCCAGACGAGGCACTCGTCGTACCCGCGCGGAATGTGCTTGTTCACGAGTGCGCGCACGGTCGCGATCGTCTTCGCACGATCGGCGGGGAGTGAGGCGATGTATTGCGCTGGCGTCTTGACGTTCGATGGTGGTTTCATGGATGCGTCGTCTTCCCGAACGAAGTGTGTCCGAGCGAAGCCTAACACGATCACTTGGGATAACAGGTGATTTCGCTCATCACGCAGTAATCGAACTGCGCTGCTGAAACGCCAATGGTTCGCGCTTCTGGATCGCGACTGCCTCCCATGAAAATACGCCATGCTCGCCGGTTTCGAATCGGGCTGGAGAATCTGAACTTCCAGCTTCTTTGCTCGGAATTAGCAGAAACTTCATACGGTCGCGTGGGTTTTCGCTAGCATAGGGACGAGTGCGAGCGACGGCCACAATATGCGCATCTGTCGATATCTGTTTGTTCTGACGTTCTCAACATCCCTTTCGATATGTCCCACGTTTGCTACTTCTAAGAAGCTGCCGGTTAAGAAGTCTTTGCGGCCATTGACGCAGGAGCAGCGCGCGATCCATGCGCTTAATCGCCTCACGTTCGGGCCGCGACCCGGCAACTTGGACCATGTTTTGCAGGTCGGAGTCGATAAGTGGATTGACGAACAACTGCACCCTGAGTCGATCGATGATTCAGCATTAGACGCCCGCCTTGGGCCGCTCCGCACGCTCCGAATGCAGCCCAAGGAACTGGTCCAGAACTTTCCCCCTCCCGGAATGATCAAGGCCGTCGCGGACGGAAAGGCGCAACTCCCGAACGATCCGCTGCAAGGGATGGTGTACCGTTCGCAACTCAGCAGATTGCAAATTCAAAACAAACAGAAATCAACTGCTGCAATTGTGACTGTTGCCGACGCTGCGTCTAGGAACCCGGAAGATACCTTGCGCGATCAGCAAAGGCAGATGGCCACGGCCTTGGCCAAGGATTTGCTTGCGCTGCCGAAAGAGGAACGGATACCCACTTTGGAGGGTTATTCAGGCGACCAGCTGCTCGCTTTAGGAAGCAACACGCCCGGTGACTTGCGCGACAAGTTAAATGCCGACTTCACAGCTGAACAGCGCGAGGCTTTTCAAGCTCTTGGATATCCGCCAAGTGTTCCCGTGGCGGAACTGCAAGTCGGCAAGATGTTACGGGCCATCTACAGCGAGCGCCAGCTGCTCGAGGTGATGACCGATTTCTGGTTCAATCACTTCAACGTTTTTGTAAACAAAGATGCCGATCAGCATTACACCACCGCCTACGAGCGCGACGTGATCCGTCCGCACGCTCTGGGTAAGTTTCGCGATCTGTTAATTGCGACCGCTCAGAGCCCCGCCATGCTCTTTTATCTCGACAATTGGCAAAGCATCGGCCCAGATTCTAAGACGGCCGCCAACAACAAATCGCCGGACGCAAAGCGCGGACTGAACGAGAACTACGCACGCGAGATCATGGAACTGCACACTCTGAGCGTGGATGGCGGATATTCCCAAAATGATGTTGTCGAGCTTGCGAAGGTGCTCACCGGGTGGACCATCGACAATCCTGGGCAGGCCGGGGGGTTCGTCTTCGACGCACGCAAACACGAGCCCGGCGACAAGCACGTGCTGGGGGAGACCATCCATGAAAACGGCGAGCAAGAAGGTCTGGAGGTCCTCGACAAACTCGCAAGCAGCCCGCAGACCGCACATTTCATTGCGAAAAAGCTGGCGCAGCGCTTTGTTGCCGACGACCCGCCCGCATCTTTGGTGAATCGCCTGGCGCAGCGGTTCGTCGACACTGGAGGCGACATACGGGAAGTGCTGCACGCGCTCTTCACCTCCCCGGAGTTCTGGTCGCCGCACACGTATCGAGCGAAAGTGAAGACCCCGCTTGAATTTGTGGTATCTGCAGTTCGCGCCAGCGGCGCCGATGTGGGGAATCCCTTTCCCCTGGTACAAAGATTGGCAAAAATGGGCGAGCCTCTCTACCTGATGCAGCCTCCAACCGGTTACTCTATGCGCGCCGATTCCTGGATTAATTCCGACGCTCTGCTCGATCGTCTCAACTTTGCTCTCCAGATGACCAACAATCAGGTAGGAGGTGTGAAGTTTGACGCGCCCAAGTTGCTGAGCTTGGGAGTACTGACCGATATTCAGTCGCGTGACAGCCGCGGGTCCGGATCAGGAGCTATGGAGATGCGCGGTGCCGATCGGGCTATGTCGTTGCTGGAATGGACGCTGCTGCAGGGGGATGTCTCGAAGCAAACACAAAACCTTCTTGAACAACGATTACAGGAGCAGGAGCACATCACACCTCTCATCAAAGATCCCAGCAAAGGGCTCGCGACTATAGGAGGGATTCTGTTGGGCTCGCCCGAATTTCAAAGACGATAACCGAAGCAGCCTTCGGATCTTTTTTATGGCCCACATGAGCCTATCTGTGGGAATGCAAATTCAAGAACAGGGAATTTATCAGCGAATTTTTTCCGCCTGATCCGGAGGAAAAGCCAAGAAGAGCCGTTGTTTCTAGCCGTTTCCGGAGCCCATGTGAGTTGTCACGCGGAACGCAACAGGGAATTAACAGAGGCATAACAGGAGGGGGAACAGGGAATTTACAGAGGTGGAACAGGGAACTGGATTTAGTTTGTATTTTCCCGTTGCACGTTCATTCGTCGAGGACCTGCTCGGCTTGCTTACAATTCGGAGGTCATTTAGTTTTGGCTCGGATCAAACGTCGACTCTGACTGGTGTCGCCAAAACCAGTATCATGCGATAACCAATGCCCGAGTCCCTCGATTGGCCCGCGATGGGCCGACCGCGTCGCCGCCGCTTCGTACTCATTCTCATTCTCGTCGTCTTTGCATCTGTTGTCCTTGGCAGCCGGATGGCGTTGTCTTATTACGTCGACGCGCTCTGGTTCGGGTCCCTTGGTTATGGAGACGTATTTTGGACGACGCTGCGAATCCAATGGGTGGCGTTTATAGGATTTGCCGCGGCGGCATTTCTTATTGTCTACGGATCGTTCTTAGCTCTGAAGCGAACCCACCTTCCTAACTTGCCGAGTAGTCGCACGATCTTCCTCGCCGGAGAGCCCATACGCTTGCCCGTTGAGCCAGTACTGCGATTTGTCGGGCTCGGAGTTTCGCTGGTTGTCGCCGCTGCGACCGGCGCCAGCATGACGATGGAATGGCCGACGCTCGCGCTCTACTGGTACGCGCCACATGCCACGAGTAGCGTGATCGATCCCATCTTCAGCAAGCCCCTGAACTTCTACTTGTTTACTCTTCCCGCGTCGCAACTCATCACGGGCTGGTTGATGACGTTGGCCGCGATTACTTGCGCGATCGCCATTCTCCTTATCTTCATCGCCGGAGGCACGCGTGCATTCGCGGGACGTCGCACCGCTTACGCGCCATTTTCCTGGCGCGGGCTGTCGATCACATTTGCATTCGTGTTGCTCATCGGTGCGATCCGTGTCTATCTCGCCCGGTTTGAGCACTTGTTCGATACGCACACCATCTTTGCCGGTGTTACATATACTGACGCTCACGTCACACTCACCGGGATGCTCGTTGTCTGTGCGGCGCTCGTTCTCGGCGCTGCCGCAGCTGTCGCGAACGCCGTGTCTGTATCACGTCTACGTTGGATCGTCGCCGCTATCATTCCTGCGACGCTGTGTTATCTCGGCGTCCAGTTTTTTGCGTGGTATGTGAGCAGTTTTATCGTGAAGCCAAACGAACTGGTTCGCGAGCAACCCTACATTGTCCACAACATCGAGTTGACGCGGCAGGCATACGGATTGAATCAGATTTCGGAGCGCGAATTTCCTGCGGAGACAACGGTCGAGGCAGCGGATCCGGCGAGTAACCAGGCCACACTGCAAAACATCCGGCTGTGGGATTGGCGTGCGTTACAGGACACGCTGCGCCAAATACAGGAAATCCGCACCTACTACGACTTTCCCGATATCGATATCGATCGTTATGAAATCGACGGCACGATTCGCCAGGTCATGCTCGCCACGCGCGAGTTGAACGTCGACAAACTTCCGGAGAGCAGCCGCAACTGGATTAACGAGAAACTAATCTACACCCACGGATATGGCATCACCATGAATCCCGTTAATGGTTTCACGCCAGAAGGCTTGCCGACGCTAATCTTGAGCAATATGCCGGTCCAGAGTACCGTGCGCTCTCTGACTGTAACCCGTCCGGAGGTTTACTTCGGTGAGCTGACTAACACAGACGTGTATGTGAAGACACGGCAGAAGGAATTCAACTACCCGCAAGGCCAGACCAACAACTTGACGGACTACGAAGGCAACGGGGGCATCGTTCTTGGCCGTTTTTTGCGCCGCTTCATTCTGGCGCTCGATCGTGGCGATATTGCGAAGCTGCCATTCAGTGACGATGTGAATAAGGACAGCCGCCTGCTGATGCGGCGCAACGTGCGCGATCGGGTATCGGCATTAGCGCCGTTCCTTACATTTGATCCGGATCCATACATCGTGCTGGGCGATGATGGCCGATTGTCTTGGATCATGGATGGGTTCACGACGTCAGACAGCTATCCCTACTCCAGCCATTACGATCTCGACGGCAATCCGATCAACTACATGCGGAACAGCGTCAAGGCGGTGATCGACGCCTACGATGGCACGACAACGTTTTACGTCTTTGACAAGGAAGATCCGATCCTCGCTGCGTACCGCCGGATTTTTCCTGGTCTGTTTAAAGATGCGGCCGCGATGCCGCCAGATCTGCGCAAGCATATACGTTACCCGGAGCTGCTGCTCAAGCTGCAGGCTGCGGTATATGGCCTGTATCACATGACGAATCCGGAAGTCTTCTATAACCGTGAGGACCTGTGGACCGTCGCCAGCGAAGTCGGGATGAACGCCAGCGGCGAGCAGGCGACATTGCCGATGGAACCGAACTTCGTGCTGATGAAACTTCCGGGTGAAACCAGCGTTGAGTTCGCAGAGATTCTGCCGTTTACTCCGGCCAACCGGAACAATTTGATTGGCTGGATTGCCGGACGCAGCGACGGCTCACATTATGGCACTTCGGTAATCTATGACTTTCCCAAAACGAAACTTGTGGATGGACCGCTGCAGATCGAGGCGCGAATCGATCAGAACGCGCAACTTTCAGGGCAATTGAGCTTGTGGAACCAGCAAGGCTCGCACGTTCGTCGCGGAGCCCTGCTTGTGATCCCTTCTGGGAAGGCGCTGTTATATGCCGAACCGATTTACTTGCAGGCCCAGCGCAGCCCGATGCCGGAGCTGCGTCTGGTAGTGCTCGCGTTGCAGGACCGGCTCGCTTACGGGCCAAACTTTGAATTGGCAATGGCTGCACTCTTTGGCGGAGCGGCATCTTCCCTAAGCCCAGCACCAGTTTCTGCCCAGCCTATGCCGCGCGGTCCAGTTCCTGCATCCGAAAATGCCCCGGATCTCAACGCGCTCATCGCGGAAGCCGCGAAAGACCTGGCGGACTATCAACGCCTGACGGCGCAAGGCAAGCTCGGCGAAGCCGGGCAGAAATTGGAACAATTGAAACGCACACTCGAAGACCTCACTGCCCGCCAAAGATGATTTCACTCGAACCATCATTCACCTGCTCCCCGCGGGTTTAGGCAATGCGTGCTGGATCTTCGCGTGGCTGTCTACGCTGCATCAGAGCCGGGCTAGAGCAGCCGCGATATCTGCATTCAAAAACCATGGACATCTGTCACAGTATTCAAAAACCAGGAGTTTTGTCAGCTAACCATGGCCATTTTTGTCATCGTATTGTTCTACTATTTTCCCGGTTGTCTGCTTGACCTAAGCAACCGAACGCAAGTCGGCAGGATTTGGTAGGGGTTCGGGAGAGGTTGGCCAGAACTCGGCTGGAGCGTCAACACTCGATTGCTTTAGCCCGGAACCTCAGGCAGCTATTGACAGGCCATCTCGTTTCTCACACCTGCCGACCACCAAAGATAAATGACAACGCGGTGCTGGTTCCAAATTAGATGCTCAGCATCAACGAGATTCCTGCTCAAGCTAAGCTTGCTGAGTAATCTCCACTTTTCTACTCCGAAATCCTCGACTCTACAAACCCTTGGCCATCGCTACTGTGAATGCAGATGGACCGCAACTGATCGCGGGATGATTCGCCGTAGAAAGTCCCTGACCGCCCTACTCGTCTCAACCACGACTATCGTTCTTTTTGTTGGAGTTGCGTGGGCTCACGCAATATTGGTGGCATCGAGACCAGAAGCGAACTCCATCGTGAACGGTCCCAAAGTCGACATTGTGCTCAAGTTCAATGTGCGCATTGATGCCACGCGATCGGTCGTTCGATTGCTCAGTGATGAGGGCGCCAGTAAACCACTCAAGGCCCTGCCTGGGAATGCTTCCAACGTGATCCAAACCAGCGCCACCGATGTTCAGCCTGGGAAATACAAGTTGTCTTGGCAAGTACTCGCTTCCGATGGGCACATCACCCGAGGTGAGGTCCCGTTCTCAGCCCGTTGATTTTCGGGGACAGTCGCCGTGACGAATCTACTCGACTTTTTTAGCTTCCTGTCGGTTCTGCTGCGAGGGCTGACGCTCTCCTTTCAATCCTTAGTAATAGGTGGAATCGCATTTCGCGTCTTGTTACGGTACGGCGTAACCACAGACCCTCGACGGGAGCGATTCGTTCCATCTACAGCTTGGCTCTTTCGGACCGCGACTCTCGGACTGGCCGCTACTCAAATCGCGACGGTTTCAATCAGTTCAGCGGTTCTTCTGGATAGATCAGGATTTCGGTTAAGAGACGTCGTAGGAGCGAACTTCTTTGTTGCCGGTTTGGCATCGGCGGTCTGCGCACTGTTGCTGACCAAGTACGCGAATGCCAAGAGCGAATCTTCAGCGGTCCAAGCCCCGGTCGGTCTGATCATCCTGACGTGCGGCGTCGTGACCAGTCATGCCTGGGCACGCGTGGATCACCGGATGCTCCTGGCGAGTCTCACGTTGGTTCACCATCTAGCCGCCGGCATCTGGATCGGCGCTCTGCCCTTTCTGCTGATCACGATTCGTCACGTATCCAGTGTCTCGTTATCGAGGGCAATTACGCGGTCCTTTTCGTCCATGGCAGCGGTCGGCGTGGCGGTGATTCTGATCGCGGGAGTCGCGCTCTCCTTTTTATATATGGATTCCCCCAGGGCGTTCTTTGGGACGTCATGGGGAGCAATGCTGGGCGCAAAGATTTGGCTGGTTGCGGGAATTCTATCCATCGGCGCCCTGAACTTCTCGATTGTTCGCAGACTCGGAGTCGCTTCTGGAATGGACTTCCACTGGCTGCGCTGGCTGATTGAGGCCGAAATAGGGATCGGCTTCACGGCGATCCTTGCCGCTGCGTCTCTGGGTTCTCAACCTCCAGCTATTGACCTGCCGGATGGACGTGTAACAACACACGATTTAGTGCAGCGCTTCACTCCGCGTGTTCCCCGCCTGCGAACACCCTCGCTAAGCGCGCTTGGTGCCGCAGACGAGCAAGTACTAAAACAGGAAGCAGAGAACCGGGGAATTCCGCCTTCTTATGTTCCTGGCGCACCTGCACTCCAGCCCGCGACTCCGGGAGACATTGCGTGGTCAGAATACAATCATCACTGGGCAGGAATTGTCGTTCTCGCAATGGGACTGCTCGTGTTCGCGAGCCGATCGAGCAGAGCCACCTGGGCCGCGAACTGGCCTCTGCTCTTTTTAGGGTTGGCGGTCTTCCTCTTCTTTCGCGCTGACGCCGAAAACTGGCCACTCGGACCAAATGGGTTCTGGGAAAGCTTCCGCGTAGCTGACGTTCTTCAGCATCGTTTCTTCACGGTATTGATCGTCGCCTTTGCCATCTTCGAATGGCGGGTACAAAACGGCCGCAATACTGCCGCCTGGACGCCCTACATTTTCCCCGCAATTTGCGCGTTTGGTGGCGCCGTCCTGCTCACTCACTCCCATGCGCTCTCGAACGTGAAAGAGGCGACCTTGATTGAGTTAACTCACATTCTCATTGCAGTACTCGCGGTTTTTGCCGGCTGGTCGCGGTGGCTTGAACTTCGCAGCCACGTTGCGGGATCCAGAGTCTTCTCATGGATCTGGACGCTATGCTTCATCGCGATTGGCTCGACACTCATCCTTTATCGCGAGGCATGATCTCCAGTCCGACGGGGTTGAGGCGATTTATCAATAACCAACGCCATTTTGCTGGCGCCTCCTACCTGCCACGGTCTCTATTCCGCTTCTCGCAACGGTTGCATCCAAACAGAATGCAAGGTGTACGAGAGGCTCAAATCAAATTCAACAAGAAACAGCCATTTCGGTCGCTCGCCACGGTAATGCTCTTGCTCGTGCTCGCCTCTACGGAGGGCAAACCATACTCAGTCCTCACCCACCAGCAGATCATCGATCTCGTATGGGAACAATCAATCCGCCCTGTTCTCCTCCGTCGCTACGGCAAGCTCACTGAAGACCAGCTCCGCGAGGCTCACGCGTATGCCTACGGCGGCTGTGCCATACAGGATCTCGGGTACTTTCCCTTCGGCAATATTTTCTTCAGCAATCTCACCCACTATGTCCGCGCAGCCGACTTCGTCTCTAGCCTTCTTCGCAACGCGCAGAACGCCAACGAGCTCGCCTTCGCCATCGGAGCGCTCTCGCATTACGTCGGCGACAACATCGGACACGCCGATGCCACCAACCGTTCCGTCGCCATCGAGTTCCCCGAACTCGCAAAGAAATACGGACCATCTGTCAATTATGCCGAGGGCAAACACCAGCACGTCCGCATCGAGTTCGCCTTCGATGTGAACCAGCTCAGCAAGCGCCACCTCCCACCGTCCGCCTATCTCAACCATGTCGGCCTTGACATCCCCGCAATCTTGGTTCAGAAGGCCTTCTCGGAAATTTACGGAATCGACGCCCACAAGCTGATCGGTGACAAAAAAGTCGTTGTCCGCGAATATCGCAAAGCGGTGCGCAGCTTCATTCCTCAGATTGCGGCGGCAGAGGTGTTACTTCACAAGAATCGCTTCCCCGACGACCCCACAACCCATGCTTTCGACCAGTTGCAAAAGGACATCACTCTTGCCTCCTCCGAGAATGGCTGGGAACCTTATCGCAAATCACCCGGATTCAAGACACACGTCCTCGCCGGAGTCATCTTCATCCTGCCTAAAGTAGGCCCGCTCTCTATGCTCTCCATCCGCGGCCCGCAGCCTCAGACCGAGGCCCTCTATATCGACAGCGTCAACCGCTCCGTCAGCCTGCTCCGGCAGCTCCTCGCCAACTACAGAAACATCCCAACCAATGCCCCTAACCGCGACCTCGATACCGGAGCCCCAGTCAAACCCGGCGGTTATCCTCTCGCCGATGAGACCTACGCCCAGCTTCTCGAAGCAGTCACCCGGACGCCCGCGCGTCCCATTCCCTTCAGTCTTAAACGTGACATCCTTGCCTACTACTCCAATCCCGACGCACCCATCGCCACCAAAAGGAACCAGAAAAAATGGGCTGCCGTGCAGTCGCAACTCAAGGTGATCACCACAATGCCCACGTCGGAAGATCCCCCTCCTGTTCTCGAAGACATGGAGAAGCCAATCTCCCGTTTGTGTACAAAGGGTTATCGTGACTTTTGTGGTGACATGATTTGCTGATAGACGCGCTCGAGTGGTTCCGGGGGAGACGCTGATCTTTCCTCGATAAGGATTGTCGAGCACTGCGATGAGGAAAATCAGCAGAGCCAACAGGGCTGGAGACAGTACTGTCATCCAGACATGCATGATGAAGCTTTCCGTGTGAAGGAACCAAGTAACCGCGATGCAAATTCCCGCTCCTGCGATTACCAGGGTCCACAGAGGTCCGGGCATTACTCGCGGTTTTTGCCGGCTGGTCGCGGTGGCTTGAACTTCGCAGCCACGTTGCGGGATCCAGAGTCTTCTCATGGATCTGGACGCTATGCTTCATCGCGATTGGCTCGACACTCATCCTTTATCGCGAGGCATGATCTCCAGTCCGACGGGGTTGGGAGAACGCAACAATGTACTGCTTGTCTGTTTGCATGTAGTCGAACGGGGGTCTCTCTTCATCGCGCGGAGTTATCTTAGGGAAGCGGAGTTATCTTACGGAAATGGAAATGGCTAATCTTCATGAAGTCAGGAGTAGAACCCTTCTCCACGACCAGCGCCGACGTCGTATGTACTGAACCTTACTGCATAGATGAATTTGGTCAACGGGGCGCTTTCGCGAATGAGCGTTGGAGGAAAAATTGTTTGTGTAATCAGCCATCTTGCGCAGTTTTATGGAACCGGATCATCTTCGCCGCCGGCATCCCACGCCGACGCGCTAATATACATCCCAGTTGGCAAGACTAGGATTCCAGCAGCGTCCGTACCTTGTGAGCGTATCTGCGGCTCGACGTGACCACCGTTCCTTCTGCCAGTATGATGTCGTATACCCCATCGAACATCGGACGAATCTCGCTAATGCGGGCACTGTTCACGATGGCCGATTTGCGCACTCGGATGAAATGGTGTGGCGCCAGCTTCTCTTCCAGTTGTGCCAGGGTTTCCCGCAACAGGTGACTGTCGCTGGCAGTGTGTATGCAGGCATAGTTTCCCGCAGCTTCGATCCACAAAACGTGGGAAACGGGAACAAAGAAAATCCGCTTTTTGTCCTTTACCACAAAGCGTTCCAATGGGCGGAGACTACGGAGGGATTGGAGCAGTGGTTCGAGACCTCGATTTGCTGTCCCGCGCTGTTCGACGACATGGAGTGCGTGAACCAGGGCCTTGGCAAATCGCTCCTTATCATACGGCTTCAACAGATAGTCAACAGCGTGGACTTCGAACGCGCGAATGGCATGTGCATCGTGAGCCGTGACGAAGACATAAACGGGAGCGTGGTCGGTCGATGGCTCCACATTTTCGATAACTCCAAAACCATCCAGATCAGGCATCTGCACATCGAGAAAGACGATGTCGGGATGAAGTTCGTTGATCTGCTCCACCGCACTGATTCCGTTCGCCGCCTCCCCTACGACTTCAATGTCGTTGTGTTTAGCCAGATAGCGACGGATACCGCGCCGGGCGATTGGTTCGTCATCGACGATGAGGATCGCAAGCATGCACCGCGATCAATGCTGCCTGAGTGGAGCGCGTCAACGGACCACCTACACTTTCATTGCGCACTTGATGCAATAGAGAATTGTTTCCGATAACCCGTCAGACGCGCTGCGGTAGGAGCACCAATTCGGCCGCTTCCTCAGCATCTCTGAGGAGCGTCTTGCGCGGCGTTCCTATCTGCGCGCGCATGGTCAGCCCACGCGCTAAATCCGTGACTTGGGTTGCGCGCGCGGCTACGGGAAAGTCAGATGGAATTTCTCCCGCGCAGATCCCGTCCCGGAAACGGCGCTCCAGCAGCGCTGCGCCGCCAGTGGCGGCGTTCTGCAGGAACCGCTGAACCTCAGCGTCGTTCACAAGCGGCGCCACGCATATCAGAAGGCAGCCCCGGGCGGACCCCCTCTCGGTCGCACTTTCGACGGCAAACCTCAAAAAGCCAGCGATCGAGTCGCGAAGACCCAGTGGCGAAAGGAGTGCTTTGGCTGCGAGAGCACCCTTCCGTTCTGCGTACGCCTTAAGGACGCGCAAGAATATCGCCCGCTTGTCCCCAAAGACGGCATACAGGCTCGGCCGTCCCACACCCATCCCTTCGACGAGATCGTCAATCGTCACTCCGTCGTAGCCTTTCGACCAGAACACCTGAGTGGCCTTTTCCAGCGCTCCTGTCTCGTCGAAGCTTCGCGGTCTGCCACGCGGCCTAGAAGTATTTTGAATCATTTGGTTCAAAACTCATTGACAACGGTCATCGCATTGCGCAATATATAACTGAATAGTTCAAAAATAGCAAGGGCCCCGGTCTCACGGGGCTTCACGACAACCTTTCACCACGGAGCTTCCCATGGAACAGTCGATCGCTCTCGTCACCGGCGCCACGTCCGGGCTCGGTCAGGCGGCAGCCCGCCTTCTTGCTGAAGAGGGCTGGCGGGAGATCATTGTCACCGGGCGCACGCTGGCTCGGGCTCAACAAACGGCCGCTCAACTTGCCGCCGAAACGAAATTAAATGTTTTCACGCCGATGGAGCTCGATCTGGACAGGCCACCCAGCGTTCGATCCTCCCTCGCCGAGCTCGTCAAGCGAGGCCGGCCAGTCGATTTTCTACTGCTCAATGCAGGGATCGTCCCGGGTAAGAAACGCGTGGTCACTGCGGCGGGCGTCGAGGCTACTCAGGCCCCGCTGATCGGCCATCACCAACTGACTGTCGGGTTGCTCGGCGTGAAGCTGCTGAGCCCCGACGCGCGGATAATTATCGCCGGCGCTGAACCTGCCCGAGGCGACGTACCCATGTTCAGCCTCACCAACGTGACGGCCGTCGCGGCCAAGCGTTACCAGGGCGACCGAAGCGCAGCGGTGGAAGCCCTTGTGCGCAACGGGCCGAACGTGAAATACCAGGCCAACCGGGCGTACGCGGATGCGAAACTTCTTGTTGCTTGGTGGGCCGCGGCGCTGGCGCGCCGGCTACCTTCCGGCATGGCCGTGTACGCCGTCGCGCCCGGCAGCGCGCCCGACACCAACGCGTCGCGGAACGCTCCCGCGATCTTGAAGTACCTCTTTATCCCGCTGGTGAAGCTACTCCCCGGCATGACCCAGACGCCGGAGACCGCCGCCCGCCGCTACATCCAGGCATCGAAGTTCGGAACCGACCTCTCAGGGCAATTCTTCGCCTCGGCGCCCAAGAAGCTCACCGGCCCAATTGAGGCGATGCGCCAGCCGCACCTCCACGATCGCGCCAACCAGGAAGCCGCCTGGCAGGCCGTCGTCAAGGTCTCTGGCTCCGACTTCCCTTCCAAGCACCCTTAACGAAAAACATCATTCACAAGGAGAATACGCATGAAACAGTACGAAGGTAAAAAGGTGGTCATCATCGGCGGCACGAGCGGAGATTGTTGTGCCTAGCTCAAGCGGGAGTCTCACGCGAGCAGACGAACCTCGCAACCACCCTCTTGTCTGGGCTACGGCCTTTCTATTGATCGTGCAGCTCTCGCTTGCGGTATCTCTGTTCTATGCGGGTGTGCTTTGGATCTACGACTGCGGGTGACCTACGCCAGGTTGGCTGCGAAAGTTAGCTCTCGAAATTGGAGAGCAACTCGACCGAAGAATTCAAATAAGTCCTCACCGCTTCGCTCCACACAAGGGCTACTCCTACGTGGTAGCGGACGAGTGACGGGCCATTCGGAAAGTACCAATTGAGGAATCCCAACTTCCGAGTTGCCGACCATCCACCCTTGGTAGCGGGCCTGGTAACGAGTAATTTCAAAGTTTCACAA